>NZ_CP024588.1:3262500-3568368 GCF_002754815.1 Roseomonas sp. FDAARGOS_362 | reverse complement strand
CGGGGGCATGACGTGACCCTGGCCTGCGGCCGCTACGACGGCGCCGAGACCGGGCTGGAGGGCCGCTTCTGCCTGGGCCGCCGGCAGGGGCGCGCACCCGGCCCGGCAGGCTTCGGCCTGATGGAGTTCGACATCCGCTGCGGCAATGCCCAGGACAGGGCCGGGCGCCTGCTGGCCTTCGGGCGCTATGCCGCCGCGGCCTCGGGTCTGGCGCTGTCGCGGCCCTGGGACCTGGTGGTCGCTTCCTCCACCCCGCTCACCGTGGCGGTCCCGGCGCTGGCCGCGAACCGCCTGCGCGGCACGCCCTTCGTCTTCGAGATCCGCGACCCCTGGCCCGAGCTGCCGCGCGCCATGGGCGAGGCCCCGGGCTGGGCCCTGGCCGGGATGGAGGTCCTGGCCGATGCCGCCTGCCGCCGGGCGGCGGCGGTAATCGGCCTGACCGAGGGCATGGCGGACACCGCGCGGGCGCGCGGCACCGATCCGTCGCGCCTGCACGTGGTTCCCAATGGCTGCGACCTCGACCTCTTCGGCCCGCACCGCGCGCCCTGGCGTCCGGACTGCGCGGCGCCCTGGGAATGTCTCGCGGTCTATGCCGGGGCGCATGGCCGCGCCAACGGGCTCGACGCTCTGCTCGACGCCGCGGCCGAGCTGCACCTGGCCGGCGAGCGCCGCCTCCGCATCCTGCTGGTCGGCGAGGGAGCCGAGAAGCCCCGCCTGATCGCCGAGGCGGCGCGGCGGGGGCTGCACAATGTCAGCTTCCTGGACCCGCTGCCCAAGCCCCGGCTGGCCTCGCTGCTGGCGGGTGCGCAGGTGGCGCTGCACTGCCTCGCCCCGGTGCCGGAATTCGCCGAATGGACGGCGCCCAACAAGCTGATGGACGGGCTGGCCGCCGGACTGCCGGTGGTGACCAACCTCGCCGGCCGCGCCGCGCGCATCGTCGCGGAGGGGCCGAGCGGCATCGCCACCCCGCCGGGCGACGCCCGCGCCCTGGCCGAAGCCCTGGCGCATCTGGCGGCCCGGCCCGGGCTGCGGGCCGCCATGGGTGCCGCCGCCCGCGCCCAGGCGCAGCGGCGCTGGGACCGGCGGCTGCAGGTCCGGCAGTTCTGCGCGGTGGCGGAGGCGGCGGCGCGGCCGCTGCCCCGGCCCGCCCTGGCCCCGGCCTGACGCCATGCCCCGCCCCGCCTCCCCCGCGGCCCCGGAAACCCGCCTGCCGGACGGTCCCGCCCCCGCCGCGCCAGGGCCCGCCCCGTCCCCTCCGCCCGGGCCGCGCCTGCCCGAGCTGCACCTGGTGGCCGCCGCCCGGCCGAACCTGCCCAAGATCGCCGCCCTCTGGCACGCGCTGCGGGAGAATCCGATGGGCGCACGGCCGGTGATCCTGCACACCGGCCAGCACCACGACGCCGCCATGTTCGGCGACCATCTGGCCGATCTCGGCCTGCCGGCGCCGGACGTCTCCCTTGGCATCGCCGGGGGCAGCCATGCCGAGCTGACCGGCCGCACCCTGATGGCCTGCGCCGCGTTCTGGGAAACGCGCCGCCCCGCCCTGGTGGTGGTGCCCGGCGACGTGGACGGCGCCCTGGCCGCCGCGCTGGCGGCGCGCAAGCTGGGTATCCCCGTGGCGCATCTGGAGGCTGGGCTGCGCTGCGGCGAGCGCGACATGCCGGAGGAGATCAACCGCCGCGCCATCGATGCGGTGAGCGACCTCCTCTGGGCCCCCGACCAGGAAACGGCCGCCCGCCTCCTGGCCGAGGGACATTCCCCCCGGACGGTCCGGGCGGTGGGCAATGCGATGGTGGACAGCCTCCTCCGCGCCCTGCCCGCCGCCCGTCGGCTGCCGCTGCCCGGGGGGCTGCGGCCCGGCGGCTACGGGCTGCTCACCCTGCACCGCCCGGCCAATGTGGACAGCCCCGCCGCGCTGGCCGCGCTGCTGCGCGCCGCCGGCGAGGCCGCGCGCCGCCTGCCCCTTGTCTGGCCGCTGCATCCACGCACGGCGGCACGGCTGGCCGCCCTTGGGGCCGCCCTCGGGGACGCGCAGGGGTTGACGCTTCCCCCCGGCATCCTGCGCCTGCCGCCCCTGCGCTACGGCGCCTTCCTGTCGCTGATGGCGCGGGCCCGGCTGGTCGCCACCGACAGCGGCGGCTTGCAGGAGGAGGCGGCGGCGCTGGACCTGCCCTGCCTGACCCTGCGCCCTTCCACCGAGCGGCCGGTGACGCTGCTGTCCGGTGCCAACCGGCTGGTCCGGCCGGAGGATCTGCCCGGGGCGGTGGAGGAGGTCCTCCAGGGCCGCTGGCCCGCCGCCCGGCCGATCCCTCTCTGGGACGGGCAGGCCGGGGCGCGGATGGTCGCACATCTGCGCGAAGCCCTGCCCGGCCTGGGCGCTTCCTTGGGGATGGCTCCGGGGGTGGCGGCGTGAACGCCCTCGCCCCCTCGCCCCTCCGCGCCGGCGCCAGGGCATCGGCGCCCCTCGTGGTGATGCTGTCCGCCGCCCATCCGCCGGAGGATGTGCGCGTCGTCGGCAAGGAGGGCGCCGCCCTGGCCGCCGCCGGCTGGCGGGTGTGGCATCTCTGCCCCCAGCCCGCCTCCGGCGTCACGGCCCGACCCCCGGCACAGTCGCGCGGCGTGTTTCTCGTGCCCTATCGCCGCCGGCCGGGCTGGCTGGGGCGGCTGCTCGGCATCCCCGCCCTGGCCCGCCGCGCCCGCGCCTGCGACGCGGCGGTGCTGCATGCCTCGGAGCCCGATTCCTGGCTGGCCGCGCTGATCGCCGCGCGTGGCCGCGACACGCGGGTGGTGCTCGATGTCCACGAGCACTACCCCTCCCGCCTCGACCACCGCCTGCCCCGGGCGCTGCGTCCCGTGCTGGCGCCGCTGGCAAGGGCGGCGATCCGCCGGGCCTGCCGCGCCATGGCGGCGCGGGCCGATGCGGTGGTGGTGGCCAAGGACGGGCTGGACGAGGATTTCCGCGCCGCGCCCCGGCTGGCCGCGGTGCGCAACTATGCCGAGCCCCTGCCCCTCGCCCCCCGCCGGCACGCCCCCGGCCCGCTGGTCCTGGCGCATCTGGGCAGCCTGACCCGCAGCCGCGGCTCGGAGGAGATGCTGCAGGCCCTGGCGCTGGGCCCGCCGCAGGCGCGGCTGCGGCTGATCGGCCGCTTCGCCGATGGCAGCGAGGCGGAGTTCCTGGCCCTGGCCCGGCTGCTGCTGCTGGAGGACCGGGTGGAGCGGCTGGGCTGGATGCCGCAGCCGGCGGCGCTGGAGGCCCTGGCCGGGGCGGATATCGGCCTCGTCCTGTTCCAGCCCGGGGTGGAGAACCACCGCCTCGCTTTGCCGCACAAGCTGTTCGACTGCATGCTGGCCGGCCTGCCGGTGATCGCCCCGGATTTCGCCACCGAGGTCGCCGACGTGGTGCGGGACAGCGGCTGCGGCCTGCTGGTGGACACCGCCTGCCCCCGTGCCATCGCGGCGGCGGTGGAAACCCTGCGCGACCCCGCCCTGCGCGCCCGGATGGGCGCGGCGGGACGCGAGGCCGCCCTGGGGCGTTACGGCTGGGCTGCGGAAGCCGAACGTCTGACCGGCCTTTACGGGCGCTTGGCCCCCCTCCCCGGGAGGGGCTAGACGAGGATGGATGGCGCCCAGACGCATCCTGCTGAACTTCCTCGTGGACCTCGCCCTGGCGGCGGCGGCCCTGCCGCTCGCCCTGTGGCTCGACGCACCCGGGGACTGGCCACCGGCCCTGTGGTGGCCGCCCGCCCTGATCGGCGGGCTGGGGGCCTTCCTGCTGGGGGCCGTGCCGCTGCGGCTGGCCCGGCAGTACTGGCGATTCTCCGGCCTGCCGGACATGCTGGCCGTGCTGGCCGCCGCCGTGACCATGGCCGCGCTCTTCTCGCTGGGCCTGTTCGTGGCCGGGCCGGTGCGCGGCTGGGGGCCGCCCAGCATCGCCTTCCCCTTCCTCCATGCCGGATCGCTGGTCGCCCTGCTGGGCGCGGCGCGCATGGCGGTGCGGATGCGCCACACCCATTACCGGGGTGCCCGCGCCCTGTCCTCGGGAGAAGCCCCGGCCCGCACGGTGATGCTGGCCGGCGCCGGCGATGCCGCCGACCTCTTCCTGCGCGCCCTTTCGGCGCAGCGCGTGCCGGGCTTCCGGGTGCTGGGCATCCTGGCGCCCCGGGCGCGGCAGGCCGGGCGGCGAATCCTGGGCGTGCCGATCCTGGGCGCGCTGGACGATGCGGACGAGGTGCTGGAGCGGCTGCGGGAACAGAACCGGCTGCCCGCCACCCTGGTTCTGGTGGGCAGCGACGTTTCGGGCAAGGAGCTGGAGGCGCTGCTGGATGCGGCCGACCGCCACGGCGTGACCGTGCGCCGCGCCCCGCGCCCGACCGCGCTGGACCCCACGGCGCCGGAGCGGCAGCGCCCGGACGGGGGGCCCCTGGGGGCGGAGCGCCGCATCACGCTGCGCCCGATCGGCATCGAGGAGCTGCTGGACCGGCCCCAGGTGCCGCTGGACCGCGAGGGCATCGCCCGGCTGGTGCGGGGCCGGCGGGTGCTGGTGACGGGCGCCGGCGGCACCATCGGCGGGGAGCTGGCGCGGCAGGTGGCGGGCCTCGGCCCCGCCATGCTGACGCTGCTGGACCATGGGGAGTTCGCCCTCTACTCGATCGACCTGGAGCTGGGCGAGCTGCACCCCGAGGTGCCCCGCCGGGCGGTGCTGGCGGATGTGCGGGACGAGACCCGCATCCGGCGGCTGATGGAGGAGGCCCGGCCCGAGCTGGTCTTCCACGCCGCGGCGCTGAAGCATGTGCCGATGGTGGAGAACGACCCGGCCGAGGGGCTGCTGACCAACGCCCAGGGCACCCGCATCGTGGCCGACGCGGCCCGGGCGGCGGGGGCCGTCGAGATGGTCTTCATCTCCACCGACAAGGCGGTGAACCCGACCTCGGTGATGGGCGCCGGCAAGCGGCTGGCGGAGATGTACTGCCAGGGCCTCGACATGCAGGCCCGCCAGGGAGCGGCCAGCGGCCATGGCGGCATGCGCTGCGTCACCGTCCGCTTCGGCAACGTGCTGGGCTCCACCGGCTCGGTCGTGCCGCTGTTCCGGCGGCAACTGGAGCGCGGCGGGCCGCTGACCGTCACCCATCCGGACATGCGCCGGTATTTCATGACGGTGCGCGAGGCCGTGGGGCTGGTGCTCCAGGCCAGCGTGGTGGGGGCGGAGGACCGCGCCGACCAGCCGCCGGAGCTGCGCGAGGGCGGGATCTTCGTGCTCGACATGGGCGATCCGGTGAAGATCGTGGACCTCGCGCGCCGCATGATCCGCCTCGCCGGGCTGCGCCCGGACGAGGATGTGGCGATCCGCTTCACCGGCCTGCGCCCGGGCGAGAAGCTCTACGAGGAGCTGTTCCACGGGCAGGAGCCGCCGAACCCGACGCGCTTCCCCGGCCTGCTGGTGGCCACGCCCCGCACCGCCGATCCGGCACTGGTGGGCCGGGCGATCGACGAGATCGCCGCCGCCTGCCGCGCCGGGCAGCCCAAGCAGGCCCTGGCGCAGCTTTCGCGCCTGGTGCCGGAATTCGACCACGACCCGCATCACGCGGCGGCGCGGGGGGCCTGACCCTTCCCCGGGTCGCCGGAGCGGCCCGCCCAGGCATACGGCGGGCCGATGGAGGCCCGCGATGAATGCCCCCTTCCTGCCTTCCCGCGCCCGCGGCCTGATCCGGCGGCTGGAGGCGCGGCAGGCCCGGATCGGCATGATCGGCCTGGGCTATGCGGGCTTTCCGCTGGCCCTGCGCTATGCCGAGACGGGCTTCCGCGTCACCGGCTTCGACATCGACCCGGACAAGGTGGCGGCGGTGCGGGCCGGGCGCTCGCCCGTCCACGGCATCGCCGATTCGCGCGTGGCGGCCGCGAGCATCGAGGCCCATGCCGGCATGGCGGCGGCGGCGGCCTGCGACGCGCTGGTGATCTGCGTCCCCACCCCGATCGGCCCGCACAAGGAGCCCGACCTGTCCGCCGTGCGCGACACGCTGCGCGCCCTGCGGCCCTTCCTGCGCCCCGGGCAGGCGCTCTCGCTGGAAAGCACCACCTATCCCGGCACCACCGAGGAATACGTGCTGCCCGTCCTGGCCGAGGCCGGGCTGCAGGCCGGCCGCGATGCCTTCTGCATCTACAGCCCGGAGCGCGAGGACCCCGGCAACCCCGAGGGCACGGTGGGCCGGGTGCCCAAGCTGGTGGCCGGCGCCACGCCGGCCTGCCGCGCCGTGGGGGAGGCGCTCTACGCCCCCGTGGCGGGCTCGGTCGTGCCGGTCTCCTCGCTCGCCGTGGCGGAGCTGGCGAAGTGCTACGAGAATGTCTTCCGCGCGGTGAACATCGGCCTGGTGAACGAGCTCAAGCGCCTCAGCCACGCCATGGCCATCGACGTGCACGAGGTGATCGACGCCGCCGCCACCAAGCCCTTCGGCTTCATGCCTTTCCGCCCCGGTCCCGGCCTCGGCGGCCACTGCATCCCGGTGGACCCCTACTACCTCGCCTGGAAGGCGCGGGAACTGGGCGTGCCGAGCGACTTCATCGAGCTGGCGGGCCGGGTGAACGATGCCCAGCCGCATTACGTGGTGAACCGCCTGCGCGACGCGCTGGACGCGCGTGGCCGCACCCTGCGCGGCGCCCGCGTGCTGCTGCTCGGCCTCGCCTACAAGCCCGACGTGCCGGACACGCGGGAAAGCCCGGCGGTGGAGATCTTCCGCATCCTGGAGGGCCATGGCGCGGCCTTGGCCTACCACGACCCGTTGGTGCCGCGCTTCCCGGTGACGCGGCGCCTCGCCGGCACGGCGCCGGAGCTGCGCAGCCAGGACCTCACCCCCGCCCTGCTGGCCGGGCAGGATGCGGTGGTGATCGTGACCCCCCATAGCGACATGCCGCTGGAACTGGTGCGCCGCCATGCCCGGCTGGTGGTGGACACGCGCGGCGCCCTGCGCCAGCCCGGCCTTTCCCGGCCGGCCCCGGCACCCGCCATGCCCCCTCCGGCCTCCTGGCCGCTCAGCGGGATGCGGGAGGAACAGGCGGGCTTCCTCGGCCCGCAGCCCCGGACGCCGGGAGCAAGATTGCCGGGCGATACGAAGGGTGACTTGGCCCCCGGGGGCGGCGGGGCCTACATCGTCCCCGCATAGGGCCAGCCCCTGCCGCCCCCGGCGGCACCGGGGCGGGCCCGCACTCCCCGAACGGGGCCGGGCCACCGGGCCGGGTCCCCAGCCAGCTGGAATGCCATGACCGCCGCTTCCGAGTCCTCCCCCCGCCCCATCGCCCTCTTCGACATGAAGGCGCAGCAGGCGCTGATCCGCGGCGAGCTGGACCGCCGCATCGCCTCGGTGCTGGATTCCGGCCGCTTCGTGCAGGGCCCCGAAGTGGACGAGCTGGAGAAGCAGCTCGCCGCCTTCGCCGGCTGCCGGCACGCGGTCGGCGTCTCCTCCGGCACCGACGCCTTGCAGATCGCCATGATGGCCGAGGGCATCGGCCGCGGCGACGCGGTCTTTCTGCCCGCCTTCACCTACACCGCCACCGCCGAGGTGCCGCTGGTGCTCGGCGCCACCCCCGTCTTCGTGGACGTGGACCCGCGGAGCTTCAACATCGACATCGCCGACCTGAAGCGCCGCATCGCCACGGTGAAGGCGGAAGGCAAGCTGCGCCCGCGCGCCGTGGTGGGCGTGGACCTCTTCGGCCTGCCCGCCGACTGGCCGGCCATCGAGGCGATCTGCGCCGAGGAAGGCATGTTCGCCCTCGACGACGCCGCCCAGGCCTTCGGCGCCAGCCTCGACGGCAAGCGCCTGGGCCGCTGGGGCGGGGCGGTGGCGCTCAGCTTCTATCCGACCAAGACGCTGGGCTGCTACGGCGATGGCGGCGCCATCCTGACCGACAGCGACGAGAAGGCCGAGCTGTACCGCTCGCTGCGCACCCATGGCGAGGGCAAGCAGCGCTACGAGGTGCTGCGCACCGGCATGAACGGCCGCCTCGACACGATCCAGGCCGCCATCCTGCTCTGCAAGCTGCCGCTTTTCGAGGAGGAACTCCGCAGCCGCGCCCGTATCGCCGGCTGGTATGCGGAACGCCTGGGCAACCGTGTGCAGACCCAGGCCCAGCGCCCCGGTGCCGGGAGCGCCTGGGGCCTCTATTCCATCACCCTGCCGGAGGCCGCCGACCGCCCCCGCGTCCAGGAGGCCTGCAAGGCCGCCGGGGTGCCCACGGGCATCTACTACCCGCTGCCTCTGCATCACCAGCCGGCCTATCGCGGCCACCACGCCGGCGGCGCCCTGCCGGTCAGCGAGGACCTCTGCACCCGCATCCTCAGCCTGCCGATGCACCCCTATCTCGACGAATCCCAGGCCGACCGCGTCTGCCACGCCATCCTGTCGGCGCTCTGAGGGGATCGGACGCGGCGCTCCGGGAGGCTCTGCCTCCCGGACCCTTTGTTGAAGGAGGGGCCGCTCAGGGGGATAGTATCCCCCCGAGACCCCGCCATGAGCGCTCCGCGAGGAGGGGGGACAGGACACCCGTCGCCATCTGGCGAAACGGCGGAACCATCCCCCTCCTCGCGGAGCGCTCACAGGGTTCCAAGGGACTAACGTCCCTTGGCGGGGTGTCCAGAGGGGCAGAGCCCCTCTGGCCCCGGCCTGATCCTTTCAGAAACCCCGACGCAGGGTGGCGAGGCCGAAGCCGGCCAGGACGAGGCCGGCGAGGCGGTCGATCCAGAGGCGGGCGCGCGGGGTGAGGAGGTGGTGCAGGCGGGTGAGTGCTGCGACCAGCCCGCACCACCAGAGCATCGAGCCGGCGAAGACGCCCAGCACGGTGAGGACGGCCGTGGCCATGTCGAATCCGTTGCGCGGCGCCAGGGCAGTGAAGATCGCCGCGAACATCAGGATCGTGGGCGGGTTGGTGAGCGTCAGCAGGAAGGCGCTCGCCAGCGCGGGCCAGGAGCGCGCCTGCACCGCCCCGGGCGCGGTCTCGGCGGGGCGGCGGCACCAGCTTCGCAGGCCGAGATAGAGCAGGAACAGCCCGGCGGCGAGGTGCAGCGGCTTCTCCTGTGCCAGCAGGAAGCCCGACAAGCCGGAAAGCCCCAACGCCGCCACCAGAGCGTAGCACGCATCGCCCAGCGCGATCCCCGCCCCCGTGGCGAGCCCGGCCTGCCAGCCTTGCCCCAGGCAGCGTCGCATGCAGAGCAGGCTCATCGGCCCGACCGGCGCGGCGACGGCCAGGCCGAAGCCTGCAGCCTTAAGGAAAAGGGCAAGGGGGATGCTCGGTTCCACGCGGAACTCCCGTTCGGCGAAGGCAAAGAAAAAGCCCCGCGACATGATGTCGGCGGGGCCTGCTGAGGGTTGCGGATGTCGGGTCCTTAGGAGGCGGATCGTCTCCGGCCACCGCCCTGTGCCGGGCCGGGGCCCGGACAGGTCACACGCATCCCCTCGGCACAGGCCGTGACCGGCTGTGCTTGCAGCGCTTGTCGCGCAACGGGGAGGAGTCGGCTCAACATTCCGCGAACAGGATGGATGGCGATGGCTGGTGGCGTCAACGCGGATTCCGTGCTGCCCCGCACCATTCCGGAACCGGCCGCAGCCACTCTCCGGCATCCGGCCATACCTCCCGGCCAAGAAGTGCATTTCTTTACAGGGTTTACTCATTGAATAAATCAGCAGTAAATCATGTAACAGCTTTACAAGGCCGGATGTAAATCCGGTGTTCCCTCCGAGGCGAGACGGACGTTCTATGTCCGACGAGAAGTCGTTCTCAGATCAGAGGGAGACCGAAGCCATGTTCATCACCACCAAGACCCAGACCATCCCCGCCGTGACCCAGTCGCGGAACCTGCCGGCCAGCGACGCGGCGTCCGCGCAGCCGCGGGACGAGAACACCTATGACGACGGCCTGGTGCACAACCACGACTGGGCGAACGATCGTCGTGAGGAAGGGCCGGTGGGCCTGCGGCCCGAGCGCCTGGTGGCCGACGCGGCCAGCGTGCGCACGCCCAGCAGCGCCGTGCACGACGACCTCCACTACAGCTGACCCTTCCGGGCCGCGCCACGGCCACCACGGCAGACGCCTTCACGACAGCAGGAACAGAGACATGCCCTTCCCGAACCACGCACCGGATGGACTGAGCGGCGGCTTCCCGGGCCCGCGTGGCGGCGCCTCCGCCTATCGCGACGATGTCGAGCAGATCGGCAAGCTGGTGGAGAGCCGGCACGGCACCTGGGACGCGATCAGCCCTGAATCCGCCGCCCGCATGCGCCTGCAGAACCGCTTCCGTACCGGCCTCGACATCGCGCGCTATACCGCCGGCATCATGCGCGCCGACATGGCGACCTATGACAGGGACCCGGCGCTCTACACCCAGTCGCTCGGCGCCTGGCACGGCTTCATCGCCCAGCAGCAGATGATCGCGGTGAAGAAGCATTTCGGCGGCACGGAGCGGCGCTACATCTACCTCTCCGGCTGGATGGTGGCGGCGCTGCGCTCGGAATTCGGCCCCCTGCCCGACCAGTCGATGCACGAGAAGACCAGCGTCCCCGCGCTGATCGAGGAGATCTACACCTTCCTGCGCCAAGCGGACTCGCGCGAGGTGAACGACCTGTTCCGCGCCTATGACAAGGCCCAGGCCGCGGGCGACCAGGCGAAGGCGGCGGAGCTGCTGGCCAGGGCGGAAAGCCACCAGACGCATGTGGTGCCGATCATCGCCGATATCGACGCGGGCTTCGGCAATGCCGAGGCGACCTATCTCCTGGCGAAGAAGATGATCGAGGCGGGCGCCTGCGCGCTGCAGATCGAGAACCAGGTTTCCGACGAGAAGCAGTGCGGCCACCAGGACGGCAAGGTGACGGTGCCGCACGAGGACTTCATCCAGAAGATCCGCGCCATCCGCTACGCCTTCCTGGAGCTCGGCGTGCCGGAGGGCATCATCGTCACCCGCACGGACTCGCTCGGCGCCGGCCTGACCAAGCAGATCGCCTATAGCCGCGAGCCGGGCGATCTCGGCGACCAGTACAACGCCTTCCTGGACTGCGAGGAGATCACCGCCGGGCAGGCGAAGGACGGCGACGTGCTGATCCGCCGCGAGGGCAGGCTGCTGCGCCCGAAGCGCCTGCCCAGCAACCTTTATCAGTTCCGCCCTGGCACCGGCGCGGACCGTTGCGTGCTGGACAGCATCACCTCGCTGCAGAACGGCGCCGACCTGCTCTGGATCGAGACCGAGAAGCCGCATGTCGAGCAGATCGCCAGCATGATGGACCGGGTGCGCGAGGTCGTGCCGAACGCCAAGCTGGTGTACAACAACTCGCCTTCCTTCAATTGGACGCTGAGCTTCCGCCAGCAGGTCTATGATGCCTGGAAGGAGGAAGGCCGCGACGTTTCCGCCTATGACCGCGCGAAGCTGATGAGCGTGGACTATGACGGGAGCGATCTGGCGGAGGAGGCGGATGCCCGCATCCGCAGCTTCCAGGCCGATGCCTCGAAGCGCGCCGGCATCTTCCATCACCTGATCACGCTGCCGACCTATCACACGGCCGCGCTGTCCACCGACACGCTGTCGCAGAAGTATTTCGGCGAGCAGGGCATGCTCGGCTACGTGCTGGACGTGCAGCGGCAGGAGATCCGCCGCGGCGTCGCCTGCGTCCGCCACCAGAACATGGCGGGCTCCGATATCGGCGACGAGCACAAGGAGTACTTCGCCGGCGAGGCCGCGCTCAAGGCCAGCGGCGCCCACAACACGATGAACCAGTTCGCCTGAACGGGCGTCTCCTCCACAACGCCAGGGCCGCCCCCGCACCGGGGCGGCCCTTCGCCTGTTCGCCGCCCTTTGGGAGGAAGGCTCCGCCGCCCATCACCTTCCCTTGATCAGCCCGCCTCCCCCTCCCATCCGGGCGCCGGGAGATCTGGCCAAAACCCCTTCCCATCGCCAAGTTCCCCGCACGCGCTCTTTTGCCGCCTTTTCCTCCGCGCCACCCACGAGGGCGGCCGCGATCCTTTCCCCTGCCTTCTTCGTGCGAGGACATCCGCATGTTCACCTGCACCGGCTATGCCGCGGAAGCGGCCACGGCACCGCTCGCCCCCTTCACCTTCGAGCGCCGCGATCCCGGCCCGACGGATGTGCGGATCGACATCCTCTATTGCGGCGTCTGCCACTCCGACCTGCACCAAGCCCGCAACGAGTGGCACAACACCCTTTATCCCTGCGTGCCCGGCCATGAGATCGTCGGCCGCGTCGCGGCGGTCGGCGATGCCGTGACTCGCTTCAAGGTGGGTGACCTCGCCGGCGTCGGCTGCATGGTCGATTCCTGCCGCGAATGCGCGAGCTGCCAGGAAGGGCTGGAGCAGTACTGCGAGCGCGGCTTCGTCGGCACCTATAACGGCGACGACAGGCACGGCGGCGGCCATACCTTCGGCGGCTATTCCCGCGCCGTGGTGGTGGACCAGGCCTTCGTGCTGAAGGTGCCGGAGAAGCTGGACCTCGCCGCGGTGGCGCCGCTGCTCTGCGCCGGCATCACCACCTATTCCCCGCTGCGGCACTGGAAGGTCGGCCCCGGCCAGCGCGTCGGCATCGTCGGCCTGGGCGGACTCGGCCATATGGCGGTGAAGTTCGCCCGGGCCTTCGGCGCGCATGTCGTGCTCTTCACCACCTCCGCCAGCAAGGTCGAGGACGCGCTGCGCCTCGGCGCGCATGAGGTGGTGCTGTCACGGGACGAGGCGGCGATGGCCAGGGAGGCCAACAGCTTCGACTTCATCCTCGACGCCGTGGCGGCGCAGCACGACATCAACGCCTATCTCGGCCTGCTGAAGCGCGACGGCACGCTGGTGCAGGTGGGCGCGCCGGAGCAGCCCCTGCCGGTCGCCGTGTTCAGCCTGATCTTCAAGCGCCGCAGCTTCGCCGGCTCGCTGATCGGCGGCATCGCGGAAACGCAGGAGATGCTGGATTTCTGCGGCGAGCACGGCATCACCTCGGACATCGAGATGATCCGCATGGACGAGATCAACACCGCCTATGAGCGCATGATCCGGTCCGACGTGAAGTACCGCTTCGTGATCGACATGGCGACCCTGCCCGAGGCCGCCTGACGGCCGGCCGGGGCGCGGGGCCCCGGCCGCCTCCCCTCATGCCACGAGGCGCCGGTACAGGTGCCAGGTGGCGTGGCCCAGGACGGGCATGACCACGGCCAGCCCGACGAAGCAGGGCAGCGAGCCCAGGACCAGAAGCACCGCCACGGCCAGGCCCCAGCCGAGCATCGGCCCCGGATTGGTGGCCATGGCCCGCATCGAGGCGCGCACCGCCTCCGCCACGCCGACGCCGCGGTCCAGCAGGAGCGGGAAGGACACCGCCGAGATGCTCAGCACCAGCAGGGCGAAGAAGAAGCCCGCGCCGTTGCCGAGCAGGATCATGCTGCGCCCTTCGCGCGTCCGCAGCACGTCGCGCAGGAACTCGCCCATCGAGTCCGGCGGGGCGGCGCCCAGCGTGGCGACATAGATGGCCTTGGCCACGAAGAGCCAGGCGACGAAGATGGCGAAGAGCACCACGCCCAGCGCCGCGATGGAGAAGAGCGAGGGCGAGCGCAGCACGTCGAAGGCGTTCACCCAGGAGGCCGGCTCGCCACGCTCGCGGCGGCGGCTGATCTCATAGAGCCCCAGCGCAGCGACAGGGCCGAGCAGGCTGATGCCCGCCAGCATGGGGAAGAGCAGCGGCAGCAGCTCGTAGCCGAAGGCCGCGCGGGCGGCGACGAAGCCGACCAGTGGGTAGATCACGCCCAGGAAGACCAGCTGGGTCGGTGTTTCCCGGAAATCCCGCCATCCTTCGGACAGCGCGGCGCGCAGGTCGTCATAGCCGATGCGGCGGATGACGGGACGCGCGGGCACCCCCATGGTGCCGGCGGCCGCGGACGGATTCCTCACCATTCTCTCTACCCTCCCGAATGCATGGGCCCGGCGGGAACCATGGGAGGGGCACGTGGCCGAGGCGGTCCAGAGAGTGACCGGGCCGGGTCAGGACTCCTGCCAGGGCCCATCGCTGCTTGTGGCGCCGTGCTCCATCGATCGGTCTGCCCGCCACCGGGCCCGTCCTGGAAAGCGGCGGTCCGGCTATCCCTGATCTGGGCGGAAACGAGGCCATTTTCCAGAAGATTCCAGCCGGAGGGCTGGCGAATGGATGGTCATTTCGCGGTGAAGAGTGAACCCGATTCGGCAATCTGCGCGCGCTGTTTCACGAGGTTACAATATCGTGATAGGGTGTCCCAGAACCGGATCAGTCAATCCTTTCCTCCGCGCGGAAGCCAAGCAGGAAAAGCCTTCGCACACCGAGCATATCCCAGGGCGCCACAAGAATAATTCGCCCTGCCGCCGATGGACTCGGCCCCTAACTCCTGGCCATGCGCAGGTAATCATCTTTCCGGATTGCTTCCCACATAGCGCATGTCTGTGCCGTTAGGTGTGGACAATCCAGTTCATCCATTCTACATCGCGATCGAGCTTATTTACGGCAGCGGCACATCATTGTGTCATTTTCGGGGCAGAAGGGTCCGACAAGGAACTTTCCGCCCGTTCTGTGCTCATAGCGGCCGTGCCTGCCGGCGGCCGCTCGCATGGAGGTGAGTGCCATCCCAGGGCGGATGGCCAACTGGGAGAGGCATATGGATACGGCGACGACCGCGACATCCCCCGGGATGTCCGCGACCGGTTCCCCACTGGCGATGACCACCGCAGACACGGCCACCGAGCCGCAGGTGAAGATCGCCCTGCGCGATGTCTACAAGGTCTTCGGCGACCATCCCGACCGCGCCATGGAGATGGTGCGCCAGGGCAAGGGCAAGGACGAGATCCACGCCGAGACCGGCTGCACGCTGGGCGTCAACGGCGCGAACTTCGACATCATGGCCGGCGAGATCTTCGTGATCATGGGCCTTTCCGGCTCCGGCAAGTCCACCCTGCTGCGCCTGCTCAACCGCCTGATCGAGCCGACCTCCGGCGCCATCCTGGTGGAGGGCCAGGACATCACCCGCATGTCGAAGCGCGAGCTGACCGAGCTGCGCCGCCGCGACATGAGCATGGTCTTCCAGTCCTTCGCCCTGCTGCCCAACCGCACGGTGCTCGACAACGCCGCCTTCGGGCTGGAGGTCGCGGGCGTGGCCGAGGCGGAGCGCCATGCCAAGGCCATGGCGGCGCTGGAGGGTGTGGGCCTCGCCGCCTATGCCCAGAGCCGCCCCGACCAGCTTTCGGGCGGCATGAAGCAGCGCGTCGGCCTCGCCCGCGCGCTGGCGAGCGAGCCGACCGTGCTGCTGATGGACGAGGCCTTCTCGGCCCTCGACCCGCTGATCCGCACGGAGATGCAGGACGAGCTTCTGCGCCTGCAGTCCGAGCACAGCCGCACCATCATCTTCGTCAGCCACGACCTCGACGAGGCCATGCGCATCGGCGACCGCATCGCCATCATGCAGCACGGCAACGTGGTGCAGGTCGGCACGCCGGACGAGATCGTGACCAACCCGGCCAACGACTATGTCCGCTCCTTCTTCCGCAACGTGGACGTGTCGCAGGTCTTCCGCGCCGGCGACGTGGCGCGCGACGCGCAGGTCGTGCTGATCGAGCGCAAGGGCCTCGCCGTTCCGGCAGCGCTGGAGCGCATGCGCCGGCACGACCGCGACGTCGCCATCGTGGTGGGGCGCGACCGCCGTTACCACGGCATGGTCAGCGCGGAATCCCTCGCCCGCGCCGCCCGCAGCGGCGAGGCGGACCCCTATCATCGCGCCTTCCTGTCCGAGATCGAGCCGATCGACGCCGACCAGACGCTGTCCGACGTGCTCGGCCGCGTCGCGCAGAGCCCCTGGCCCGTGCCCGTGATCGACGCGCAGCGGCGCTACATCGGCTCCATCAGCAAGTCCGCCCTGCTGATGACCCTGGACCGCGCCGCCTGAGGCGAGGCCTCCGCGGCGCCCTACCGCGGACCTTCCCGCGCCCCCTCGGGCCCACAGCACCGGAACCCGTTCCATGAACATGCATCTCGGCATCGGCGAAGCCGCCGACACCGTCGTCAACTACATCCTCGACCACTTCATGCCTTTCCTCGACGGCATCGCCATGGTGATCGGCTTCGTCACCGGCACCATCAAGGCGGCCCTGACCGGCGTCCCGCCGCTGGCCGCCGTGGCGGTGATCGTGCTCCTCGCCCTCTGGCGCGTGGGCTGGAAGTTCGCCCTCTTCGCCGTGGCAGCCCTTTTCGTGGTCCTCGGCATGGATCTCTGGGAGCGCACGATGGAGACCCTCTCCCTCGTCCTCTCCGCCACCGTCATCGCCATCGTGGTCGGCGTGCCGCTCGGCATCGCCATGGCGCGCAGCGAGGCCGTGGCCCTGGTGGTCCGCCCCGTGCTCGACCTGATGCAGACCATGCCGGCCTTCGTCTACCTGATCCCGGCCGCCATGTTCTTCGGCCTCGGCGCCGTGCCCGGCACGATCGCCACGGTGATCTTCGCCATGCCGCCGGTCGTGCGCCTGACCAATCTGGGCCTGCGCCAGGTGAACAGCGAGTTCATCGAGGCGGGCCTCGCCTTCGGCTGCACGCCGGGCCAGCTGCTGATGAAGGTGCAGCTCCCGAACGCGCTGCCCTCCATCATGGCCGGCATCAACCAGACGATCATGCTGTCGCTGTCGATGGTGGTGATCGCCTCGATGATCGGCGCGGGCGGGTTGGGCAACACCGTGCTCACCGGCATCCAGCGCCTCGATGTCGGCACCGGCTTCGAGGGCGGCCTCGCCGTCGTGATCCTGGCCGTGCTGCTCGACCGCATCACCCAGAGCTTCGGCCAGAAGCGCCCCGCCCTGGTCCCCGGCCTGCGCGCTCTCTTCGCGCGCAAGACCCAGGGCGAGGATGAGGCGAAGCAGGGCGGCACCGCCGCCCGCCTGGCCAGCCACTGACCGCCACACACGAACCGCAGAAAGGAAGACGCCCCATGCTGAACCGGCGCAACCTCCTCACCCTCACCGCCGCCGCGGGCGGCACGCTGCTCACCGGCACCCTCGCCCGCCCGGCCCTGGCGCAGGCGCGGCAGAAGGTCACCCTCGGCTACGCCCCCTGGGCCGATGCGGAATTCGTCACCAAGCTGGCGGCGAAGCTGATGCAGGACCGCCTGAACGTCGAGGCGGTGCTGATGCAGAGCGATATCGCCCCGCTCTACCAGGGCATCACCCGCGGCGACGTGGACGCCATGCTGCAACTCTGGCTGCCCGAGACCCATGCCGACTACTGGAAGCGCATCGAGGGCAAGGTGGACCGCCTCGGCGTGCTCTACACCGATGCCAGGCTGGGCTGGGTGGTCCCCGACTATGTCCCCAAGGAGGAGCTGAACTCCTTCGCCGACCTCAAGAGCGGCGAGGTGCGGGAGAAGCTCGGCGGCATCGTCCAGGGCATCGAGCCCGGCGCCGGCCTCACCCGCGTGTCGCGGGAGGCGCTGAAGACCTACGGCCTCGACGACATGTACCGGCTGCAGGAATCCAGCGAGGCGGCGATGATCTCGATGATCGAGCGCTCCATGCGCCGCAAGAAGTGGGTGGTGGCGACGGCCTGGAGCCCGCACTGGATGTTCGGCAAGTACGACCTCCGCTACCTCGCCGATCCGGAGAAGGCCATGGGTGGCGTGGAAAGCGTCTATGCCATCGCCCGCAAGGGGCTGAAGGAGCAGAGCCCCGGCGTCACCAGCCTGCTCACCCGCATGAACCTGCCGCTGGACGAGCTGCAGAAGGCCATGCTGGACGCGCAGGAGACCAGCTACGACAAGGCGGTGGCGAACTACATCGCCGGCCACAAGGACCGCGTGGAGTCCTGGCTGAAGACGGCCTGACCGGGCACGGGCACCCCCGGGGGAGGTGGCGCCTTTCCCCGGGGGGCCTTCCGCCTTCGGGCCCGCGGCGCCCCGTCCACGGCCGGTCGCGGCCGCCCCATCCGCCTGGAACACCCCTTGCACCGCCCCGCACCACGGGCTACCTAATCCGCCATGATCACGCGCGAACCCTCCAGCCGCTGGTGGTGGCCCCTGTAGAACAGGCGGCCCGCGCGTTCCCACGTTTCAAGGCCGCCTCGGAGATCCGGGCGGCCTTTCTCATATCCCCTGCCAGCCTTCCCGGACCCCGAGGCCGCCCAGCCACCCCGGAGTCGAGATGCAGGCGTCCACGATGTCCCAGACAAGCTACCGCACCGAAGGCGGGTTGACCGTCCGGCGGGAAACCCTCGCCGCCGATGCCGCGACGCTGATGCCGGACCTGGCGAAGCGCCTCGACCGCCAGCGCGGCGTGCTGCTCTCCTCCTCCTTCGAGTTCCCCGGCCGCTACACGCGCCTGGACATGGGCTTCGCCGACCCGCCGGTGATGCTCACCGCCCGGGGGCGGGAGGTCACCGTCACGGCGCTCAACGCGCGTGGCGAGACCCTGCTGCGCGCCATCGCCCCCGCCCTGCGCGGCATGGCGGAGGCCGGGGAGGCGGAGGCCTCCGCGACCCGCCTTTTCCTCCGCCTGCGCGAGCCGGAAGGCCGCTTCCCGGAGGAGCAGCGCTCCCGCCAGCCCTCCGTCTTCTCCGTGCTGCGCCGCCTGGGCGAGCTGTTCCGCGCGCGCGAGGACGAGCATCTCGGCCTCTACGGCGCCTTCGGCTACGACCTGGTCTTCCAGTTCGAGCCGATGAAGCTCCGCCTGCCCCGCGCCGCGGACCAGCGCGACCTCGTCCTCTTCCTGCCGGACGAGGTGCTGGTGGTGGACCACATGCGTGGCACCGCCGAGCGCCACCGCTACGAGTTCACCGTGGAAGGCGCCGCCACCGAGGGCCTGCCGCGCGAGACGCCCGCCGACCCCTGCCGTCCCGGCACGGAGAAGGATGGCGAGATCCGCAGCGACTACGGCCCCGGCGAATATGCCGCGATGGTCGAGCGCGCGCGCGAGGCCTTCGCCCGCGGCGACCTGTTCGAGGTGGTCCTCGGCCAGACCTTCGCCACCCCCTGCGCCGATGCGCCGAGCGAGCTCTTCGACCGGCTGCGCCGCGTGAACCCCGCCCCCTATGGCGCGCTGATGAATCTCGGCGAGGGCGAGTTCCTGGTCGCCGCCAGCCCCGAGATGTTCGTGCGCGTCGAGGGCAGGCGCATCGAGACCTGCCCGATCAGCGGCACGATCAGGCGCGGCCGCGACGCGCTGGAGGATGCCGAGAACATCCGCACCCTGCTCAATTCCCGCAAGGAGGAGAGCGAGCTGACCATGTGCACCGACGTGGACCGCAACGACAAGTCGCGTGTCTGCGTGCCCGGCAGCGTCAAGGTCATCGGCCGCCGCCAGATCGAGATGTATTCCCGCCTGATCCATACGGTGGACCATGTGGAGGGCGAGCTGCTGCCGGAGATGGACGCGCTGGACGGCTTCCTGTCCCATGCCTGGGCCGTCACCGTCACCGGCGCGCCCAAGACCTGGGCGATCCGTCATGTCGAGAACGAGGAGCGTTCCGCCCGCCGCTGGTATGGCGGCGCCATCGGGCGCATCACCTTCGACGGCAACATGAACACCGGCCTGACGCTGCGCACCATCCGCCTGAAGGACGGCGTGGCCGAGGTGCGGGCCGGCGCCACGCTGCTGCACGACAGCGACCCGGCGGCCGAGGAGGCCGAGTGCCACCTCAAGGCCAGCGCCATGTTCGCCGCCATCAAGGGCGCCGCCCCCGCCGCCCCGCCGCAGCGCCCGGCCCCGGCCGAGCTGCTGGGCCACAGCCCGCGCGTGCTGCTGGTCGATCACGAGGACAGCTTCGTGCACACCCTGGCCAGCTACTTCCGCGCCGCCGGGGCCGAGGTCACGACGATGCGCCCCGAACTGGCGCGGGAACGGCTGCGCGAGGGTGCCGAGGGCATCGACCTCGTGGTGCTGTCCCCCGGCCCGGGCCGCCCGTCGGATTTCGCGATGACCGAGACGCTGGACCTGCTGGTGGAACGCAGGCTGCCCGCCTTCGGCGTCTGCCTCGGCTTGCAGGGTATCGTCGAGCATTTCGGCGGCGCGCTGGACGTTCTGGAGCGGCCCATGCATGGCAAGCCCTCGCTGATCCACCGCAAGGACAGCCGCTTCCTCCAGGACCTGCCGGAGGAGTTCGCCGTGGGACGATACCACTCGCTGCACGCGCGCCGGCTGGTGCTGCCGGAGGAGATCGCCGTTACCGCCGAGACCGAGGATGGCGTCGTCATGGCCGTGGAGCACAGGCGCCTGCCCATCGCGGCGGTGCAGTTCCACCCGGAATCGCTGATGACGGACCCGAACCGCATCGGCATGCCGCTGGTCGCCGCCATGCTCACGCGCCTGACCCGCGCCAATGCGGAGCCGGCCACGGCGGGTTGATCCGGCGCTGCCCCGTCCCGGGCGGGGCTCCGCCTCCCGCGGCGCGATCCGGCCTGCAACAAGCGCCAAGGAAGGGGAGGTCCAGGACCCCCAGGGTCCTGGCGGATGGGGGTTCGGGGGAAGGCAGGGCCTTCCTCCGAGGCCGCCGCCACCCCGGTTGACATCCCCCGCCCGCCTCCAAACCTCTCTCCGGACCCATCCGGAGGCGCGCGGCATGACGGACCACCCTTCACCCCCTCGCCCCGGTGCCGCCCGCCCCGGTGCCGCCCGCCCTGGCTGGCGCCGCCGCGACGCCCTTCTTCTCCCCGCAGCCCTTGCCGCCGCGACGCCCGCGCGGGCCGAGGGACGGGTGATCGACCTGCTGCTGGTCCTGGCCATCGACGCATCCGGCAGCATCGATGCCGACGAGTTCCGCCTGCAGCGCGAGGGCTGCGCCCAGGCCATCACCCATCCCGATGTGCTGGCCGCGATCGGTTCCGGACCGCTCGGCGCCATCGGCATCGCCCTGGTGGAATGGGGCGCCCCGGGCGGCGCGGCCACGGTGGTGGGCTGGCACCGCATCGACGGCGCCGCCGCCGCCCAGGCCATGGCGGGCGCCGTGATGGCCGCGCCGCGGTCGCCGCAATCCTGGAACGCCATCGGCGACGCGGTGGAGCATTCCACCGGCCTGCTGGCCGCCGCGCCCTGGCGGGCCGACGAGAAGGTGATCGACGTTTCCGGCGATGCCCCCGACATGCGCAGCCTGCGCCCCCTCGAGGAAGCACGGCAGGCGGCCGAGGCCCGGGGCATCGTGATCAACGCCCTGGCCATCGAGGGCGACCGCCCCGGCCTGCGCCAGACCTACGAAGCCACCGTCATCGCCGGACCTGGCGCCTTCGTCATGGCCGCGGAATCCCGCGCCGACTTCGCCCGCGCGCTGCGCGCCAAGCTGGTCCGGGAGATCGCCTGAGCCCGCGGCCCGCACGGCGTCCGTGAGGGCATGGCCTCACCTCTCCCCCTTTGGACGCATGGCGGCACCGGCAGCCTCGCGCCCCCTCGCGCCCCCTCGTCACTTGCAAATCCCGTTCCGGGCGCCCATGTTCCTCCGGTCAGTCTCGTCGTGCCGGCCTGTTCTCCTTGCTCCTCCGAGCGTCGAGCTCGGTGTCCGTTCCCCTCGATGCCGATCCGGTGCGCATGTCGCGCCCCGGCCTTTCGGAAACGGAACACCCATCATGGCCTCAGGCACCGTCAAGTGGTTCAACAGCACCAAGGGCTTCGGCTTCATCCAGCCGGATGACGGCTCGAAGGACGTTTTCCTTCATGTCTCCGACGTGCAGCGCGCCGGCCTCCAGGAGCCCCGCGAGGGCGACAAGCTCGAGTACGAGCTCGTGCAGGGCCGCGAAGGCCGCGTCTCCGCCGGCAACATCCGCGCGGCGTGACGTGTCGGGGAGGGGTCTCCCCTCCCCGCGACCGGCGGGCATGGCCCGTCCGGATACCGGACCGGCCCCTGCGGGGACCGTCCGGACATCCTGCGGCAGGCTCCACAGCCCGGAAGGAAAGCCCATGGCCAACCACCGTTTCCAGATCGGCGACGAGGTCGAGCTGGTTCCCCATCTCTTCAATCCGCACGAGGCACGGGGCCGTTACACCATCACCCGCCTCCTGCCGAATGATTCGCCGGACCGCGAGTACCGCGTCCGCCAGGGCCAGGACGGCCAGGAACGCGTCGTGCGCGAGAGCGAGATGCGCCTGAGCCCGACCAGCGTCCTCGGCCGGAACACCATGCCCGCCTGACGGTTCCGCTTCACCTTTCCCCTCTTCCTCCCTTCCAGGTGCAGTCCCGTGTCCCAGCAGACCAAGCCGAAGCCCAAACCCGCCGCGGAGCCGGCCGCCCCGCCGGAGGGCCTGGAGGACACCATCGCCTATCTGGCCAAGCGCCACCGCGTTTCCCCGGCCATCGTGCGTGAGATCGCCCGCCGCTCCGGCCAGACCGAGCGCAGCGCCCTGGAACGTGAGATCGAGCGCGGCAAGTCCCGCCGCTGATCCGCGGCGGTTGATGCATCCGGCGCGGGACGCCCTAGCCGGGGCGTCCCCCGCGCTGTCCTTTTCCAGACGCGAACGCATCGCGGATGGCGGCGTCCATCTCCTGGGCCTCGCCGCCGTCCTGGCCGGTGGCATCCATCTGCTGGGCGCCGCCATCGCGCGCCCCGGCTGGCTCACCCTCGCCGCCGTCGCCCCCTATCTGCTGGGCCTGGGCGCGAGCTTCGCCTGTTCGGCCGCCTACAACATGGCGCCGCCCGGCCGGCTCCGGCAGCGCCTCCGCCGCTTCGACCATGCCGCCATCCACCTGCTGATCGCCGGCACCTACACGCCCGTCATGGCCCTCTCCCTCGGCGGCGGATGGAGCATCGCCCTCCTCGCCATGGTCTGGACCGGCGCCGCCGGCGGCGTGGCCCTGAAGCTCCTGGCTCCGGGGCGCCACGAGGGCCTGGGCCTCGCCCTCTATCTCATCCTCGGCTGGGTGGGCCTGATCGCGCTCCCACCGCTCATCCGCGCGCTCTCGGCCTGGCAGCTCGGCGCGCTGGGCCTCGGGGCGCTGCTCTACACGGGCGGCGTGGCCTTCCACCTCGCGCACCGCCTGCCCTTCCACAACGCGCTCTGGCACGCCATGGTCCTGGCGGCGGCGGCCAGCCACTACCTTCTCGTGCTGTCGCTGGTCGTGGCGGGACCGTAGCGCCCCGCCCGCGAAATCCGCCGCACCGGCAGGGCCGGGGCATCACACCCGCGGCGCTCCAGCCCGGCCCTCACCCGCGCGAAGACGCGGGTCCCGGACATCAGGCCGCCTGGGCGGTCCGCGCCACCCGCCCCATCGCATAGGGCTCCACCGGGATCCCCGTCTCCCGCCCTGCGATCATCGCCGCCAGCAATTCGCCCGTGCCGCAGCCGATGGTGAAGCCCAGCCCGCCATGGCCGAGGTTGAGCCAGAGCCCATCGATCCCGCTCGGCCCCAGGATCGGCTTCCAGTCCGGCGTCGCGGGGCGCAGGCCCGCCCAGGGCTGCGCGCGCGGCCAGTCGGCGGCGGCGGGGAAGACCTCGCGCGCCTGCCGCGTCAGCGTGCCGAGCCGCCGCTGCACCAGATCCGTGGCGAAGCCGACGAGATCCACCATCCCCGCCACGCGCAGCCGCCCCTCGGCTCCCTCCACCGCCCGGTCCAGCAGCGCATAGACCACCTTGTGATGCGCATCGGTGATGCTGACCTCCGGCGGCAGGTCGCCCGCCCGCACCGGCACCGTCAGGCTGTAGCCCTTGAGCGGATAGAGCGGCAACATCAGCCCCAGCGGCTCGGCCAGCGACAGAGCCCCAATTCCGGAGGACAGGACGAAGGCATCCGCTTCCACCAGCCCCGCCGGGCTTTCCGCTGCGGCCACCGCGCCGTTCGACAGGCGCAGGGCCGTCACCGGATGGTTGAAGCGGAAGCGGATGTTCGGCCAGCCCCGCAGCACGCCGCGCAGCGCCTCGCAGAAGCCGTGCGCATCGCCCACCGCCTCGTCCGGCGTGAAGACGCCGCCCGCCAGCCTGTCGGCCGTGTCGCGCAGCGCCGGCTCCAGCGCCAGGCATTCGCGCGCATCCAGCACCTGCTGTTTCGCGCCGTACTGCGCCTGATACGCCACCAGCGAGGCCGCGCCGCGCAGGTCGCCCTCGTCGCGGAACACCACCAGCTTGCCGTTCTGCCGCCAGGAGAATTCCAGCGGGTCGCGCGCCATCATCGCATCGAGGACGCCGCGGCTGTGATAGGCCAGCGCCAGCATCTCGCGCGTGCCCTGCTCGAACACCTCGCGCCGCGAGGCCCGCAGGAAGGCCTTCAGCCAGCGCCAGAGCCGGGGGTCGGCCTGCGGCTTCAGCCGCAGCGGCGCCTCGCCGTCGAGGATCCAGTGCATGCCCTTGCGCGCCACCCCCGGCGCCGCCAGCGGCGCGACATAGGAATAGCTGAGCTGCCCGCCATTCGCCTTGCTGGTGCCCAGCCCCGGCCCGGCCTCGCGGTCGAGCACCGTGACCTCATGCCCGTCCCGCCCGAGGTGATAGGCGGCCGCCAGGCCGGCGATTCCGGCCCCCAGGACGCAGATCCTCATCGTCCGGGGCATCCGGCGCAGAGGAATGGCGGGGGGACAGGGCGGCATCCGGGCATGACAGGTCTCACGAGGCAGCGATCCGCTGGACAGGGAGCCGGAAAGCCGCTCCCTCTGTCAAACGATCATGCTCCCTGTCCGGAGGACCCGCCTATCCCGCGGGACGCAGCCCAGCCACCATCCACCCCCGGCCTCCGGTCGAAACGCTTCGTGGATGGCCTCCCGAAAGTGCCACGCCGGGGCCCTACTCCGCCGGCTCCAGCCGTGCCGGCCCCGGATCGCGCCGCCCGCGCAGGCGCCAGCGGTCGAGCGCCAGGTAGATCACCGGCGTGGTGTAGAGCGTCAGCAGCTGCGACATGACCAGCCCGCCGATGATGGAGATGCCGAGCGGCTGCCGCAGCTCCGCCCCCACCCCGCTGCCCAGCGCCAGCGGCAGCGCGCCGAACAGCGCGGCCAGCGTCGTCATCAGGATCGGCCGGAAGCGGTCGCGACAGGCGGCCAGGATGGATTCCTCGCTCGACGCGCCTTCCTCGCGCTCATGCGACAGCGCGAAATCCACCAGCATGATGGCGTTCTTCTTCACGATACCCATCAGCAGGATCACGCCGATCAGCGCCACGACGCTGAAGGAGGTGCCGGTGGCCAGCAGCGCCAGCAGCGCGCCCAGCCCCGCCGTGGGCAGGGTCGAGAGGATGGTCAGCGGGTGGACATAGCTCTCGTAGAGCACGCCCAGCACGATGTAGATCGAGAGCAGCGCCGCCAGGATCAGCAGCGGCTGCGAGCCCTCGAAATCCTGGAAGGCCGCGGCATTGCCGCCATACTGGGTGCGGATGCCGGCGGGCAGCATGATCTCCCGCTCCGCCTGCGCAACCAGCTCCTGCGCCTGGCTCAGCGAGACGCCTTCGGCGAGGTTGAAGGTGATGGTGGTGGCCGGGAACTGGCTGCGGTGCGTCACGCGCAGCGGCGCGGTCTCCCGCCGCACCTTCGCCACGGCCAGCAGCGGCACCGGCCCGTCGCGCCCGGGCACGAAGACACGGTCGAACTGCGTCGCGCTCTGTTGCAGGGACGGGGTGACCTCCAGCACCACGCGGTACTGGTTGCGCGACATGTAGATGGTGGAGACCTGGCGCTGCGCGAAGGCGTTGTTGAAGGCGGCGCTGATATCCTCCACCCCCACGCCCAGCCGGGCCGCGGCGTCGCGGTCGATGATCAGGCGCTCCACCAGCCCCGCGCTCTCCTGGTCCGAGGACACGTCGGTGATGCCCGGCACCGTGCGCAGCTTGCGGACCATCTTCTCGGTCCAGTCGCGCAGCTCCCCGATATCCGTGCCCAGCATCACGTAGGAATACTGCGCGTTGCCGCCCCGGCCGCCGATGAAGAGGTCCTGCTGCGACCGCATGAAGACGTTCACGCCGGGAATATGGCTCAGCGGCGCGCGCAGCCGGTCGATCACCTGGGCGGCGGTCACGCCACGCTCCTCGCGCGGCTTGAGCTGGATATAGATCGAACCCGAATTGGTGCCGCCGTTGAAGCCGGTGCCGATGGTGGTGCCGATGCTGGCCACCGCCGGGTCCGCCGCGATGATCTCGCCCACCCGCTGCTGCAAACCCATCATCCGGTCGAAGGAGGTGTCGGGCGCGGCCTGGCTGAAGCCCTGGATCAGCCCGGTGTCCTGTTCCGGGAAGAAGCTCTTGGGCACCACCGTGTAGAGCCAGACGGTCAGCACCACGAAGCAGAGCGTGGCCAGCAGCGCGGTGCGCCGGAAATGCAGCACCACGCGCAGCGTCCGCAGGTAGAAGCCGACCACCGCGTCCAGCGTCCGCTCGAAGCCCCGCGCCAGGCGGCCCGGCGGCCGTTCCGGCCTTGTCCCGCCGAAATGCGCCGTGATCATGGGCGTCAGCGTCAGCGACAGCACGCCCGAGACCAGCACCGCCACCGCCAGCGTCACCGAGAATTCCCGGAAGATGCGCCCGACCACGCCGCCCATGGCCAGCAGCGGCAGGAAGACCGCCACCAGCGAGACGGTGATGGAGACGATGGTGAAGCCGATCTCCCGCGCCCCCTCCAGCGCCGCCTCGACCGGCCCCATCCCGCGTTCGCGCAGGCGGGACACGTTCTCGATCATCACGATGGCATCGTCCACCACGAAGCCGACCGCGATGGTCAGCGCCATCAGCGAGAAGTTGTTCAGCGAGTAGCCGAGGAACCACATCACCACCAGCGTGGCCAGCAGCGACAGCGGCACCGCCGCGCTGGCCGCCAGGATCGAGGAAAGCCGCCGCAGGAAGACCGCCACCACACCGATCACCAGCCCGATGGAGAGCAGCAGCGTGAACTCCACCTCCTCCACACTGGCGCGGATGGTGCCGGAACGGTCGCTCTGCACGTTGACCTGGACGCCGCCCGGCATCCAGCGCAGCAGCTGCGGCTCCATGGCCCGCACGCCGTCCACCACGTCAATCACATTGGCATCGGCCTGCTTGTACACCTGCAGCAGCACCGAGGGCCGGCTGTCGAAGAAGCCCGCCTGCCGCCGGTTGCGGCTGCCGTCGGTGACCCGGGCGATGGCGGAAAGCCGCACCACGCCCTTGTCCGTCGCCTTGACGATCAGCGTCTGGAAGTCCCGCGCCCGCAGCAGGCGGCTGTTCAGCCCGATCGAGGCCGCCTGCTCCGGCCCGTCGATCAGTCCGTTGGCCTGGGTGACATTGGCGTTGCCCAGCGCGGTGCGCACATCCTCCAGCGACACGCCCGCCGCGGCGATGGCGTCCGGGTTCACCGCGACGCGCACCGCCGGCTGGTCGGCGCCCCCTACCTGCACCTGCGCCACCCCGTCCACCTGCGACAGGCGCTGCGCCACGATGCTGTCCGCCACGTCGTAGAGCGCGCTCTGCGTCAGCGTGTCCGAGGTCAGCGCCAGGATCAGCACCGGCGCATCCGCCGGGTTGATCTTGCGCACGGTGGGCGGGTTGGGCAGGCCGGAGGGCAGGTCCTGCCGTGCCGCGTTCACGGCGGCCTGCACGTCGCGCGCGGCGCTTTCCTGCGTCCGGCTGATGTCGAACTGGATGATGATGTTGCCGGTGCCGGTGGAGGAGAAGGAGGTCATCTCCGTGATCCCCGCCACCGCGCCGATCTGCCGCTCCAGCGGCGCGATCACCGTCGCCGCCAGCGTCTCCGGATTGGCGCCGGGCTGGTTCACCTGCACGAAGATGGTGGGCAGGTCCACGCGCGGCATGGCCGAGACCGGCAGCTTCACGAAGGCCACGACGCCCGCCAGCATCATTCCCACCGCCAGCAGGAAGGTGGCGATGGGCCGCCGGATGAAGGGCGCCGAGATCGAGAACACTGCCCCGCTACTCCGCCGGCGCCGGGGAGGTCCCGCCCGCCCCGCGCCAGCGCTCCACCATGGCCCGCAGCCGCTCCATCGCCAGATAGACGGCGGGCGTGGTGAAGAGGGTGATGAGCTGGCTCAGCAGCAGCCCGCCGACGATGGACACGCCCAGCGGCAGCCGCAGCTCCGCCCCGATGCCGGAGGACAGCACCAGCGGCAGCGCGCCCAGCAGCGCCGCGGCGGTGGTCATCATGATCGGGCGGAAGCGCAGCAGGCAGGCCTCCACCACCGCGTCGTGCGGCGACATGCCCCGCTCGCGCTGCGCCTCCAGCGCGAAGTCGATCACCATGATGCCGTTCTTCTTCACGATGCCCATCAGCAGGATGATGCCGATCAGCCCCACCACGGACAGGTCGAGCCCCCAGAGCTCCAGCGCCAGCAGCGCGCCGATGCCGGCGGAAGGCAGGGTGGAGAGGATGGTGACCGGGTGGATCAGGCTCTCGTAGAGCACGCCCAGCGTGATGTAGATCACGATGATCGCCGCCAGGATCAGCCAGGGCTGCCCGGCGAGCGAGGTGTTGAACTCCGCCACGTCGCCGCCGAAGCGCCCCTGCACCGTGTCCGGCAGGCCGATCTCGGCCTCGGCGGCATGGATCGCCTCCACCGCCTGGCCCAGCGACATCCCTTCCTCCAGGTTGAAGCTGATCGTCACCGCCGGGAACTGGTTCTCCCGCGTCACCAGCAGCGGCGCGCGCGTCCGGGCGAAGCTCGCGATCTCCGCCAGCGGCACCTCCGCGCTGGTCGTCGTGGTGGTATCGGAATCCGCCGCGCCGGTGCTCGTGCTGCTGCCGGTGACGCGGATCTGCCCGATCATGTTCGGATCGCTGCGCACCGGGTCGGCGGCCTCCAGCACCACGCGGTACTGGTTGCTCTGGCCATAGATGGTGGAGATCTGCCGCTGCCCGAAATTGTCGTAGAGCGCGTTGGCCACGCTCGCCATGCTGACGCCGAGGCGCGAGGCCTTGTCCCGGTCCACCTGGATGGCGATGCGGATGCCGTCGTCGCGCTGGTCGCTCGCCACGTCGCGCAGGCCGGGGATCCGGCGGAACCGATCCACCACGCGCGGCGCCCAGAGGCCCAGGCGCTGTGCGTCGGAATCGGTCATCGTGTACTGGTACTGCGTGGTGGAAAGCCGCGCGCCGATCTGGATGTCCTGCACCGCCACCGGATAGGCGATGCCGCCCGGCACCGCGTTCAGCCGCGGCTGAAGCCGCGCGATCACCTGCTGCGCCGTGGCGTCGCGCTCGTCGCGCGGGCGCAGCACGACGATGATGCGCCCGGTGTTCTGCGCCGGGTTGGTCGCCCCCGCCCCGGCGGTGACGGCGACGGAGGCGACCGCCGGGTCCTGCCGCACCACCTCGGCCAGCCGCTGCTGCAGCGCCGCCACCCTTGCGAAGGAGGCATCCTGCGGCGCCTCGGTGGTGATCTGGATCAGCCCGTTGTCCTGCGCCGGCAGGAAGCCCTTGGGGATCACCACATAGAGCCAGCCGGTCAGGATCACCGTGCCCAGCGCCACCAGCAGCGTCAGCCCCTGGTGCCGCAGCGTGATGGCCAGCATCCGGCCATAGCCGCGCCGCATCCGCTCGAAGCCGCCCTCCACCCAGCGCGCCACCAGCCCCGGCCGGGAATGCGGCCGCAGCACCAGCGCGCACATCATCGGCGTCAGAGTCAGCGAGATGACCATGGAGACCAGCACGGCGGCCGTCAGCGTCTCGGCGAACTCCCGGAACAGCCGCCCGACCACGCCCTCCATGAACAGCAGCGGAATGAACACCGCGATCAGCGAGACGGTGAGCGAGACGATGGTGAAGGCGATCTGCCGCGCGCCCTCGAAGGCGGCCTCCAGCGGCTTCTTCCCTTCCTCGATCAGCCGCACGATGTTCTCGATCATCACGATCGCATCGTCCACCACGAAGCCGGTGGCGATGGTCAGCGCCATCAGCGACAGGTTGTCGAGCGAATAGCCCATCATCGCCATGACGCCGAAGGTGCCGATGATCGACAGCGGCAGCGACACCGCGGGCACCAGCGTCGCCCGCCCGCTGCCGAGGAAGAGGTAGATCACCCCCACCACCAGCGCCACGGCCAGCACCAGCGTCAGCTGCACCTCGTGCACCGAGGCGCGGATCGTTTCCGTCCGGTCCGACACGACCGACAGCCGCGCCCCCGCCGGCACGGCGGCCGAAAGCTCCGGCATCAGCGCCTGGATGCGGCTCACCGTCTCCACGATATTGGCGCCCGGCTGCCGCTGCACGTCGATCAGGATGGCGGGCCGGCCGTTGAACCAGGCGCCGTTGCGGTCGTTCTCCAGCGCCTCGGCGGAGGTGCCGACATCGCGCAGCCGCACCGGCGCGCCGTCCTTCCAGGCGATGATGACGTCACTGAACTCCGCCGGCGTGGTGATCTGGTCGTTGGCCAGGATGCTCGCCGCCTGCCGCGCCCCGTCCAGCGTGCCCTTGGGCGAGTTCTGGTTGGCGTTGGAGATGGCGGTGCGCACCGTCTCCAGCCCGATGCCATAGGCGGCGAGGCGCTGCGGATCGACGCGCAGCCGCACCGCGGGGCGCATGTTGCCCTGCACGCTGACCCGCCCCACCCCGCTCACCTGCGCCAGCTTCTGCGCCAGGATCGTGTCCGCCGTGTCGCTCAGCCGCGCGATGGGCAGCGTGTCGGAGGTCAGCGCCAGGGTCACGATCGCCGGGTCCGCGGGGTTCACCTTGCTGTAGGTCGGCGGATAGGGAAGCGTGGAGGGCAGCGTCCCCCGCGCCGCGTCCAGCGCCGCCTGCACGTCCTGGGACGCCGTGTCCATGCTCTTGTCGAGCCGGAACTGCAGCGTGATCCGGTTCACCCCCGGCCCCGAGACGGCGGTCATCGCCGTCAGGCCGGAGATCTGCGCGAACTGCCGCTCCAGCGGCGCCGAAACCAGCAGCGCCACCGTGTCCGGCGAGGCGCCGGGGAGCTGCGTGCTGACCTCGATGGTCGGGAAATCCACCTCCGGCAGCGAGGAGACCGGCAGGCGCAGATAGCCCAGGATGCCCCCCAGCAGCACCGCGATGGCCAGCAGCGTGGTCGCCACCGGCCGGGCGATGAAGGGCGCGGCGATGTTCAATTGCGGGCCCCCGCCTGGGGCCCCGATGCCCCCCCGGCCTGGGTCCCGGCCTGGGTCCCGGCCTGGGCCTCCGCCTGCCGGCGGGCCTGCCGCGCCGCGCTGGGTGCCGCCGGTGCCTCCGGCGCGGGCGCGGCAGGGTCCACCACCGAGACCGTGGCCCCCGGGTTGAGCCTCAGCGCGCCCGAGGTCACCACCCGCTCGCCCGGCTTCAGCCCCTGGCGGATCACCGCCTCCGCCAGCGTCACCGGGCCCAGCTGCACGCTGCGCTGCTCCACCTTGCTGTCGCTGCCCACCACGAAGACGAAGGCCCCGTCCGGCCCCTGCTGCACGGCCACCAGCGGCACCACCGTGGCATCCGGCACCGTCTCGATGCCGATGCGGAGGTTCACGAAGGCCCCCGGCCAGAGCCGGTTGTCCTCGTTCGGGAACACGGCCCGCGCCTTCACCGTGCCGGTGGCGCTGTCCACCTGGTTGTCCACGGTCAGCAGCGTGCCCTCCGCCCCCGGATCGTCGCCCGCCGCGATGGTGCGTACGGGCACCTTGCCCGCCGCCTGGGCGCGCAGCAGCCGCCCCAGCTCCTGCTGCGGGATGGTGAAGATGGCGGTGATCGGCCGCATCTGCGTCAGGGTCACGAGGCCGCTGCTGTCCGAGGTCTGCACGAGGTTCCCCGCATCGACCTGCCGCAGCCCCACCCGCCCGTCGATCGGGGAGCGGATCACGGTGAAGTCCACCTGCGTCTGCGCGCTGTCGATGGCGGCCTGGTCCTGCGCCACCTGGGCCTCGTACATCGCCACCTGGGCGCGCTGCGTGTCCACCTGCTGCCGGGTCACGCCGTTGGCGGCGAGCAGCCCCTGGTAGCGCTGCAGGTCCACCTTCGCATTGGCGAGCTGCGCCTGGTCATAGGCCTTCTTGGCCTTGGCCTGCTCCAGCGCCGCGACATAGGTGCGGTCGTCGATGCGGGCGAGGAGGTCGCCCTTCCGCACCTCCTGCCCCTCCCGGAAGGCCACCTCGACCAGCGTGCCCGAGACCTGGGAGCGCACGGTGATGGTGTTCAGCGGCGTCACCGTGCCCAGCGCGTCCAGGGTCAGCGGCAGGTCCCGGACCTCCGCCGTCGCCGCCGTGACCGGCACAGGCACGCCGCCGCCGGGTCCGGGGCCGCCCGGCCCGCGCCGCCGCGCCGCGCCCGGAGCGGCGGGCCCGCCGCTCCGGGCCGCCGTCGTGCCGTCCTGCGCTCCGCCGCCCAGATAGTGCTTCCAGGCCCAGTAGCCACCGCCGCCCAGCCCGGCGAGCAGGACGACCAGCACCACGAGGCGGGAGAAGGATGACCGTGTCATGGGGATCTTTCGTCTCAGCGCCAGCCGCCGCCCAGGGCGCGGAACAGCCCCACCGCGGCCTGGAAATAGGCGAGCCGCGCCTGCACCAGGCTGGTGCGGGCGGAGAACAGCGTTTGCTGCGTGTTGATCAGGGTGATCAGGTCGATGGTCCCGGCGCGGAGCTGCGCCTCGGAGATATTGTAGGCCTGCTGCGCCTTTGCAGCCGCATTCGCCTGCCGCTCCACGCGATCGGCCGATTCACGGAAGGCGATCAGCGCGTTCTCCACATCCACCAGCGCCGAGACGATGGCGCGGCGGTATTCCACCACCAGTTCCTCCGCCTGCGCCCGGCTGAGCGCAACCTGACCGCGCAGCGCGCCACCGTCGAAGATGGTCTGCGTGATCCCGGCGGCGAGCGTGAAGAAGGCTGCCTCCGGCGTCACCAGGTTGGCCAGGTTCAGCGTCTGGAACCCGCCCTGCGCCGTCAGCGTCACGGAGGGCAGCAGCGCCGCCCGCGCCGCCGCCACATTGGCGTTGGCCGAGGCGAGGTTGGCCTCCGCCAGATGCACGTCCGGCCGCCGCGCCAGCGCCTCCGCCGGCAGGCCCGGCGCCGCCACCGGCACGCGCAGCTCGTCCAGCCGCCCGCCGGTCACCTTGAAGCTCTCCGGCGTCCGCCCGATCAGCGTGGCGATGGCGTTGATGTTCTGCCCGATGGTCTGGCGCAGCGGCGGCACGGCCGCCTCCTGCTGCGCCACCACCGTCTCCTGCTGCGCCAGGTCCAGCCCCGTGGCCGTGCCCGCCGCCACCTGGGCGCGGATCACCGCCAGCACCCGGTTCGCGGCATCGAGGTTGTCGAGCTGCGTGCGCAGTTCCTCCTGCCCCTCCAGCACCGTGAAATAGGTCTCCGCGAGGGAGGCCTGGGTGGTCATCATCACCGTGCCGACATTGAAGCGCCGCGCGATCGCGGTCTGCCGCGCCGCCTCGGTGGCGTTGCGGTTCTTGCCCCAGAAGTCGATCTCGTAGCTCGCCGCGAGGGACAGGCTCTTGACCGAGCGTGCCGAGGTGCTGGCGCGCCCATAGCCGCTGGTGCGCGTCTGGCTGGCATCCCCGCTGGCATCCAGAGTCGGCAGCAGCGAGGCCCCGGTGATCCGAAGCTGCGCGTCGGCCTGCCGCACCTGCGCCTCGGCGGCGGCCAGGTCGAAGTTCCCCGCCGCCGCGGCCTCCATCAGCCGGTCCAGCTCGGGCGAGCCGAAGCCCTTCCACCAGTCCGGAGCGGGCCAGACGGCCGGCGTCTCGGCCGCCTCGCGGAAACGGTCCGGCAGGGCGAGGCCGGAGCTCACCGGCCCGGGCCGCGGCCCACAGGCGGCCAGGGCGGCGGCGGCACCGGCGAGCAGCAGCAGCGCCCGGCGGGGAGCCCCCTGGGGAGCCCCCTGGGCAACCCCGTGGGGAACCTCATGGGAGACAAGGCACGGAGCACCCCGGACGGGTCGCACGGCCGCGCCCGCAGCCTCAGCGAAATCGCTCAATCGTCCTGGTCCCCTGGCCCATCCCCGGCTCGATCCCCGGCTCGATCCCCTGCCCGGTCCCCGGGCCCATGGCCGCCGGCGTCCCGGCCGCGCCGCCCCTGGGAGCGACCGGGCGGCATGTCCTCGGCGATCCGGCGCCGGCCTTCCGGCGAGATCGCGCCCATTGCCTGCACCAGGTTGGTGTCGAAACTCTGGCCGAACACCGCCCCCTCGGTCCGCGTGGCGGCCAGCGCGGCCTGCAGCGCCGCCGGGTCGAAGGGCTCGCGCCCGATGCTGGCCCGCACCTCGGCGAAGGCTTTGCGAAGCCGCCGCCGGGCGGCGTCGCGCGTTTCCCAGCCCATCTCCATGCGCGCATGGAAGACCTCGCGGTCCCCGGGCGGCAGCAGGCGTTCCATATGGGCGACCAGCCGGCGCGGGTCCGCCGGCCCGCCGCCCGGATCGCGGAACAGCAGCAGCCCGCCGAGCACGAGGTTGAGCGCCAGCGACGCGCCGAAGCCGGCCCGCAGCAGGACAGGAATGGAAAGGCGCATCGTCAGGAATCGGTATCCAGCAGGGCCAGGACCTGGGTGGCGGAGATCAGGGCGTTGTCGTCATCCAGGCCGGAGGAGCCCGGCAGGCTGAGGCTGGGCGGCGAGATCGCCAGCCAGACGGCGCAGAGGGCCAGCATGGCCAGGGCACCACATCCGGCCGGCAGCAGCGGGCGGAACCAGGCCCGCAGCCGCCCGCCCATCCCCGGGGAAGCCGCCGGGGAAAGCGCCGGGGCGGGCATCCGCGCCACCCGGGCCGCCACCGCCGCGCGCATCCGGGCCAGGGCCTCCGGGTCGGGCGGCAGCGCGGCACCGCCCGGCGTGGCGTCCAGCGCCGCATCCAGCCGCAGCGTCTCGGCCAGCAGCGCCCGCGCCTCGGCGGAGGCGGCGAGCAGCGCCCGGGCCGCCACGGCCTCGCCCTCCGGCCAGCGCGCGAGGCCGGCCCCATGGGTTTCGAGCCGCCGGCGGAAATCGCGAAGCTCCATGGCCATCACTCCTTTCCACGCCGCAGCCGCGCCAGCAGGAACAGACGCCCGCGCCGCAGCAGACCTTCCAGCGCACGCGGGGTCACGTCCAGCGCCGCCGCGGCCTCGGCCCCGCTCAGCCCCCGGTCATAGGCGAGCGCCAGCGCCGCCCGCTGCCGGGGCGGCAACTCCCGCAGCGCGGCCGCCACCGCCGCCCGGTCCTGCCGGGCCGCCAGCGCCGCCTCCGGGTCCGGAGACGGGTCCGCCTGCAGCCATGCCTCCTCCAGTGGCACGCCGCCGCGATGCTCGCCCGGGCGCCGGGCGCGGTCGATCGCGAGGTTCACGGCGATCCGGTAGAGCCAGGTGGACAGCTTCGCCTTGCGGGGGTCGAAGCGCGCCGCGTCCCGCCAGGCGCGCAGCATCGCCTCCTGCGCCACCTCCTCGGCCTCGGCCGGGCGGCCGGTGACGCGCAGGGCGGCGCCGTAGAGCAGCGGCAACTGCCGGGTGCAGAGGTGGTCGAAGGCCAGCCGGTCCCCGGCCGCCGCCCAGGCGATCAGGGTTTCGTCCGTCGCGGCCCCGCGGTCCCGCTCCTGGACCGGAACCTCGGCGGCCTGGTCCCTCGCGACAGACCCGGCTTGGCGGAACGGGGAATATCTCAGGGAGGACTCGATCCGGCCGGAAAGGGTGAGGCTGAGCATGGGTGGAATAGGGGGACCGGTCGGTTGCGTCATCCCTGATACGGTGCAACCGGAGCGAACCCATGCGCCGGACCATCATTTTTTGCGCCACCCCGCCCGGACAGCGGCTTTTCCCGGCAAGCCGCCACCCGGCGGAACGTCCAGGAAGAGTCACCGCCCGCCTCAGGGCCGGGAACCACGCCCCCGCAGCCTGACCCGCCGCCTCCGGCGTCCGGCCGGCCTCTCCTCTCCTTCCCCGGTGGCGGCATTCCCGTCGCCCCCGCGCCGGGCCCGCCACCAGCCGGTCAGCAGCCCCAGTCCCGCCAGCACCAGGAAGGGCAGCCCCACCAGCGGCGACAGCACGGCGGACAGGTCGGGTGATCCGCCCCGGGCGAAGATCTCCGCCAGCCCGGCCCCGATCCAGGCATAGACCAGCGTGGCCGGCAGGATGCCCAGCGCGGTGGCGGCGGCGAAGACCGGCAGCCGCATTCCCACCATGGCCGGGGCGACATTGCCCAGCCAGAAGGGCACCACCGGCATGAAGCGCAACGACAGCAGGTACCAGAACCCGTCCTGCTCCAGCGCCGGCCGCAGCCTTTCCACCAGCGGTCCGATCTGGCGGTGCACCAGCGGCTCCAGCGCCGAGCGCACGATCAGGAAGAGCAACGACCCGCCCAGCGTCGCCGCCGTCACCGCCAGCCCGGCGCCCAGCCAGCGCCCGAACAGGAACCCCCCGGCCAGCGTCAGGATGGTGCCCGGCACCAGACAGGCCGTGCAGAACGCATAGGCCGCCACATAGATCAGCACCGCCTGCAGGGGCCGCGTCTCGACAAAGACCGCCAGTGCCTCCCGGTACTCCGCCAGCGCCCCCAGGCTGAGATAGCGCCCCAGCCCCAGCGCATAGGCCAGGACGCCCCCGGCCAGCAGCAGCGCCAGCGGCCAGAGCCGCAGCCATGCGCCGCCGGGCCGCCGGCCGGGCCAGCCACCGGGCGGGCGGGCGGAGTGCTGCCCCGGGCGCGGATCGTCCTGGCCCTCCGTCATGGCGGGCTGCCGGGCGAAGAGGCCGTCCGGGCAGCGCGGGCCTCGCCCCCGGATGCATCCCAGGGCGACTTCACGGGTGCGCCCACGGAAGCTCCCGCTTCAGGACAGTTGCTGGGCCCATCCTCCGGGCGACATCTCCGCATCCCCCGGCAACGCCCCGGAGGCAGTGGAGGATGCGGCGCATCCTCCACTGCCTCCGGAACCGGCCACCGCAAACCGGCTTCCCTTGCCCGCGCGGTCTTGATACGCCCGCCGCCACCGATGCGCCCTGCCCTGCATGCCTTCCTGGTGAACGGCCGCTTCGGCGACCCCGCCCTCTATGTCGAACTGCCCTTCGAGCGCCGCGCGCTGGTCTTCGACCTGGGCGACCTGCACGTGCTGTCCCCCCGCCGCCTGCTGCGGCTGGAGGCGGCGCTGGTCACCCATGCCCATATGGACCACCTGATCGGCTTCGACACGCTGCTCCGCCATCTCGTCGGGCGCGAGAAGCGCTTCGCCCTGGTCGGGCCGGAAGGCATCGCCGCCCGCATCGGCCACAAGCTCCAGGGCTACAGCTGGGACCTCGCCGGCCTCTACGCCGCCGAACTGGCCTTCGAGGTCACCGAGGTCGCCGGCAACCCGGCCGCCCCCGCCGGCGGGCTGCCCTGGCGCCGTACGCGTTTCCGCCTCTCCACCGGCTTCGCCCCCGAGCCGGGCGAGGCGGGCGTGGCAGAGGACGGCACCGTCCTGCGCCTGCCCCGGCTGGAGATCCAGGCAGCGCTGCTCTCGCACCACGGCGCCCCCTGCCTCGGCTACCTGCTGCGCGAAGTGTCCCACGTGAATCTCTGGCGCGAGCGGCTGGATGCGCTGGGCCTGCCCACCGGCCCCTGGCTGAACGGCCTGAAACGCGCCGTCCAGGAGAACGCGCCGGACGACCATCCGATCCCCATCCTCGCCCGCGGCCAGGGGCCCCGCACCCTGCCGAGCACCCTCCCCTTGGGCCTGCTGCGCCAGGCCGTCACCGTCACCCCCGGCCAGCGCATCGGCTACTGCACCGATCTCGGCGACACGCCGGAGAACCGCGAGACCGTCGCCCGGCTGGCGCGGGAGGCCGACCTGCTCTTCCTGGAATCCGCCTTCGCCGCCGAGGACGCCGCCCTGGCCGCCCGGCGCGGCCACCTCACCACCCGTGCCGCCGGGGAGATCGCCCGCGCCGCCCGGGTCCGCCGGCTGGAGCCCTTCCACTTCTCCGCCCGCTATGCCGGGCAGGAGGCGCGTATGCTGGCCGAGGCCGCCGAGGCCTTCGGCCGCCCCCTCGCCCCGGCCGAGACGCCGGAAGGCTGAAGCCCTGCCCGGCGTGGCCATTCCCGCCCGCCCCTATCGATGCCCTTGAAAAACAGGCACTTCCTTCCCATCTCCCAATGCTTTCGGCAGATCCGGAGGAGAGTTCCCGATGGCCAGCGGCTGGGCCCCCGACGGGGCGGTGCAGGACCAGATCGACGACACCGTGACGGATGGTGTGCTGCGTGCCCGCGCCCATATCCCGAAGGGCGAAGGTCCGACGCACTGCGTGGAATGCGACGAGCCGATCCCCGAGGCCCGCCGCCGCGCCTTGCCCGGCGTCCGTACCTGCGTCGCCTGCCAGTCGGCGCTCGACCGCCGGCCGGTGCAGATCGGCTTCAACCGCCGCGGCAGCAAGGACAGCCAGCTCCGGTAGGCCGGGCCGGAGGGACCGATGGAAAGGGCCCATGGGACGAAGTGATTCCGGCGGCACAACCTCCTCCGCCCCGGATACCGTTCATGCGCGATCTGCTCTAAGCCTTCGCTCCGGACCCTGACCGGAAGGAGCGCCCCGATGTCCCATCCGAAGCCCGCCATGCTGGTGATCCTCGACGGCTGGGGATGGCGCGAGGAAGTGGCCGACAATGCCGTCCGCCAGGCCCATACGCCCTGCTTCGACGAGCTCTGGGCCAACTGCCCGCACAGCTTCCTGCGCACCTCGGGCCATGATGTCGGCCTGCCGGACGGGCAGATGGGCAATTCCGAGGTCGGCCACCTGAACATCGGCGCCGGCCGCATCGTGATGCAGGACCTCCCCCGCATCACCAAGGCGGTCGGGGATGGCTCCATCGCCTCCCTGCCCGCCGTCACCGATCTGATCGCGAAGCTCAAGGCCAGCGGCGGCACCCTCCAGCTCTGCGGCCTGCTCTCCCCCGGCGGCGTGCACAGCCACCAGGACCACGGCCTCGCCCTCGCCCGGGTCTTCGCCGATGCCGGCATCCCCGTCGCGGTGCATGTCTGGACCGATGGCCGCGACACCACCCCGCTCGGCTCGGTGGAGTTCCTGAAGCGCTTCGAGCCCGAACTGCCGCGGGGCGCCCGCATCGCCTCCGTCTCGGGGCGCTACTTCGCCATGGACCGCGACAAGCGCTGGGACCGGGTGCAGAAGGCCTGGAACGCCATGGTGCTGGGCGAGGGACCGAAATCCGCCTCCGCCGCCGAGGCCATCGCCGCCGCCCATGCGGCCGGCACCACCGACGAGTTCATCCCCCCCACCGCGATCGGCGACTATGCCGGGATGAAGGACGGCGACGGCCTCCTCTGTTTCAACTTCCGCGCCGACCGGGTGCGCGAGATCCTGGACGCCATCCTCGACCCGGAATTCTCCGGCTTCTCCCGCCCCCGCCTGCCGAAGCTGGCCGGCGCCGCCGGAATGACGCAGTACTCCACCGACCTCGACCGCTTCCTCGCCACCCTTTTCCCGCCCCAGTCGATGAAGGACATCCTGGGCGCCGTGGTCTCCGCCGCCGGCATGAAGCAGCTCCGCATGGCCGAGACCGAGAAGTACCCGCACGTCACCTATTTCATGAACGGCGGCGAGGAGGAGCCTTTCCCCGGCGAGGACCGCGTCATGGTCCCCTCCCCCAAGGTCGCCACCTACGACCTCCAGCCGGAGATGTCGGAGCCGGAGCTGGCCGAGAAGGCCGAGGCCGCGATCCGCTCCGGCCAGTACGACATGATCCTGCTGAACTTCGCCAATGCCGACATGGTGGGCCATACCGGCAGCCTCGCCGCCGCCATCAGGGCCTGCGAGGCCGCCGATGCCGGCCTCGCCCGCATCGTCTCCGCCATCCGCGACATGGGCGGCGCCCTGCTCGTCACCGCCGACCACGGTAATGCCGAGCTGATGCGCGACCCGGCGACGGGCGGCCCGCACACCGCCCATACCACCAACCCGGTTCCGGTCATCCTGCTCGGCGGCCCCCAGGGCTGCACGCTGCGCCAGGGTCGGCTGGCAGACCTGGCGCCGACCCTGCTGCAGCTCCTCGAGCTGAAGCAGCCGGAGGCGATGACCGGCCAGACGCTGATCCAGGCCGGGGGCTGATTGCCGGCGCCACCCGTCCCCCCGCCGCCGGCCCCGCCCGGCGGCGGCCGGCGGGCGGCCATGCCGTTGGCCGCCCCGCCGCGCCCCCTCCCGTCCCGCTGGAAGGCCCGGCTGCGGGCCGCCGCGCTGGCGCTGCTGGTGGCGCCCGCCTCGGCCACGCCCCTCGCCGCCGCGCCGCGCAGGGCGGCGGAACGCCCGCCCGGCCACGAGGACCTGCACCGGGCGGAACAGGAGGCGGCGCAGGCGAAGGATGTCGCCGAGGCGGCCGCCCGCGCTTCCCGCGAGGCCCGGGAATACGAGGAACGCCTCTCCGCCGAACGGGCCGAGCTGGGCCGCCGCACCGTCGCGGCCGAGGATGCGTTGGACGAGGCACAGAGCCAGCTGGACGCCGCCCAGGCGGACGTGGCCGCCGCCGAGGCCTCGCTGCGGGAACAGTCGGCCCGGCTGGCGCCGCTGCTGCCCGCGATGCGCCGCATGTCCGCCTGGCCGGCCGAGACGCTGCTCGCCCTGCCGGTGCCGCCGGAGGAGGCGCTGCGTGGCGCCCTGGTGCTGCGCGGCCTGGGCCGCCGCCTCTCGGAGGAAGCCGCCGCCTACCGCATCGCCCGGGAGGAAACCGGGCAGGCCCTGGCCCGCGCCGCCGCCCGGCGCGCGGACCTCGCCCAGGCCCGCGACCGCGCCCGCGCCGCGACCCAGGCGGTGGAGGCCAGCCTGTCCGAGGCCCGCACCGCGCGCGGGCAGGCCGACCGGGCAGAGGAACGGGCGGCGCAGCGTGCCGCGGGCCTCGCCGCCCGGGCCGGCAACCTGCGCGGCGCCATCGCCCGGCTGGAGCGCGAGGCCGCCGCCCGGGCCGAGCGCGAGGCGAAGGAGAAGGCCGCCCGCGAGGAAGCCGCCCGCCAGGCGGCGGCCCAGGCGGCCCGCGACGACGCCCGCCGCGCCGCCCGCCGCAACCGGGAGGACGAGGAGCAGGTCGCCGCCCTGCCCTCCGCCCCCGCCATCCCCCGCGGCCGCGGCCGCGCCCTGCCGGTGGCCGGCCGCGTCGTCTCCCAGTTCGGCGCCGACGGCACCACCGGCCAGACCTGGTCCACCCCGCCCGGCGCCCGCGTCGTCAGCCCCTGCTCCGGGCAGGTGGCCTTCGCTGATACATTTCGTTCCTATGGCCTGCTGTTGATCATGGATTGCGGTGACGGATACCATGTGGTCCTGTCTGGTCTCGATCGCCTGGACGCCGGGGTGGGGCAGAAAGTCTCGGCGGGCGAGGCGGTCGGGCAGATGGGACGTCCCTCTTCCGGGCGTCCCAGCCTCTACGTCGAACTCCGGCGCAGGGGACGGGCGGTGGACCCGCGACCCTGGCTGGCTGGCAACGGCCGCACGGGATAGCGGGCGCCTTCTCTGAATTTACCTTGTCTCGGGGAGCCTCGGGCGGATGCGGCGCAAGTTCCGGACAGCAACGGGTGTGGCGGTGGCCTTTGTCGCGGGGGCCGTCGCGGGACCCGTGGTGACTTCGACGGTGGTGCCGGCGCTCGCGCAGGATTCCGGCCGTGCGGACACCTATCGGCTTCTCAACCTCTTTGGCGACGTCTTCGAGCGCGTGCGGGCCGACTACGTCGATCCGGTCAACGACCGCGACGCGATCGAGAACGCCATCAACGGCATGCTGCAAGGGCTCGACCCGCACAGCTCCTACATGAACGCGAAGAACTTCCGCGACATGCAGGTGCAGACGCGCGGCGAGTTCGGTGGCCTCGGCATCGAGGTCACGCAGGAAGGCGGCTACGTCAAGGTCATCTCGCCGATCGACGACACGCCCGCCCAGCGCGCCGGCATCAAGCCCGGCGACCTGATCACCAACCTCAACGGCACCTCCGTCCAGGGCATGAGCCTGCAGGACGCGGTGGAGCAGATGCGGGGCGAGCGCGGCTCCTCCATCCGCCTGACCATCCGGCGCGAGGGTGTGACCACGCCCATCGACCTGAGCCTGACCCGGGAGGTGATCCGCCCGCAGGTCGTCCGGGCGCGGCTCGAAGGCAACGACATCGCCTATATCCGCCTCACCTCCTTCAACGAGCAGACCGATCCCGGCCTGCGCAAGACCTTCCAGCAGCTCAAGACCCAGGCGCCGAACGGGCTCAAGGGCCTGATCCTCGACCTGCGCAACAACCCCGGCGGGCTGCTCGACCAGGCGATCCAGGTCAGCGACGACCTGATCGACCAGGGCGAGATCGTTTCCACCCGCGGCCGCCGCCCCGAGGACGCGCAACGCTGGAACGCCCGCGCCGGCGACATCACCAACGGCCTTCCGGTCGTGGTGCTGATCAACGGCGGCTCCGCCTCGGCCAGCGAGATCGTGGCCGGCGCGCTGCAGGATCACCGCCGCGCCGTGGTGCTGGGCGTGAAGTCCTTCGGCAAGGGCTCGGTGCAGACGGTCATGCCGCTGCCCGGCAATGGCGCCATCCGCCTGACCACGGCGCGCTACTACACCCCCTCCGGCCGCTCCATCCAGGCCACCGGCATCGAGCCGGACGTGGAGGTGCTCGGCCAGCGCGTGGATGCCGCCCAGCGCGACCGCGAGGCCGATCTCCGCCATGCCCTCAAGCATCCCGATGGCTCCGCCGCCACCCCGGTCGCGCCCCTGCCGCCGCTGAACCTGTCCCAGAGCCTGCTCGACCGCATCCAGCACACGCCGCCCGAGGGCGCCCCCGCCTTCGACCCGACCAAGCCGGAGACGGATTTCCAGTTGCAGCAGGCCCTGGTCCTGGTGCGCGGCATGGCCGCCACGCCGCAGCAGGCCCCGGCGCAGCGGCGCGCCAGCCGCTGACCCACCGGCCGCGGCGGAAGCCGCGGCCAGGATGCCGGGCCGCTCCCATCCGGGTGCGGGAGGCTCTCGCACCCGGGTGACCCGGCCATGAAAGCGGACCGGGCAGAGCAATGCCTCCCCCGGTACCGGTTTCGCGACTACCGGCCCGAGGCCGTTTTCTCCGGGACCCGTGCCGCCGCGCCGGCAGGGGATACCGGCCCCTTGCTACCGGAAGAACCCCGCGCAGTCCCCATGAAGCCGCCCGCTCATGCCAGCAAAGGTCCGCTACCCTCTTCGCATGGATGAGCGGCATCCTTGCAACTTCCGGCTGTCGCGATGCGGGCGTTTACCGGGCATAAACGACACAGACGCCATAAAATTCTGGAAACCCGCGGACTTGCCTGGAAATGCCCTCATTGTTGAGGATACTCTCAAAAAGAGAGATCGTGGCAGATGACCCGCCGCGGAAAGCCGAAAATCTGCCCTGGACCGGCCCCGATGCGCACCAGCATCCCGGCCTTCCGGGCGAGGGCGAACGGACGGAAACCATGCGCGAGGCGGTGGCTGGCGGCCCGGAAGCCGGCGAATGGAACAATGGCTGGACCTGGCTGAGGCGCTTCTGGGGCCTCGTCCTGACCGCCACCCTGCTGGGCCTGGGCACGCTCGCCTATCTCGGCCCGCCGCCGCAGGAAGCCTCCCTGGAGGCGAACCGGGACGCCACCCCGCGGCCCCCTTCGGACGCCGCGTCGGATGCACCAGCCGCCATCGTGGCCGCTGCCCAGGCTGCCCCCGCCCCGCCGGCCGCCACCCTGACCGACCTCCAGGACCCCGCCTCCCAGCAGAGCCAGGGGCCGTCGGGTCCGATCCCGCCGCCGGACCCGCAGATGCTGGAGGCCACCCGCCTGGGCGCCCTGCCCCGCGTGGCGCCGGATGGGCGGACCTCGATCCGTGCCTATGGCCGCGCCTTCCCGCGTGCCGAGAAGCGGCCACGCATCGCCATCGTGGTCGGCGGCCTGGGCCTGAATGCGGCGCTGAGCGACGAGGCCATCCGCCGCCTGCCGCCCACGACCGGCCTCGCCTTCAGCCCCTATGCCCAGAACCTCCAGCCCCTGCTGAACCGCGCCCGCGCCCGGGGGATGGAGGCGCTGGTGGCCCTGCCGCTGGAACCCGCCGGCTATCCGTCCAACGATCCGGGGCCCCGCGCCCTCCTCACCACGCTTCCGGCCGCCGAGAACGCGGAGCGGCTGCGCTGGGTGCTGACCCGGCTGCAGGGCTATGTCGGCGCTGTCGGCGCCCTGGGCGGCATGCGCGGCGAACGCTTCGCACAGGCGCCGGAACTGCTGGCCGGGGTGCAGGACGTGCTGCGGGATCGCGGCCTGCTCTATCTCGACCCGCGGCCCGAGGCGACCAACGGCAACCGCGCCTGGGGCCGCACTGCGGATGTGGTGATCGACGAGCCCGCGACGCGCGAGGGCGTGGAGCGCCGCCTGCAGGAGCTCGAACGCGTCGCCAAGGAATGGGGATCGGCCCTCGGCGTGGCCGGCGATGCCTCGCCCGTGCTGCTGGACCGTATTACAAGCTGGGCGACGGGGCTGGAACAGCGGGGGATCGTGCTGGCGCCGGTCACCGCCATCCTCCGCCGCCCCGAGATCCCGCAGAAGGAAAGCGCCGCGCGATGAGCGACCTGCCCTACCGCCCCAATGTCGGCGCCGTGCTCTTCAACGCCGATGGGCTGGTGCTGGTGGCGCGCCGCGCGGACCAGCTGCATGGGGAGGCGGCCGCCGGCGCCTGGCAGCTCCCGCAGGGCGGGCTGGATGAAGGCGAGGAACCCCGGCAGGCCGTGCTGCGCGAACTGGCCGAGGAGATCGGCACCGGCAAGGCCGAGATCCTGGCCGAGCACGACGAATGGCTGCGCTACGACCTTCCGGAGCACCTGATCGGCAAGGTCTGGGGCGGCCGCTGGCGCGGGCAGGAACAGCGCTGGTTCGCCCTGCGCTTCACCGGCCAGGATTCCGATATCCGCCTGGATGCCGATGCCCATCAGGAATTCGATGCCTGGCGCTGGGCGAGGCTAGAAGAACTCCCCGGCCTCGCCGTCCCCTTCAAGCGCCCGATCTACGAGGCCCTGACCCGCGCCTTCGCCCGCTTCGCCGGCTGAAACCAGGTCCGGCGTTGCGCTTCCCCGGGGGACAGGCGCCGCCTTTCCCCCGGACCCCCTATCCGCCAGGACACTGCGTGCCCTGGACCCGGTTCGCTGGCGCTCGCTGATGCCGGATCGCGCCGGAGAGCCAGGCTCTCCGGCGGACTGCCAGTGCCATCAGAGCGGACAGGGTGTTTTTCTTTTTCTCAGGAGCCCCGCGCTTCCACCTGCTTCCAGGGATCAGGCCGCAGGGTAACGGTTACCGCCAGAGCCAACTCAGGCCCGGGGTCCGGGGACCGGCTTCGGTCCCCGGCGGAGAGGGGGTCCGGGGTGAGAGGCGGCGCCTCTCCCCCGGGGCCAGCCAAAAGAACCGCCCCCAAAATTGGAATCAAAACGTAACGGAACGTCGCGAACCAGGGCGTCATGCTCCCTGGAACGCCTCTGCCAGCGCGTTCCAGAAGGGCTTGCGATTCCCCTCCCAGTCCAGCGGCAGGCCGCGATGCTTCAGCCCGTCCTTGCGCGTCACGCCGGGGTCGGAGACCAACCAGGAATAACGGTCGATCAGCCCCCAGGTCAGGATGGTCTTCACTCCCCCGGCCAGGGCCGCCTCGGCGAATTCCTTCACCCGTGCCGCGACGAGGACGTCCCGGGCGGGATAGCCGTCGGGCACCTTCCAGGATTCCCGCACATCCAGCTCGGTGATCAGGAGCTGGAGCCCCTCCCCCGCCAATTCCTTGCAGAAAGCCGTGAAGGATGGCCCGCTGAAGGGCCGGTCCATCTGCAGATGCGCCTGCATCCCCACCGCATCCAGCGGTGCGCCGGCACGGCGGAGCTGCCGCACCAGGGCCAGCAGCCGCCGCCGCTTCTCCAGGCAGTGCGGCGCTTCCTCCTCCACCCCGTACTCGTTCAGGGTGATCCGCAGCGTCGGGTCTCGCTCCCGCGCCAGCCGCAGCGCCAGCTCGATATAGGACGGCCCCAGCGCCCGCAGCCAGGGCGTGTCGCGCAGGTCTCCCGTGGCCTGCGGCGTGTCGCTGCCCGGAGGGTCGGCGACCACCTCGTTCACCACGTCCCAGTCCCGCATGTTTTCGCGCGTATGGTCCAGCACGGCGGTGAAATGCGCCTCCATCACGCCGCGCGCCCGCTGCGGCCCCTCGCCCAGCGCCTTCATCAGCCAGTCCGGCACGGCATGGTGCCAGATCAGCGCATGGCCGCGCATCGCCTTGCCGTTCTGCCGGGCCCAGGCACTCATGACGTCCAAGGGACCGAAGTCGAACTTCCCTTCCTGGGGCTGCACCGTGCCCCACTTGCCCTCGTATTCCGGCACCAGCAGGGCGCATTCGGTGCGGTAGGCGCGGGCGTAATCCGGATTGTCGCGCAGCATCGCGGACTGCGCGGCGGCGCCATAGCCGAAGCCCCGCGAACGGGCGATCCCGCCCAGGCCGGAGAATGTCTCCTGCGCGTGCCCGGAACGGAGCAGGGCCGGCCCCAGCCCGGCACCGGCCAGGGCCGCGGCGACCAGCCGCCGCCGGTGCAGGCGCCCCGGAAGCGGGCTCAGGCGACGGCTCGCGCGCAATGGGCCGTGGCCGGCAGGCTTCTTGCCGAAGTCCGGCCGGCCCCCGTTTTCGCCGGGCATGCCGTCATGGGCGGCATCATCCGCCCCCGCATCCTCCAGCCGGTCCTCCTGAACATCACATCCGCGCTCCGCTCGATAGGATCATGGGGATGAAGGCCAACCGCCCTCCCAGGCATGACAGGAGAAGCCCAGGAAGTCACCCTCGCCTAGAACAGGGGACCGGATCCACCGTTTCAATCATGAAGCGAGTAACTTCTGCCTTCCACCCGAAATCTGCGATGCACGAAGGAGAGGCATGCCCGGCAGGCCGGCCAATAAACAAAGGGCCGGTCCCCGAAGGAACCGGCCCTTGTCAGGGTTCCGCCCGCCCGCATCGGGGCGGGGGCGTTCAGGCGGCCGTCGCGGCATCCCGCATGGCGCGGGCGGCGAGAACGCGGCCATAGGCCTTCTCGCGCAGCGCCTCGCTCTCCGCCGCGGCGGCGTTCAGCTCCGCCTCGGCCTGCGTCAGGCGGCTCTCCGCATCGGCGCGCGACAGTTCCGCGACCGGCGTGGCCTCGTCGGCCAGGACCGTCACACGGTCCGGCGTGATCTCGGCGAAGCCACCGGCCACGAAGAGGCTTTCCGTGTCCCGCCCGCCTTCGCGCACCTTGATGAGGCCGCCCCGCAGGGCGACGATCATCGGGGCGTGCTTCGGCAGGATACCCATCTCGCCCTCCCAGGCCGGGATGGTGACCATCTCGACCGGGCGGGAGAGCAGGAGCTTTTCCGGGCTCACCAGCTCGAGGTTGAAGGTGTCGGCCATGGGATCAGGCCGCCTGCTTCAGGCCCTCGGCCTTCTTCACGGCTTCCTCGATGGTGCCGACCATGTAGAAGGCGGCCTCCGGCAGGTGGTCGTACTTGCCTTCCACGATGCCGGCGAAGGAACGGATCGTGTCCTCCAGCTTCACGAAGACGCCCGGCGTGCCGGTGAAGACCTCGGCCACGTGGAAGGGCTGGCTCAGGAAGCGCTGGATCTTGCGCGCGCGCGCCACGACCAGCTTGTCCTCCTCCGACAGCTCGTCCATGCCCAGGATGGCGATGATGTCCTGCAGCGACTTGTAGGTCTGCAGCACGCGCTGCACCTCGCGGGCAACACGGTAGTGCTCCTCGCCCACCACGCGCGGGTCGAGGGCGCGGGAGGTGGAGTCCAGCGGGTCCACGGCCGGGAAGATGCCGAGCTCGGCGATCGAGCGGTTCAGCACCGTCGTGGCGTCGAGGTGGGCGAAGGACGTCGCCGGCGCCGGGTCGGTCAGGTCGTCGGCCGGCACGTAGATGGCCTGCACCGAGGTGATCGAGCCCTTCTTGGTCGAGGTGATCCGCTCCTGCAGCTGCCCCATGTCGGTGGCCAGCGTCGGCTGGTAGCCCACCGCGGAGGGGATGCGGCCCAGCAGCGCCGAGACCTCGGCACCCGCCTGGGTGAAGCGGAAGATGTTGTCGATGAAGAAGAGCACGTCCTGGCCCTGCTCATCGCGGAAATACTCCGCCATGGACAGGCCCGACAGCGCCACGCGCGCACGGGCACCCGGCGGCTCGTTCATCTGGCCATAGACCAGCGCCACCTTGGAGCCTTCGGTGTTGCCCTCGTTGAGCTTGATGACGCCCGCGTCGATCATCTCGTGATAGAGGTCGTTGCCCTCGCGGGTGCGCTCGCCCACTCCGGCGAAGACCGACACGCCGCCATGGCCCTTGGCGATGTTGTTGATCAGCTCCTGGATGGTGACCGTCTTGCCCACGCCGGCACCGCCGAACAGGCCGATCTTGCCGCCCTTGGAATAGGGCGCCAGCAGGTCGATCACCTTGATGCCCGTCACCAGGATCTCGGCCGCCGTCGCCTGGTCGGCGAAGGCCGGGGCCTCGCGGTGGATCGGATAGGACTTCTGGTGCGGCACCGGGCCCCGCTCGTCGATCGGCTCGCCGATCACGTTCAGGATGCGGCCCAGCGTACCCTCGCCGACCGGCACCACGATGCCCTTGCCCGTGTCCACCACCTCGGTGCCGCGGACGAGGCCGTCCGTGGTGTCCATGGCGATGCAGCGCACCGTGCGCTCGCCCAGCTCCTGGGCGACTTCCAGCACCAGGGTGCGGTCGCCGACCTTGGTGGTCAGCGCGTTCAGGATATAGGGCAGCTCCGAGGGGAACTGCACGTCCACCACGGCGCCCAGCACCTGGGTGACCTTACCGACGTTGTTCTTCATGTCCTGCTTTCCCCAAGGCTTTTCAGCTGATGCGATTCACGCTTCGCGACCGCATCAGACGGCCGAGGCGCCGGAGATGATCTCGATCAGCTCCGTGGTGATGTTGGCCTGACGCGTGCGGTTGTAGCTCAGCGTCAGCTTGTTGATCATGTCGCCCGCGTTGCGGGTGGCGTTGTCCATCGCGTTCATCTGCGCGCCATAGAAGCCGGCGGCGGATTCCAGCAGCGCGCGGTAGACCTGGATGGACAGGTTCTTGGGCAGGAGCTGCTCCAGCAGCGCCTCCTCGCCCGGCTCGAACTCGTAGAGCGCGCCGTCGCTGCTGGCCGCCGGCGCGGCCTCGTCGCCCGAAGGCGCCGGGACCTTGGCCGGGATCAGCTGCTGCTCGGCCGGGATCTGCGAGATCACCGAATGGAAGCGGTTGTAGATCAGCGAGCATACGTCGAACTCGCCCGCCTCCAGCATCGCCGTCACCTTCGCCGCCACCGCGTCGGCCTGCTCGAAGCTCAGGCGCTTGACCTGGGCGTAGGAGACCTCCTCGACGAAGCGGCTGCCGAAGTCGCGGCGCAGATAGGTGGCGCCCTTGCGGCCGACCGTGATCACCTTCACGGTCTTGCCCTTGGCCTCCAGCTCCCGGATGCGGTTGCGCGCGAAGCGCCCCGCATTGGTGTTGAAGGCACCGGCCAGGCCGCGCTCGCCCGTCACCACGATCAGCAGGTGCACCTGGTCGCGCCCGCTGCCCACCAGCATCCTCGGCGCATCGGGGCTGCCCGCCACCGCGCCGCCGAGGGAGGCCAGCATGCGCTCCATCCGCTCGGCATAGGGGCGCGCCGCCTCGGCCTGCTGCTGCGCGCGGCGCAGCTTGGCCGCGGCGACCATCTTCATGGCCTGCGTGATCTTACGGGTCGACTTCACCGACGCGATGCGCGCCCGCAGGGCCTTGAGATTCGCCATCGGCCTTGCTTCCTCCTCTTAAACGCGCGTCAGGAGAAGGACTTGGCGAAGCCGTCGAGGAAGGCGGTCAGCTTGTTCTCGGTCTCCTTGGAGATCGCGCCCTCCGTGCGGATGGCCTCCAGGATGCCGGGCTGCGCCGCCCTCAGCTCGGACAGCATCCGCGCCTCGAAGGTGGTGACCTTGTTCACCTCGATCCGGTCCAGGTAGCCGCGCGTGCCGGCGAAGATCGACACCACCTGCTCCTCCACCGGCATCGGCGAGAACTGCGGCTGCTTCAGCAGCTCGGTCAGGCGCGCGCCACGGGCCAGCAGGGCCTGGGTGGAGGCGTCGAGGTCCGAGGCGAACTGCGAGAAGGCCGCCATCTCGCGATACTGGGCGAGGTCGAGCTTGATCTTGCCCGCCACCTGCTTCATCGCCTTGATCTGCGCCGCCGAGCCCACGCGCGACACCGACAGGCCGACGTTCACGGCCGGGCGGATGCCCTTGTAGAACAGCTCGGTCTCCAGGAAGATCTGGCCGTCGGTGATCGAGATCACGTTGGTCGGGATATAGGCCGACACGTCGCCCGCCTGCGTCTCGATGACCGGCAACGCGGTCAGGGAGCCGGCGCCGAAGTCGTCGTTCATCTTCGCCGCGCGCTCCAGCAGGCGCGAGTGCAGGTAGAACACGTCGCCCGGATAGGCCTCGCGCCCCGGCGGGCGGCGCAGCAGCAGCGACATCTGGCGATAGGCCACGGCCTGCTTGGACAGATCATCGTAGATGATCAGCGCGTGCATGCCGTTGTCGCGGAAATACTCGCCCATGGCACAGGCGGAGTAGGGCGCCAGGAACTGCAGCGGCGCCGGGTCGGAGGCGGTGGCGGCGACCACGATGGAATACTCCATCGCGCCCTGCTCCTCCAGCGTGCGGACCAGCTGCGCCACGGTGGAGCGCTTCTGTCCGATCGCGACGTAGATGCAGTAGAGCTTCTTGCTCTCGTCGGTGCTCTGGTTGACCGGCTTCTGGTTCAGGATGGTGTCGATCAGCACGGCGGACTTGCCGGTCTGGCGGTCGCCGATCAGCAGCTCGCGCTGGCCGCGGCCGATCGGGATCAGGGCGTCGATGGCCTTGATGCCCGTCTGCATCGGCTCGTGCACCGACTTGCGCGGGATGATGCCCGGCGCCTTCACCTCGGCCAGGCGGCGCTCGGTGAACATGATCGGGCCCTTGCCGTCGATCGGGTTGCCCAGGCCGTCCACCACGCGGCCCAGCAGGCCTTTGCCCACCGGCACGTCCACGATGGTGCCGGTGCGGGAAACGGTGTCGCCCTCGCGGATGGCGCTGTCATCGCCCAGCACCACGATGCCGACATTGTCGGATTCGAGGTTCAGGGCCATGCCCTTCACGCCGGCGCCGGGGAAGTCCACCAGCTCGCCGGCCATGATGTTCTGCAGGCCATAGACCCGGGCGATGCCGTCGCCGATGGTCAGCACGGTGCCGACCTCGGAAACGTTCGCCTCGGAATCGAAGCCGGCGATCTGCTTCTTGAGGATCTCGGAGATCTCGGCGGGACGGATGTCCATGTTCAGGCGGCCCCCTTCATGGCGTAGCTCAGGCGCTGGAGCCTGGACTTGATGGATGTGTCGTAGAGGCGGGAGCCGATCTTGAGGATCATCCCCCCGAGGATGGACGGGTCGAGACGCTCGACCAGTCGGACGTTGGAATAGCCCGCCTCGGTCAGGCGGGCTGCGATCTGGTTCCGCTGGGTGTCGTTCAGCGGATGGGCGGTCGTGACCTCGGCCGTCTGCTGGCCCCGGCTCTCGGCGAGCAGCAGGGCGAAGGAGGCGGCCACTTCCGGCAGGGCGGCGAGGCGGCGGTTGTTCACCAGCACGCCGACGAGGTTGCGCACATCCCCGGAGATGCCGGCGCGCTCCAGCACCGCGAAGGCGCCCTTCTGCTGCTGCGCGGCATCCAGCCGGGGGTCCGAGACGAAGGCGCGGAACGGCGCGTCGTCGCGCCACAGCGCCTGGAGGGTTTCCATATCCGCCGCGACCTGGTCCACCGAGCGGTGCTCCCGGGCGAGGTCGAGGAGCGCCTGCGCGTAGCGTTGCGCGAGTCCGGTAGCGCGGGGCGCGTCGGGCGAGACGGTGGTCGCGTCAGAGGCCACGTGAGTTCCCGTATCGTGAGTTGAGCCCCGGCCGAGGAGCCGGGCGCGCGCTGAGGGAAACCCTCTCGCAGCGCGGGCGCCTTAACATATGGCAAGCCATTGCGGCAACTGGCCGAGGGCGCTTCCAGCGGGTTCCGGCCCAGCTTTGCGACAGCCTGATGTCGCTGCGGCGTCTTTCGGGCCAGGGAAAACCGCCCGTCCGGCCTTCCGGGCCCGTCCCGGCGGGGCGCGGCGGGCGGAATCGCGAATCCGGCAGCGCAACTTTCACGCGTGTAACTTCTCGCCCACTGCGGCGATTGATTCGCATGGCCCCCTATCCCGAGGAGCATGCGTCATGAGCGGAACCGAGAAGGACCCGGCTGGGCGGAAACCGGCACCGGAACAGGAGAACGAGCTGGACGAGACCATCGAGGAGAGCTTTCCGGCCTCCGACCCGGCCTCCAACACCGGCGTGACCGGCCCGGTGGTGGACCCGATCGAGGATCTTCCCCCCGAGGAGCGCAACAAGGACACCCCGCACGAGACCATCCGGGACTGGCGGGGCACCTTTCCCATCGAGGTCTGACCCCCGCCCGGCCGGGAAGCCACGGGGGAACCGGCATCCCCTCCCGGCCTCCTATTCCTTTGGTGCAAGCGAGGCGGCGCTGCCGCCCAGCGCCACCTCGGGAATGCCCGATCCGGCCCGGCCCCAGGGTGCCGCAGGGCCCGTCAGCCCCGGGGGGGCGGCCAGGGCATCGTGGCCGGCCGGCGCCTCGCCGCGCTGCCGCCCCGGCAGGAAGCCCCCCTCGCGCAGCGAGGTCTCGATCTCCTCCAGCGTCCGCCCCCGGGTTTCCGGCACCCGCTTCAGCACGAAGACGAAGGAGGTCAGGTTCAGCGCCGCATAGGTCCACATCATCCCGTGCACCCCGGCATAATGCACCAGGGACAGCGCCGTGGCGGTGACCAGGAGGTTGGAGCCCCAGAGCGTGGCCGCATGGGCACTGCTCGCCTTGCCCCGGACGGAAAGCGGAAACATCTCCGATCCCAGCAGCCAGCCCACCACCTGGATGCCGCCGGCATTGAACAGCATGAAGAGCAGCAGGCAGCCCACCACCAGCCAGGCATGTTCATCCGTTGCCATGCCCGCCTTGAACAGCCCGCCGAGCACCAGCAGCGTCACCACGGTGCCGGGGATCATCACCAGCATCAGCCCGCGCCGGCCCACCCGGTCCACGATGGAGCGGCCGATGAAGGTCATGACCACGTACATCACCGCCAGGCTCAGGCTGGACCATAGCGCCACGGACTGCGAGAAGCCCGCCCCGGCCAGGATGGTCGGCGTATAGTAGATCATCATCTCCAGCCCCGAGAGCTGGGTGAAGGCCGCCACGCCCAGCGCCGCCACCAGCGCCGGCCGCAGCCAGGGCTGCGCCAGGGCGCCCCAGCCCCGCTCCGCCGCGTCACGCTCGCGCCGGGCGACCCGGTGGATCTCGCGCAGTTCGGCCCGCGCCTGCCGCTCGTCACCCCGCACGGAGGACAGGACTTCCCGTGCCTCCCGCGGCCGGTCGGCCCCGACCAGCCAGCGCGGGCTTTCCGGCAGGCGCAGCATGGCCAGCAACAGCAGCGCCGCCGGCAGGATCGCCACCGCGATCATCATCCGCCATGACCAGAGCCCATGCAGCGCCACGCCCACGACATTGGCCAGCAGGATGCCGATGCCGATGGCGAGGTTGAAGGTGATCACCAGCCGCCCGCGCCGCGCCGCCGGCGCCAGTTCCGCGATATAGACGGGCACTACCTGCGAGGAACCGCCCACCGCGAGGCCCAGGAACACCCGCGACAGCGACAGCTCCAGCGGCGATCGGGCGAGCGACGAGGCCAGCGCCCCCAGGCAGAAGACCGTGGCCACCACCATCACGGTGCGCCGCCGCCCGATCCGTTCCGACAGCCAGCCGGTGCCGAGGGCACCCAGCACGGCCCCCACCAGGATGGAGGCGGTCACCACCTCCTGCATCCGGTGGCCCAGCCCGAACTCCTGCGTGATCTGCAGCAGGGCGCCGGAGATGATCCCGGTGTCGTAGCCATAGAGGAAGCCCGCCACCGCCATCACCGCGGTGATGGCCAGCAGGAAGGCGTTGCCTGAGGAAGCTGCCCCCACGGTCGGTGTCTCCACCATGGGGGCGGCGCGCGTATCGGCCATTGGATCGCTCCGCTGGTTCGCGAAAGTCGGGCGCGCGCCGGGCGCGCACCGGAACCTCCTGGGGTGTGGGGACCCCCACGCCGAGCCGGGGGCCATGCTCTGGTCCACCCGGCACGGCCCGGCGGATCGGTGAAGACGCGCATCGGAACGGGCAGGGCCCGCCAAGGCCCCACCGGGAAAACCGGCAACCCTCTTCTTCAGGAAGACCAAGCCGGCGGGCCGGGGCCGGCAGAACCGCCCCGCAGCCCAGGCACCGATGCCCGCGTGAGGGGACACATATCGCAACGCAGCGCGCCGCTTCAACCGCCATTGTGCCGCAAAGCCAGGAAAGCCGCGGCGCAAACCTCTATCATATCAATATGATGGATGGATCTGGCAGGCCCGGGGAGGCGGAGCCTCTGCCCGGGGCCAGCCATGAAGAACCGCCGCTAGAGAAAGCTCACCGGGTCCACATCCACCTGGATCCGCACCGAGGCCGGCACATCGACCCGCCCCAGCCAGTCCCACAGCAGCGGCTGCACCGCCACGTCGCGCCGGGCCTTCAGCAGCAGCCGCCGACGGTGCCGCCCGCGCAGCAGGGCGAGCGGCGCCGGGGCCGGGCCCAGCACCTGCACCCCCTCGCCGCCCGGGGCGGAAAGCCCCAGGTCGCGCGCCACCCGGTCCGCCGCCCGCTCGTCCTCCGAGCTCACGATCAGCGCCGCCAAGCGGCCGAAGGGCGGCCAGCCGCCCGGGCGGCGGGCGGCGGCCTCCTCGGCCATGAAGCTGTCCAGGTCGCCCGAGACGAGGGCCATCATCACCGGATGGTCCGGCACCCAGGATTGCAGCATCACCCGCCCCGGGCTTTCCGCGCGCCCCGCGCGCCCGGAGACCTGATGGAGAAGCTGCACCGTCCGCTCCGCGGCCCGCAGGTCTCCGCCGGCCAGCCCCAGATCCGCATCTACCACCCCCACCAGCGTCAGGTGCGGGAAATGCCAGCCCTTGGCCACGATCTGCGTGCCGATCACGAGGTCCACCTCGCGCTCGGCGATCTGCCGCGCCGCCTCGGCAGCTGCCGCCGGGCCGGGAATGGTATCCGAGGCCATGACCAGCCGCCGCGCCTCGGGAAAGAGTAGCGCCGCCTCCTCCTGCACCCGCTCCACCCCCGGCCCGATCGCGGTCAGGCTGCCCTCCGCCCCGCATTCCGGACAGAACTGGGGCGTCGGCTCCGTGTGGCCGCAATGGTGGCATTGCAGCCGCCGCTGCGCCCGGTGCTCCACCAGCCAGGCGGTGCAGTTGGGGCAGCGCATCCGGTGGCCGCAGGTGCGGCAGAGCGTCAACGGGGCATAGCCGCGCCGATTCAGGAAGAGCATCGCCTGCTCGCCCCGCGCCAGGGTCTCGTTCACCGCCTGCACCAGCGGCGGCGCGATGAAGCGCCCCCGCTCCGGCGGCGTCTTGCGCAGGTCCAGCACCGTCACCTCGGGCAGCCCCGCCGCTCCGTGCCGCCGCGGCAGGTTCAGGGCGGTATAGCGCCCGGTCTCCGCATTGGTCAGCGTTTCCAGCGAGGGCGTGGCCGAGACCAGCACGCATCCCGCCTGGGCGAAGCGCGCCCGCACCACCGCCATGTCGCGGGCGTGGTAGATCACGCCCTCCTCCTGCTTGAAGGCGGTCTCGTGCTCCTCGTCCACGATGATCAGGCCCAGGTCGGGAAAGGGCAGGAACAGCGCCGAGCGCGCGCCCACCAGCACCTTGGCCTCCCCTTCCGCCACCGCGCGCCAGGTATTGCGCCGCCGCCGCCCGCCCAGTTCCGAATGCCACATCGCCGGCTCGCAGCCGAAGCGGCCCTCGAAGCGCTCCAGCCACTGGGTGGACAAGGCGATCTCCGGCAGCAGCACCAGCGCCTGCCGCCCCTGCCGCAGCGTCTCCGCCACCGCGTCCAGATAGACCTCGGTCTTGCCCGAGCCGGTGACCCCGGCCAGCAGCGTCACGCCGAACTTCCGCGAATCCACCAGCTCGCGCAGCGACGCCGCCGCCTGCTCCTGCTCCGGCATCAGCGACGGGCCGGGATGCGCCGGGTCGGGCGTGGGAAAGGCCACGGGGCGCGGCATCAGCGCCGGCTCCACCAGCCCGTGATCCGCCAGCCCCCGCAGCACCGAGGCCGAGGTCCCGGCCTCGTCCGCGATCTCCGCGCCCGAGCGGATCTCGCCCGGCAGCAGCACGTCCAGGATCCGCCGCCGCCCCTCGGTCAGCCGGTAGCCCGGCGCCCCGTTCCGCGCCGCCTCGCCCGCGGCCGAAAGCCGCCACCCCGCCTGCTGCCCCGGCGGGTCGAGCGCCGAGGGCACGCTCATCGCCATGCGCAGCACCGCGCCGGGCGGCGCCATCGTATAGGCCGCCACCCAGTCCACGAATCGCCGCAGGCTGCCGGTCATCGGCGGCACGATCAGCGTGCCGAGCAGGTTCTTCAGCTTGCCTTCGGACAGCGTCGGGTCCGGCGCTCCGTCCCAGACCACGCCGCGCAGCTCGCGCCCGCCGAAGGGCACCTCCACGAAAGTGCCGGGCGGGGGTACGGCCATGCCTTCCGGCACCCCATAGTCATAGGCGCCGTCCAGCGGCAGCGGCAGCAGCACCTTCACGCGCGGACGCACGGGGCCGACCGGTTTCACAGCTCCAGGCTTTCTGCGGGGGGCCACCATGGGCTATGCCTGCGCAACCAGAACGGGATCGTGACCCATGAAATTCTTCGTCGACACCGCGGATGTCTCCGAAATCCGCTCCCTGGCCGAAACCGGCCTGCTCGACGGCGTCACCACCAACCCTTCCCTGATCGCCAAGGCCAACCGGCCGATGCGGGACATCATCGCGGAAATCTGCGACATCACCCCGGGCCCTGTTTCCGCCGAGGTCACGGCGCTGGACTATGACGGCATGATGCGGGAGGGCGAGCATCTCCGGAAGATCGCGTCCAACGTCGTGGTCAAGCTGCCGCTCACGGAAGCCGGGCTGCGGGCCTGCAAACATATGGTGAACGACGGCACCATGGTCAACGTGACCCTGTGCTTCTCCGCCGTGCAGGCCCTGCTCGCGGCGAAGGCGGGCGCCACCTTCGTCAGCCCCTTCATCGGCCGCCTCGACGACACCGGCCAGGACGGGATGCAGCTGATCGCCGACATCATGCAGATCTACAAGGCCTACCCGCACCTCAAGACCGAGGTCCTGGCCGCCTCCGTCCGCCACCCGGTCCACCTGCTCCAGTGCGCCAAGCTCGGCGCCCATGTCGCCACCCTGCCGCCCAACGTCATCCGCGCCCTGGTCAAGCACCCGCTGACCGACAAGGGCCTGGAAGGCTTCATGGCCGACTGGAAGAAGACCGGCCAGAGCATCCTCTGAGCCGTATTCCCGGGGACCCCGGGGGCAAGGCCCTGCCCTTCCCCCGGCCCCCTGTCCCATGGGACAACCCGGGGCACCGGCCCCGATGGCCCGGCACCCGCCGCCAGCATCCCGGGATCCGGAGGATGACCGGAACCGGGACAACGGCGCGGACACGCCGCTCAGCCGGGCAGCACCGCACCGCGGCCCGCGAAGCCACGGCCTCCGCTCTCCCTCAGATGACCCGCCGCAGCCTGAGCAGCAGCAGCGTCACCGCCACCGAGCCGAGCATCAGCCCCGCGGCCCAGAGCGTGCCGTGTTCCGGCTCGGCCCAGGCCATGCCGCCGGTGTTCATCCCGAAGAATCCCGCCACCAGGCTCGGCGGCAGCAGCACGGCCGTGATCACCGACAGGGTGTTGACGTTGCGGTTGGTCTCCGCCGCCTGCCTTGCGGAAAGCTCGTCCTGCAAGGCCCGCCCGTGTTCCTGCAGCGCCCGCAGGTCGTCCAGCGCCGAGAGGATGCGCCGCCGCGCCGTCTCGTGGCTCTGCTCCACCGCCCAGTCGGGAAGCTCCTCCTCCTCCTCCCGCAACAGGCGCACCACCGGCACGACGACGCGCGTCAGCCGGGTCGCGTCGCGCCGCACCACCCCCAGCCGGCGCCCGCTCTCGTCCGGCCCCCGCTTCGGCTCGTCGGACAGGAGGTCGTCCTCGATCCGCCGAGCCTCGTCATCCAGCGCCGCGGCGCGCTGCGCCACCCCGGTCCCGAAATGCGCCAGCACCAGGTCCACCAGCGCCGCCGGGCTCTCCGGCGCATGTCCTTCGCGGGCCGCCTGCCAGGCATGGTACAGCCCGTCCACCGAGCTCCGCCGCCCGGTGACGATCCGGTCCTCCCGCATGGCGAAGCGCCAGTATGCCGCCTCCCGCGATTCCAGCCCGGCCTGGTGCGGAAAATCCGGCAGGATGCCCATCACCAGCCCGTCCTGCGACTGCAGGCGCGGCGTCTCGTCCTTGTCGCGCATCAGGGCGAGGACATCCTCCCCCCATCCCTCCGCCTGGATCGCCGGAAAGGCCGCGGGCGTCACCAGGTCGTAGTGGGTCCAGCGCCAGCCGGGCATGTCCAGCACCCAGACACGGCCATGACTGCGGTCGCCCCCTTCCTGAAGCGGCGGGATCATGCGGGCCGGCGGCGCATGGCGGCGCGGCTCGGGGAATCCAGGGATGTCATGCCGCCCGCACTAAGCCCGGCACCGCCGCGCGGCGAGTGTCCGTTCCATGACACGGACCACCACCCGCCCGCCTCCGCCGGCCCAGGCTGCGCCCCGCGATTCCCGCCATGGCCGTCCCGGCATCCGCCTTGCTAGGCTCACTCCCATGCCGGCCCATATCGCCTTCCACCTGAACGACGAGCCGCGGCACCTGCCGCCGGAGCTCTCGCCCACCACCACCCTGCTCGACTGGCTGCGCGGCCCCGCCGCGCTGACCGGCACCAAGGAAGGCTGCGCCGAAGGCGATTGCGGCGCCTGCACCGTGGTGATCGAGGAAGCCGACGGTGCCCGCAGCGCGGTCAATGCCTGCCTCCTCACCCTGGGCCAGATCCATGGCCGCCGTCTGCGCACCGTGGAGGGGCTGCGCGCCCCCGACGGCGGTGCCCATCCCGTGCAGTCCACCATGGCCGCCTGCAATGGCACGCAATGCGGCTTCTGCACCCCCGGCATCGTCATGTCCGCCTGGGCGCACCAGACCGAGGGCGGCGACCCGCACGAGGCGCTGGCCGGCAATCTCTGCCGCTGCACCGGCTACCGCCCGATCCTGGAAGCCTTCGCCCGCCTCCCCGCCGAACCCGCGGCACCCCCGCCGCCGGCCCCGCTGCCCGCCGCGCCGCTCCTGCAAAGCGGGAGCCAGAGCTTCCACCGCCCCGCCAGCCTCGCGGAGCTGGTCGCCCTCCGCGCCGCCCAGCCCGGCGCCTGGCTGCTCGCCGGCGGCACCGATCTCGGCCTGCGCATCTCCGAGCACCGCGAGGTGCCGGAGGCGGTCATCTGCACCCTCGACGTCCCCGAACTCGCCATCGCCGAGGTCTCGCCCGGGGGCCTGCGCATCGGCGCCAGCCTCTCCTACCGCCGCCTCCTCGCCCTCTGCGCCACGGAGCCCGGCTTCGCCCCCCTCGCCGGCCTGCTGCGCCGCCTCGGTTCCCGCCAGATCCGCGGCATGGGCACGCTGGGCGGCAATCTCGGCACCGCCTCGCCGATCGGCGACGCCCTGCCCCCGCTGCTCGCCCTCAGCGCCACGGTCCGCCTGTCCAGCCCCGAGGGCGAGCGCGAGATGCCGGTGGAGGACTTCCTCACCGGCTACCGCCGCAACGCCCTGAAGCCCACGGGCGAGATCATCCGCAACGTCTTCCTCCCCCGCCCGCCCGAGGGCGCCCTGATGGCCTGCGAGAAACTGTCCCGCCGCCACGACCAGGACATCACCGCCGTCGGCCTCAGCGTCCTGCTCACCCGCGACGGCAACCGCATCGCCACCGCCCGCATCGCCCATGGCGGCCTCGGCCCCAAGGCGGCCCGCGCCACCGGCGCCGAGGCCGCCCTCGCCGGCGCCCCCTTCACCGAAGCCAGCTTCGCCGCCGCCGCCGAGGCCCTGATGGCGGAGATCGCCCCGCTCGACGACCTGCGCGCCAGCGCCGCCTATCGCAGGCGCGCCGCCGGCAACCTGCTCAGGCGCCTCTGGCACCGCTGGTCCGGCCAGGAGGCCGCGTGATGGACACGAACCCGCCCAACCTGACCCGCACCGCCGGCGCCCCCCTGCCGCATGACAGCGCCCTCGCCCACTGCACCGGCCAAGCCCGCTTCGCCGACGACATCCCGGATATCCCCGGCACCCTGCACGCCGCGCTGATCCTCGCCGACACCGCCCATGCGCGCCTCCTCGCCCTCCGCACGGAAGCGGCCCGCGCGCATCCCGGCGTCGTCGCGGTCCTGACGCCCGCCGACATCCCCGGCAGCAACGACATCTCCCCCGCCCACAAGCCGGGCGAACACCTCTTCGCGGAAAGCGAGATCCTCCACTGGGGCCAGCCCCTCGGCATGGTCGTCGCCACCACCCGCGACGCCGCCATCGCCGCCGCCAAGACGGTCACGGCGGAGGTGGAGAAACTGCCCCCCGTCCTCTCCATCGAGGACGCGCTGGAGGCGGGCGACCTCCTCCTCCCCCCCATGGTCATGACCACGGGCGACGTGGACCAGGCCCTCGCCACCGCCCCCCGCACCCTCTCCGGCGAGTTCCGCTGCGGCGGGCAGGAACATTTCTACCTCGAAGGCCAGATCTGCCTCGCCATCCCCGGCGAGGACGGCGACCTCACCCTCCATTCCTCCACCCAGCACCCGACCGAGGTGCAGCACATCGCCGCCCGCATCCTCGGCTGCGACTACAACCGCATCACCGTCCAGACCCGCCGCATGGGCGGCGGCTTCGGCGGCAAGGAAAGCAACGCCTCCTGGGTCGGCGCCGCCGCCGCCCTCGCCGCCCACCGCACCGGCCGCCCGGTCAAGCTCCGCCTTTCCCGCAAGGCCGACATGGCCGCCACCGGCAAGCGCCACCCCTTCCTCTACCGCTGGAAGGCCGGCTTCGACGACACGGGCCGCCTGCTGGCCCTCGACGCCCTCATGGTCGCCGATGGCGGCCACACCCTCGACCTCTCCACCGGCGTCGTCTTCCGCGCCGTCACCCACGCCCTCAACGCCCTCGACGTGCCGCATATCCGCATCGACGGCCGCGTGGTCCGCACCAACACCGTCAGCAACACCGCCTTCCGCGGCTTCGGCGGCCCCCAGGGCGTGCTGCTGACGGAGGATGTCGTGCGCCACCTCGCCCGCGCCCTGGGCTCCACCCCCGAGGCCGTCCGCGCCCGCAACTTCGCCGGCGGCGAGAACAACGACAAAACCCCCTATGGCCAGACCCTGGAGGGCGACCTCATCCGCCGCGTCTGGGCCGAAGCCGAATCCCTCTCCGGCTGGGACGCCCGCCGCGCCGCCATCGGCGCCTTCAATGCCACCCACCCCTACAAGCGCCGCGGCCTCGGCTCCTTCGTCCTCGCCTTCGGCATCTCCTTCGGCGTCCAGAGCATGAACCAGGCCGGCGCCCTCGTGCATGTCTATGCCGACGGCTCCATCCGCCTGAACCACGGCGGCACCGAGATGGGCCAGGGCCTCTTCATCAAGGTCGCCCAGATCGTCGCCGAAACCTTCGGCGTCCCCCTTTCCCGCGTCCGCATCACCGCCACCAGCACGGCGGAGGTCCCCAACACCTCCCCCACCGCCGCCAGCACCGGCACCGACCTCAACGGCTGGGCCGCGCAGATTGCCGCCACCGCCATCCGCGCCCGCATGATCGCCGCCGCCGCCGAGCACTGGTCCGTGGACCCCGCCGACATCACCCTGGCCGATGACGAGGCCCGCGCCGGCAACCACCGCCTCGGCTTCGGCGAGCTCGCCCGCCTCTGCCACGCGAAACGCGTCTCCCTTTCCGCCGCCGGCCACTACAAGACCCCCGGCCTGAGCTGGGACCCCGTCGCCATGCGCGGCGAGCCCTTCTTCTACTTCTCCTATGGCGCCTCGGTCGCGGAGGTGGAGGTGGACACGCTGACCGGCGAGCATCGCTGCACGGGCGCCTGGCTCGTCCAGGATTGCGGCCGCTCCCTCAACCCCGCCGTGGACCTCGGCCAGATCGAGGGCGCCTTCGTCCAGGGCCTGGGCTGGCTCACCTGCGAGGAACTCTGGTGGGACGCGCAGGGCCGCCTCCGCACCCTCGGCCCCTCCACCTACAAGATCCCCGGCTCCCGCGATGTGCCGGAGGTCTTCGAGGTGCGGCTGCTGGCCAATGCCCCCGCCCGGGCGGACACCATCTTCCGCTCCAAGGCCGTGGGGGAGCCGCCGCTGATGCTGGCGACGGCGGTGTGGAACGCGCTAGCCGATGCGGCGGGGGCGGGGCGGCTGGATGCGCCGGTGACGCCGGAGCGGATGTTGGAGGCGTTCGAGGGTGGGGGTGGTTAGGCGTTGCGAATCTTGGCGGCCCCTGGGGGAAAGGCTCTGCCTTTGCCCCCAGACCCCCTATCCGCCAGGAAACTGAGTTTCCTGGACCTTCCGATGGTATGAAGACGGGCGGCTCACACTCTAAAGCCCTTTTAGAGTGCTTTAGAGTACTTTAGAGTGGCTCCATGGCCGATCAGCTAAGTTTCAACCTCTCTCTTCCGCCGGATACTCTAGTCCAACTATGGACGCCGGACGAAATATACGACCGACTCGACCAGCAGAACATAAACAAGTTTGTAGAAGATCGCAGAGTTGAGCGAAAGGGACCTTTGGTAACTCCAAAGGTTCTCGCCGAATATCTTTCCATGTGGTCAAACACCCAACCCCATGGAGGAATAATAATTGTGGGAGTTGAGGACGACGGAAAAATCACTGGCCTTTCCAAAATCTCAAGCTCACAGAAGAACAATCTGGAAAGTCTAAGTGGACTATGCCCTGATGCACGTTGGGCCAGCAAAGAACTAAAAATCTTGAATTCAAATAATCAAGAAGATTTTGTCCTTGTGTACCGAGTGACTCACCGGCCCGACAAGGTAGTAGAAACTAGCGGCGGTGACGCTTTCATTCGAGAAGGCGACAAAAAAATTCGAATTAATGAAGCTTTAAAAAGAGAATTGAGGATATCTAAAGGAGAAATACATTACGAACTCGAGACTGTTTCTTTGAAATATCCTGCTGATTTTGATTTGCCGGAGATCGACGACTTCTGTAAGCAATTTTATATCAACAGGAGATATCAAACCGAAAAAACACGGGAGGAGCTGCTAGAGCTTGCAAAACTGGGAAAGCGGAACAAGGAAGATTTCTTGCCAAATTTAGCCTGCGCTCTACTATTTGCACGCGATCCTCGTGATGTTATTCCGGGGGCCAGAATTCGGGTAATAAGATATGAAGGATCTCACGAAAAATTCGGAGGCGAGCTAAACTCAGTGTTTAGTACGTTCGTTGATGGGAACATCTCAAAAATATTGTTTGAAGCGAAGCCTATTATTGCATCTCAACTCCGATCTTTTCAGCGATTTACTGCAAGTGGGAGAATTGTTGTTCAGCAAGAGTACCCTGAAGAGGCGTGGTTTGAGGCTGTGGTAAATGCTGTAGCTCATCGCTCATACAACCTAAAGACACAAAATATTTTTGTGAAAATCTTTGATGATAAATTTGTTGTGGAAAGCCCAGGCGGGTTTGTGCCCCCGACCACCGCCACAACCGTGTATGATGCACATAATCCACGCAATCCATATCTAATGGAGGCGATGATGCATCTTGAGCTTACTTTCTGTGGGTTTGAGGGAACAAGACGTATGCGTCAAGCCATGCAAAGTGCAAAATTACCAGAGCCTCGATTCCGACAAATCGAAGCACATTCTCATCAAGTCCATGTGACTCTTGAAAATGATATTAATACCCGCCGTTCTATATCTATGTGGGAGATTTTCAAGAATAGACCCGCATCCGACGTTCTATCATTAACAGAAGACGAGAAAGCAATAGTTGAGTTTCTGACTTCGCACCCTGACATTAATATTACAACCGCATCGCTCATAACAGGAAAATCTTGGCCTACTGCCAACAAGACTGTGAGCGGGCTAGTCGAGAAAGGTTTCATTGAACCGTCGTCGAAGGCAAAAAAATTCTCCCCTACAAAAACATACAAATTAAAGGTTCGACCATTGGAATAGACATAGATTTTGTGGGGCATCACGCCAATTGCGCAGCACGAAATGATATAGGAAAACTTGCCTAACATCCCTCGCCTATGCTAGTCGGCCTTGAATAACTCGTAAGGCACTGATCTAGCTGTGAGATTTTCCGGGCTCGGCGACCTGGATTTGCAGGGTTCGATTGTTTTCGACGACAAACCCTGCGAATCTTGTGGGCATGAAGCACCGCCCGCGCCCGCCGGAACAGGCCGATCTGCTGCGGCCGCGGCTGGTCGACATGATCGATGGGCGGCACGAACTGGTGCGGCTGGCGGCGCTGATCGACTGGTCCTGGTTCGAGCGGGAATGGGCCGGCTTCTTCCCCGCCGCTGAGGGACGGCCGGCCACGCATCCGCGTCTGGTCGCCGGGCTGATGTACCTCCAGCACGCCCATGGCCTCTCCGACGAGGCGGTGCTCGCGCGCTGGGTGGAGAACCCGTACTTCCAGCACTTCACGGGTGAGACCTTCTTCCAGCACCGTGCGCCCATCCATCCCTCCTCTCTCAGCCGCTGGCGCGGTCGCATCGGTGAGGAAGGTGTCGAGTGGTTGCTGACCAGGACGATCGAGGCGGCTCAGGCTTCGGGAGCTGTGACGTCGAACAGCTTGGCCGAGATCGCAGTGGACACCACAGTGATGGAGAAGGCCATCGCCCATCCGACCGACAGCCGCCTCTATGAGCGGGCCCGCCACTCGCTGGTGACGCTGGCGCACAAGGCCGGGATCGCCCTGCGCCAGAACTACAATCGCCTGGCGCCGCGCCTGGCCGGCCAGGTGGGGCGCTACGCCCACGCCCGGCAGTTCCGCCGCATGCGCAAGGCGTTGCGCACGCTCAAGGGCTACACCGGCCGCATCCTGCGCGATGTTGAACGCAAGCTCGGCGCCGTCCCTGACGGGCCACTGCGGGCGCGCATCGAGCAGCGCATCGCCCTCGTCACCCGCCTGCTGCTCCAGACACCGAAGTCGTCCCGCAAGCTCTACGCCCTGCACGAGCCCGAGGTGGACTGCATCGCCAAGGGCAAGGCGCGGGTGCGCTACGAGTTCGGCACGAAGGTCAGCATCGCCACCACCCTCGCCGGTGGCTTCGTCGTCGGCATGCGCAGCCAGCCCGGCAATCCCTACGACGGCCACACCCTCGCCGACGCCCTCCAGCAGGTCGAGACCCTCACCGGCCAGCGTCCCAGCCTCGCCGTGGTCGATCGCGGCTACCGCGGCCATGGCGTCACGGCAACCAGGGTGCTCGTCAGCGGCACCAGCCGCGGCCTCACGCCCCGCCTGCGCCGGCTGCTCCGCCGCCGCAGCGCCATCGAGCCCGAGATCGGCCACATGAAGACCGATGGCCGCCTCGCCCGCTGCGCCCTCAAGGGCACGCTCGGCGATGCTCTCTACGCCGTCCTCTGCGGCTGCGGCCACAACATCCGCAAGATCCTCGCCCACCTCAGGGCCCTTTTGGCCGCTCTCCTCGCCGCCCTCCGACAGGCAATCCTCACCCCGATCAGCCAAGCCAGCGTCCCGACAGGCCGCACCCTGCTCGCAGGGGCGACAGCCTGAAGACGTTGTTCAAGGCCGACTATGCTACACCCTCGCCCATGCGCGCCACCACCACCCTCCCCTTCCACCCCCTGACCGACGCGGAGTGGTCCGCCCTCTCCCCCTACCTCCCGCACGACCCCCGCCACCGCGGCCGCCCGGTCGCGGAGGGTCCCCGCGCTCGCATGGACGCCATCTTCGCCCACGCCGTCACCCCGCTCCCCTGGTCCGCCCTCCCCGCCCAGCATGGCCACGCCGACACCGTCGCCCGCTTCTTCCGCCGCCTCACCCATGCGGGGGTCTGGGGCCGCCTCCTGACCGCCCTCGCCACCCTCCCCGCGCAGCACCCGCTGCAATCCCTCCGCCACCGCATCTGCCGCGCCGCCCGCCGCGCCTACCGCATCCTGGGCATGGGCCTCATCCTCCTGGCCCGCCGGCTGAACCTGCGCTCCGCCCTGCCCGGCCCGCCCTGGCTCCTCCCCGATCCCGATTTGTCCGAAACCCTGCGCCGCGCGAAACTTCCGCCCCTGCCCACCCGGCGCGGCACCATCACTGCCTACCGCGCCATGCTCCGCACCCTCATGGCCCTGTACCGCACCGCCGCCGGCCGCCGCCGCATCGCCCCCGTCCTGCGCTGGTCCTGGCCATGAGCGCGCCTCCCGCGCCCTCAGCCCAGCGCCCCCCGCAGCCACGTCACGAATTCCCGCCCCGCCCCCGTCTCCACGCTGTCGGAGAACGGAACCGCCCCCCATCGCTCCGGCAGGGTCGTGAAGCCGCAGGGCGTCACCAGCCGCCCGGCCGCCACATCCTCCGCCACCAGCCGCCGCTCGGCCACGGCCACGCCCAGCCCGGCCAGCGCTGCCCCGATGCACAGATGTGTGTGAGGAAACCGCAACTCCTCCTCCCAGGCGGCGGCGCGCCCGGATTCCGCCGCCCACCCGTCCCAGGCCCGGCCCGTATGCTCATGCGCGATCCGCACCGCCATCCGCAGCCGCCCCGCCTCCACCTGGACCGGATAGCCGGGCGCGCAGACCGGCCCCACCGCCACCGGGCCGAGCAGGATCGCCCGCGCCTGGTCGGCGGGCGGATAGGAGCCCCGGTCCCAGGCGATCACCAGCGCCGCCCCCTCGAACCGCACCTCCCGCGCCGTGGTCATGGAAAGCCGCAGCCGCACCCCCGGATGCCGCTGGTGGAACTCGCCCAGCCTCGGCACCAGCCAGCGCATGGCGAAGGTCGCGCTGCACGCCACATGCACCGCCGGCCCTCGCGCCTCCTCCAGAAGCCGCGCCCAGCCGCCCTCCAGCCCGTCCAGCGCCTCCGCCACCACGCGCAGCAGCGCCTCGCCGCGCGCGTTCAGGCGCAGCCCCGTCCCCGCCTTGTCGAACAGCGCGCAGCCCGCCGCCTCCTGCAGGCTGCGGATCTGCCGGCTCACCGCCCCATGCGTGCGCCCCAGCTCCGCCGCGGCCCGCGTGACGGAGCCCAGCCGGGCCGTGGCCTCGAAGGCCCGCAGCGTGGACAGGGGCGGCAACTGGCGCAGGACCGGACCTCCGTGAGCTTTCCGCACAGATCGGCGACAAGTATTCGATATGCCGCCCCCGGCGCCTCGTCTAGCAACGCCCTGTCACGGGAGACGGAGCACAGCGCCATGGCCGCCATCGCCACGATCGAGGAACTGGAACGCATCTACGGCGAGTTCGGCGCCGTCGGAGAGGCCTCGACCGCCAAGGTCGCCGACCACATCACCCCGCAATACCGCCGTTTCATCGAGGCCGCGCCCTTCCTGGCCCTGGCCACCTGCGGGCCGGAGGGGCTGGACTGTTCCCCGCGCGGCGACATGAAGGGCTTCGTCCGCATCGCCGATCCCGGCACGCTCCTGCTGCCCGACCGCCGCGGCAACAACCGCATCGACAGCCTGCGCAACGTCGTGCGCGACCCGCGTGTCGGGCTGATGTTCCTGATCCCCGGCATCGGCAACGCCATGCGCGTGAACGGCCGCGCCACCATCGACGACGATCCCGCTTTGCTCGAATCCTTCGCCGTGGAGGGCAAGGCGCCGCGGAGCGTGATGGTGATCCGGGTGACGGAAGTCTATTTCCAGTGCGCCCGCGCGATCATCCGCTCCGGCCTCTGGCGCCAGGACAGCCAGGTCGATCCCAGGACCCTGCCCACCCCCGGCCAGATCCTGGCGGAGATGAGCCAGGGCCGGGTCGGCGGCGAGGCCTATGACAACCGTTGGGCCGAGCGCGCCCGCCAGACCATGTGGTAGGGCCCCGCCGCCCCATGGCTGGCCCCCGCCGCAGCGCGTCAGCCCGGAACGTCTCGGCCATGCGGGGCCGCAGGGCGCCCCGGCGGCCTCAGCCGAGCACGCCGGTCCGGTACAGCGTCACCCGCAGCCCCCCATGCGGCACCGGCGCCTCCGCCGGCAGGAAAGGCAGCCCCGTGGCATGGGCCAGCCGCGCCTCGCTGGTCACCATCCCCACGCGCCAGCCGGCGAAGCGCTGCCGCAGCACCTGCCCGAGCGTCTGGTACAGCGGCAGCAGCGCCCCCCGCTCGCCGAGCCGCCCACCATAGGGTGGGTTCACCATCACCAGCCCCGGCACGGCCCCTTCCGGCACCTCCAGCGCGCCGATCGGCCCCTGGTGGAAACGCGTGAACGCCGCCACCCCGGCGCGCTCCGCATTGGCGCGGCTTATCGCCACCGCCCCGGCATCCCGGTCGCTGCCGAAGCAAAGGGCCGCCGGCTCCCGCGCGCTCCTCACCGCCCGCATCGCCGCCCAGGCCTCCGCGTCGAAGCTCGCCAGCTTCTCGAAGGCGAAGGAGCGCCCCCGCCCGGGGTTCAGCCGTGCCGCGATCTCCGCCGCCTCGATCACGAAGGTGCCGGAGCCGCACATCGGGTCCACCACGCTCTCGCCGCCGGTGAAGCCGCATTGCCGCAGGAACAGCGAGGCCAGCGTTTCCCGCATCGGCGCCGCATTCACCTCGGGCTTGAAGCCGCGCCGGTGCAGCGGCTCGCCGGATGTATCGAGGCTGATTGTGCAGACATCCCGCTCGATCCGCACCCGCACCACGAGTTCCGCCTCGTCGGAGGCCGGCGCCCCCACCGTCTCGTGGATGGCCCGCGCGATCCGTTCCGCCGCCGCGCCGCTGTGATAGATGCGCGACCCGGCGCAGGAGGCCTCGACCCGGAAGGGCACGTCCGGCCGCAGCACCGGCCCCCATTCCACCCGCCGCGCCCGCGCGTCGAGCTGGGCGAGATGCGTCACGCGGAACGTGTCCAGCCGCGCCAGCACCCGCCCCGCGCCGCGGACCCACAGGTTGGCGCGCCACACCTCCGGCCAGCCGCCCCGGATCGTCACGCCCCCCGGCACCGCTTTGGCCTGCCTGAACCCCTTGCCGCGCACCTCGTCGTGGAGCACCGCCTCCAGCCCCGGCGGGGCCGCCAGGAAGATCTCGAAATCCTGGTCCTTGGTCATCTCGTCCGCCAAAGGGGAAGCATCGGGAAGGCGCGGTCCGCAAGCGCCACCCCCTCCTCCTACCACCCCGGGAAAGGCGCGCCCATCGCGCCCCGGTCCGGCGCATCCTGCCCGGCGCCTCCTGCCCGGCGCCGTCCGCGCGCCCGGCTTCCGCATCGCAGCGCTGGCCTTCTGCCCGCCGGGGAGGCAGGATCGGGCCCGGATGACCCTGCTTCCCCAAACCGAGGAGGACGACGAGGCCGAGCGCATCGCCGCCTGGCTCGCCGCCCGGCCGCATTTCCTGGCCGAGCGTCCCGCCCTCTACCGCCGCCTGGAACCGCCCCGCCGCGTGCATGGGGAAAGGCTGGCCGACCACATGGCGGCGATGCTGGCCGCCGAGCGCCATGCCCTGCGCGACACCGCCCGCGCCGCCCGCTCCGGCGACAGCCTCGCCACCCGTGTCCAGGGCGCCGTGCTGGCGCTGATCGGCTCGCACGATCCGGCCGAGACCATCGCCCTGGAATGGCCGACCCTGCTGGGCCTCGATTCCGTGGCCCTGGCCGCCGAGGGCCTGCCCCGCCGCCACATCCGCCCGCTCCGCCCGGGCGGGCTTGGCCGCCTCCTGCCGCCGGGCCGCCACCTGCTGCTGCGCGACCGTGGCGCCGCCGGCCTGCCCGACGGTGCCGCCCTGCACGGGGAAACGGCGCCGCTCGTCGCCCGTGACGCCCTGCTGCGCCTGCCCGGCACCGGCCTGCTGGCCCTCGGCACGCGCGAGCCCGCGCTGCTGCCCGCCCAGGGCTCCGGCCGCGCCCTGGACTTCCTCGCCCGCGCCGCCGCCACGGCCCTCGCCTCCGGGGGAAGGGAGGCCGCCGCGCCATGAGGCGCCCCGCCGCCCCCGTCGCCCGCCCCGCCCCCGCCATGCCACCGGAATCCGCCGCCCTTGGCGCCATCGCCGCCCGCGCCGCCTTTCTCGACTGGCTCGCCGGGGAGCGCCTTTCCAGTCGCCACACGATCACCGCCTATGGCCGCGACCTGGCGGATTTCCTGGGCTTCCTGACCCATCACCTGGGCGGCGAGCCCGACCTCGCCGCCCTGGCCGCGCTCCGCCCCGCCGATCTCCGCGCCTTCCTCGCCCGGCGGCAGGAGGACGGCGCCGGCAATGCCACCCGTGCCCGCCAGCTCGCCGCCGTGCGGGCCTTTCTGCGCTGGCTGGCCCGCCGCCACGGCTTGCCGCTGGACATGCTGGCCGGGCTGCGCGGCCCACGGCTCAAGCCCCCCATCCCCAAGGCCCTCACCGCCGCCCAGGCGCGCGGCGTGGCGGCGGAAATCGGCCAGGGCCAGGACGACCCCGCCCTATCCGCCCGCGACAACGCCCTCTTCACGCTGCTCTACGGCGCCGGGCTCCGCATCTCCGAGGCGCTGTCCCTCGATGTCCGCGACGCGCCGCAGCCGGGCGGCACGCTCCGCATCCGCGGCAAGGGCGACAAGGAGCGGCTCGTCCCTGTCCTCCCCGCCGTGGCTGCGGCCATCGCAGAGTCCCTCCGCCATCGCCCCGGCGCCCGGCCGGAGGACCCGCTCTTCATCGGGGCCCGGGGCGGGCGCCTGCACGATGCCCTGGCCCGCAAGCTGATCCAGAACCACCGGCGCCTCGCCGGCCTGCCGGAACACGCCACCCCGCATGCCTTGCGCCATTCCTTCGCCACCCATCTGCTGGGCGGCGGTGCCGACCTGCGCGTGATCCAGGAGCTGCTGGGCCATGCCAGCCTGTCCACCACCCAGCGCTATGCCGCGGTGGATGCGGCGGGCCTGCTGGAGACCTGGCGCAAGGCGCATCCGCGCGGCGGCTGAAGCGGCGCGGATTCATCAATGGGCGATTTCCTTGACTTGATAGGATTTTTATCCTAGAAAGTCAAGGCCAGCGGGCGAACCGCGCCCGATGGCCCACCCCAGCCCATCCCTGCACTGGAATTCCCGGCCGCCCCAGCCCATCCCTGCACTGGAATTCCCGGCCGCCCCATCCCGGACGCGGCCGGGAATGCCGCGTCGCCATGCCTCCGGGTCTGGTCCCACGCGGCCGGTGCGTCGCGCGAGGCCCCCGCCCCATGCCCCTGCCCCACCTGCCCCTCGCGGTGGCGCTGCTGCCGGATATCGCCCGGCGGCTCGCCACCGATTCCTCCGGCCTGCTCGGTTCCCGGATTTCCGAGGCCGTCACCCAGGCCACCGGCGCCGCCGGGGCCCAGGCCGCCCATGCCGCCGTGGCGGCCGATCCCGCCCTCGCTGCCGGCCTGCGGATGCGCCTGGCGGAGATCCTGCTGGCGCACCTCCCGGAAAGCGGCGGCGGCGCCCCGAGCGATGGCGCGAAGCCCGCCTCCGCCCACCTGGAACTGCCACCCCTGCAGCCCCTTCCCTGGGGGCCGGCCCTGATCTCCAGCCTGGTGATCCTGGCCTTCCTGGTGGTGATGGTGCTGCTGGTCTCCTTCAACCACACCTTTCCGCCGGAAACCGCGGCGCTGGTGAACATCACCGTGGGCACGCTGGGGGCCGCCTTCGCCTCGGTGGTGAATTTCTGGATCGGCTCCTCACAGTCCGCGCATGAGAAAGACCGTCTCGCCGGGGTGCTGCAACGGGCGCAGACGGTGCAGGCCGGGGAGCAGGTGCAGTCTGCCCTCTCCACCCTGCGCGACATGGCCGCGACGCCATCCAACGTGGCCAGCCTGCCCCGGACCGCCTCCGCCCCCGATTCGCCGGAGGAACGCTTCGACCGCTGCCTCGCCGTCGTGCTGCAACAGGAAGGCGGCTTCGTGAACGATCCGCAGGACCCCGGCGGCGCCACCAACATGGGCATCACCCGGGACGTGCTGAGCGCCTTCCGCGACCGGGCGGTGACGGTGGACGAGGTCCGCGACCTGTCCCGTGCCGAGGCGCGAGAGATCTACCGCGCCCGCTACTGGACACCGATGCGCTGCGCCGAGCTGCCGCCGGGGGTCGATCTCGGCGTCTTCGATTTCGGCGTGAATGCCGGTCCCTCGCGCGCGGTGAAGCTGCTGCAGAAGGCGGTGGGTGTGATGGCGGATGGTTCGATCGGTCCCATCACCCTGGCCGCCGCGCGGGCGTTGGAGGCGGAGCGGCTGATCGCCTCCTTCTCCGAGGCCCGCCTCGCCTATTACCGCTCGCTGGACGGCTTCGCCCGTTTCGGCCGGGGCTGGGCCAACCGGACGGAGGCGGTGCGCATGGCGGCGCTCCGGATGGCCGGCACGCCCAGCCGGGCTGCCGCCTGAGAAACACGGCACCCGGCCACGTGGTGCCGGGGGGGCTTCCCCTCTCCGGCGCCATGCGCTAGACGGGCGCTGACGGACCCGTAGCTCAGCTGGATAGAGCGTTGCCCTCCGAAGGCAAAGGTCGTACGTTCGAATCGTATCGGGTCCGCCAATCTTTCCAATAGACCAGCGAGTTGTTGCCGTATCACTCGGCGGCCAGTGTCACCAGGGTGCCACCAAGCAGCCCTTGTTCACACGAGGAGCAGGCCCTCCGGCCTCGTCGCTTCCTGCTCATAGTCCAGCGGCCCGGCCTCGCTCGCCAGCGTTCGGCAGATCGCCATGACGACCACAGTGGCATCGTCGATCTTCCCGGCAGCCTTCGCCTTGCTGAACTTGATTTGCCAGCCTCGCCCTGCACCAGCCGGATATCGCTCCTTCCCAGCGCAACACAGGGTCGCGTCCTGCGCGAAACTACCGCCTGAGGATGACACGCCCGATCTCCTTAAGGCGCGGACATGGAAGCATGCCGGCAACAGGAGGTTTTCCCCCGGAAAAGTGTTCTGACGGCACTTCGCTCGCTAGAATGGGCGAACGGGCTTTTCGCCCGCCGGGGTGGAAACCCTCCCTGCACGGGGGGGGTGAGCAATGTTGATACCCCTGGCAGCATCGAGGGCCGGTCTTCTTCTGGACGCGAGTGTGCTATTGGCGCGGACAGCCATTGCCGAAAGCCCTTTCGATCTGTGGTCAGGCTGAGCACGCGTGTATCAGCCGCTTTCGCTTGTGCTACTGCATCAGGCTGATAACATGGCTATCAACGGCTAATGGGCCGCCGAGCACATCAGTAACGGTGCTACCATATGGCGATCAGCCCAGTTCAATGCCGAATGGCTCGCGTAGCCCTCCAGTCAGGAGTGCGTGAGGCGACAGCTATGGCTGGGATATCGCTGAACACCATCGCAGGCCTGGAGCGAGGGGAAGCCCTTCAGCCTCGAACCTTGCCTGGAATCCACACTGCCCTTGAAGCCGCCGGCATGGAGTTCATCCCCGTATGCGACGGTGGGGCCGGGGTGAGGCTGTGGAAGTCGATGGACGAAACGTCACATCAGGAGAACTGAGTTTGCGGAAGCCGAACTACAGCCAGGAACGTGCCCAGCGCGAGAGAGACAAGGCTGCGAAGACGCGTGCCAAGGAGCAGAAAAAGCAGGATCAGAAGGCTGCCGAGCTGGCCGAGCTAGAACCTAATAATTCGGAGGACCGGCTGCCCGAGCCGCTGGATCCCGCCGTCAAAGGATAGCCCTCATGAGCGACACCGTATCTAGACCGGAGGCCCATCCCGAGGAGATGCGGGCCGCCGCCAGTCTCGGACCGGTGATGCCGTGTCGCTCCAGGCCACCGCACGGGCCATGCCGGCTGGGCTGATAGCCGCGGCTGTCCTGGTTGGGGTCGTGCTGCTGTCCACGGCGGCCGGGGCGTCGAGCGGGCCGGGCGCTACTCCGGCAACCGGCTTGCCCGCCGCTTGGACAAGGCCGGCCTGAGCCGGCACCGGATGCGCGACTGTCGGCTCAGGTGGGGCGGCACTCTTCCCACTTCCGCTCAGTCAGAAGGTAGGACGCTATCTAGTGGCACGCAAGATCCACAAGCCTTCGATGAAGCACTGCTCAGGCACGGCTATGCGACTCGTCCGCCTCGCCACGGATGTCGATGCCGTCCATGCGGAACGGGCGGCGGCTGGCGTCACCATCCTGCAACCCCCGGCAGACATGGATTTCGGCCGCTGCTTCACCGCGTAGGACCCGGACGGCCGGCCACCGCCTGCGCGTCTTCCGCCCGGGCTGAAACGGGCGCCCCCCGGGGCAGCGCCACGAAGAATTTCCCGTGACAGGGGTGGTCCCGGGGCGACGGGGCTGACATTGCGTGGCGGACCGGGCGCCTCCGGCGCGCCCGCCACGCCAGCCCCACCCGGTGCCATGATGACCCCAGCCCGCCGACGCCCTGCGAACCGCCATGGATAAGCATGTCCTGAACGGCGTGCTGCTCGCCTTCCTCGCCTATGCCTCCTATGCGCTGAGCGACGCCTCGATCAAGCTGATCGAGGGCGCGCTGGACCCCTTCGAGGTCGCCTTCTTCGGCGCCGTGCTGGGCCTGGGCGCGGTCCCCTTCATCCTCGGCCCCAGCGACCGGCTGACGGATCTGGTGGTGTCGCGCCACCGCGGCCTGTGGCTGTTGCGCGGCGCCTTCGCGGTGATCGGCAGCCTGTCCAGCATCATCGCCTTCACCGCCCTGCCGATGGCGGAGGCCTTCTGCCTGATCTTCCTGCTGCCGGTCTTCGTCACCATCCTGTCGGTGGTCTTCCTGAAGGAGCCGGTGGGCTGGCGCCGCTGGTCGGCGGTGATCGTCGGCTTCCTGGGCGTGCTGATCGTGCTGCGCCCCGGCTTCCGGGAGCTCACCGCCGGGCATCTGGCCGCCATCGTCGGCGGCTTCTCCGGCGCGGTGACGATCATCATCCTGCGGGCGCTGGGGGGAAAGGAGAAGCGGATCTCCCTCTATGGCGCCGGGCTGATCGGCCCGATCCTGGTCAGCGGGCTGCTGATGCTGCCGCGCTTCGCCTGGCCGAACGGCGAGCAGTGGCTCTACCTCGCCGGCTACGGCCTTCTGGCGGCGGGGGGCAACGTGCTGATCATGCTGGCCTCGGCCAAGGCTCCCGCCAGCCTCGTGGCGCCGACCCAGTACAGCCAGATGCTCTGGGGCGTCGGACTCGGCTATGCCGTCTTCGGCGACCGGCTGGATGGCTGGATGTTCCTGGGCATGGCGGTGATCGTGGGCTCGGGCCTCTTCACCTTCCTGCGCGAGACCAAGCGCACCACCTGGTGGCGGCGCGCGCCGCCGGTCCACCCGCAATAGGCGCCCTGCCCGCCTCCGGCCGGACGGTGGCTTCCTGTTGCCGTTCCGCCCTGTGGCCACTCCCGGGGGAGAGGCGCCGCCTCTCCCGCCGGACCCCCTCTCCGCCGGGGACCGAGTTGGCTCTGCATGGTTGCCGTCGGTCTGCGGCCTGATCCCCGGAAGCAGGTGGCAACGCAGGGCTCCCGCAAGGAAGAGAAGACACCGTCTCCGCGCTGGTGGCAGCGGCAGTCCGCCGGAGAGCGTCGCTCTCCGGCGCGATCCGACCGCCAGCGAAGAGCCAACTCATCGGGTCCAGGGCGCGCAGCGTCCTGGCGGATAGGGGGTCCGGGGGAAAGGCAGGGCCTTTCCCCCGGGGACGGCGCCACTGCCCGAACCTCAGCGCAACTTCGAGGCCGGCGGCAAGGGCCGCGCGGCCTCTTCCATCCCCGCCCAGGGGTCCGGCGTTTCCAGCCGGGCCGGGGCGGTGGCGATGGTGAAGCGCCGGGGGTCGAGCCCTTCCGTCACCTCCGCCCAGTCCAGCGGCATGGCCATCGGGGCGCCGGGCCGGGCGCGGGGCGACCAGGGCGCCACCGCCGAGGCCCCACGCGCATTGCGCTGGAAATCCAGGAAGATTCGCCCGTCCCGCCCAGCCAGGGCGGATTGCGTGGTGAAGCGCTGCGGCGCCTCCCTCGCCAGATCCTCGCAGATCGCTGCCGCCACCGCGTGCAGCCGGTCCCACCGCGCCCCGGGGGCCAGGGGCACCACCAGATGCAGCCCCTTGCCGCCCGTGGTCTTGCAGAAGGGCGCGAGGCCCAGCGCCAGCACGCGCTCGCGCAGCGCCAGGGCCGCCGCAACCACGGAATCGAAGGACAGGTCCTCCGCCGGGTCGAGGTCGAGCACCATCCGGTCCGGCTGCGCCAGCCGGGCGCCGCGGGCGCCCCAGGGATGAATCTCCAGAACCCCGGACTGTGCCAGGGCGACCAGCGCCTCGGGCGTATCCACCTGGATCAGCGGCTTCTCCTCGCCGCGCAGCCGCACCGTGCCGACCAGCGGCGAGAGGCCACGCGCGGCATGGCGCTGCACGAATCGCTCGCCTCCGATCCTCTCCGGCGCCCGCAGCAGGGTCAGCGGCCGCCCGGCGATGGCCGGCAGCAGACGCGGCGCCACGCGTTCCAGGTAGCGGGCGAGGTCCTGCTTGGTGACCGGCCCCGCATCGCCGGAAGCGGGCCAGTAGACCCGCTCCGGATGCGTCAGCGCGACCCCCGCCACGGCCGGGCCGGGGTCGCGGCGCCCGCTCTGGCCGGACGGGCTCATCCGCGCCCCGGCGCGCCCGTCGCGATCTGCGCCAGGTCGCGCCCGGACAGGACCGAGGTCGTGGCCTCGCGCAGCAGCGCATCGCCGGAGCCGGGCCGGGCCTCCTCGTCGCGGTCCTTGATCAGCAGCCAGTTCCGGCGCGTCCCACGCCCGCGTCCGCGCATCAGCACGAGGTGCCAGCCGCCCTTCAGGCGCGTGCCGTGCAGGCGGAAATGCAGGCGCCCCCCTGCCAGATCCGCCGCCGGGTCCTCCGAAAGCGGCTCCCAGCTTCCGCGGTCCCAGAGCATGACCGTACCGGCGCCGTAGCCGCTGCCGATCACCCCCTCGAAGCCGCCATAGTCGAGGGGATGGTCCTCCACCTCCACCGCGAGGCGCTTCTCCTCCGGATCGAGGCTGGGGCCGCGCGTCACCGCCCAGGACTTCAGCACGCCATCCAGTTCGAGGCGGAAGTCGTAGTGCAGCCGCGTGGCGTCGTGCTTCTGCACCACGAAGAGACCCTCGTGCCGCCCGCCGTGGCGGATCGCCCCCTCGGGTTCCGGCGTCTGCCGGAAATCGCGCTTCTGGCGATAGCGGGCGAGCGGGTCACTGTCTGTCATGGCGAAGGGAGAACGCTTCCGCCACGCCCCGGTTCGGCCGCGGGGTGCAGGGTCAGTCCATGAAGGCCAAGGCCAGCCCCGCCGCCTCGGCCGGGGGCACCACCAGCCGCGCCCCATGCCGGACCGCCGTCACGCCATTCCCCGCCAGCAGCACCGCCACCTGTTCCGGCGCGGCGCAGTGGAGGCTGAGCGCCACCATCCGGTCCCGCCCCTCCTCCAGCGCCGGGACCTCGCCGAAACGCTCCGCCACCGTATCCGGCCGCAGCACGAGGACTGTGCCGGAACCGGCCGGCAGGCAGAGGCCGCCCTCGGTTTCCCGCACCGAAGAGGCGCCGGAACAGGCCGCCCATCCGCTCCGGCTCCCCGGAGGCGATCACGAACTCCGCCACGCCGGTCACGCCGTTGGGATGCCGGCGCCATTCCTCGCGCCAGACCAGTTCCGGCGTGTCGTGGTGGCAGAAGAACACCCGCCCGCTCTGGACCGCCGGGTCGGTGACGCTGGCGGTGCAGAAACGCGCATCCCGGCTTTCCTCCCCCAGCCGCACCGGGCGGCTGAATTCCCGGGCCTCGCCGACCGGCGCGCCCTTCGCGCGCAGGCGCCCGGCGAAATCGGGGGCGTCGGGCTTGAAGACGAGGCCGCTCAGCCCCGGAGGCGCGGTGTGCAGGTCCGCCCGCTGGGACGCTTCAAGGGGCGTCCGGCCGGGTTCGTAGCCGAGGAGCTCCAGGTAGTCCCGGCCGAAGATGGCGAGATGGTTGCTCGACCCCAGCGTGTGGTGGCCGCGCTCGGTCATGTCGAAGCCGAGCCGCGTGTACTGCGCCAGCGCCGCGTCGAGCCGGTCGCCCACGGTGATGACCACGTGGTCGATGGTGGCGGACAGATCGCTCATGGTTCGGCTCCCTTGGCGCCCGATTGCGGCCGCGAAGTCTCGCGCGCCCGCCCTGCCCGGGTCCATCCCCGGAAAGTCACATTCGGATAATGATAATCACTTGCATTTAAATTTTGGGCGTGCTTAACCTCTCTTCGCGGGCACCACTACCCCGTATCCCATCGAATGCCTCCTGCATTCAGACGTCGGAAACTCCCTACAGCCCGGTCGGCAACGACCGGGCTGCTTTTTCTCGTGCAGCCGGCGTCTCGCCCGTGCAATAGGAATCCCCCCCCGCCGGAGGCCGCATCAGCCCGGCACGTAGCCCAGCGCCCGGTCGCGCGCGCGGGCCTCCGCCACCCTCTCCTCCGCCGGGCCGAAGCCGCCACCGCCCGAGGTTTCCAGCCGGATCACGTCGCCCTGGCGCAGGCGCAGGTTGTTGACCTTGGAGCCCAGGCTCCGCATCTCGCCGCCGCGCAGCAGCAGGAGCCGCCCGGCACTACCCGGCTCGCCGCCCGCCAGCCCATAGGGGCGGAAGCGGAAGCGTTCGGCATTGGCGGTGAAGACGGCTTCCTGTGCGTCGATCCGCCACTCGCGGACCAGACCGAGCCCGCCGCGATACCGCCCCGCGCCGCCGGAACCAGGCAGCAGCCCGTACCGCGCGATCGTCAGCGGCAACTCGCTCTCGATCATCTCGGCGGGGATGTTGGAGTTGTTGTGCATGCCGAAGGTGAAGGCGCTCAGCCCGTCGCCTTCCGGATGCGCGCCACTGCCGCCGACCTCGATCTCCACCAGCACGCCGCGCGCGCCGTCCTCCTGCACCGTCTGGAAGGAGCACACGTAGCTGACGCCGTAATAGGCGGCGGGCACGCGATCCGGGACCGCCCGGTGCAGCGCGCCGAGCAGCGTGGTGGCGAGGCGGTGCGTCGCCGCGATCCGGTTCGCCACCGGCGCCGGGTGGCGGGCGCTGACGACGGTGCCTTCCGGCGCGATCACGGCGATGGGGCGGTAGCATCCGGCATTGGCCGGGATCGGCTCGTCGGCGACGGCCATCACCGCATAGGAGACGGCGGAATGGGCCGAGGCGAGCGTGGCGTTCACCGGCCCCAGCGCCTGCGGGCCGCAGCCGGAAAGATCGACCGACATCTCCTCGCCACGCACGGTGATGGCGGCATGGATGCGGATGGGCGCGTCAGTGATGCCGTCGTCGTCGAGGAAATCCTCGAATGCGTAGTGCCCATCCGGGATGCGGCCGATCATCGCCCGCATGGCGCGCTCGGACCCGTCCAGGATCTGCGCGCAGCCCGCGACCACCGCCGCGGCGCCGAAGCGCGCGGCCAGCTTGCGCAGGTTGCCCTCGCCCACGGCGAGCGAGGCGATCTGCGCCTGGAGGTCGCCCCAGAGGATCTCCGGCTGGCGCACGTTCTGCCGCATCACCGCCAGCAGGTCGGCGTTCAGCACGCCGCGCCGGCAAAGCTTCAGCGGCGGCAGGCGCAGCCCTTCCTGGAAGATCTCGGTCGCGGTCGCGGCATAGGAGCCCGCCGCCATGCCGCCCATGTCGAGATGGTGGCAGAGCGTGCCGACGATGGCGATGCGCTCCCCCTCCGCGAAGACCGGGCGGAAGGCCAGGATGTCGGGAATGTGCTGGCCGCCGCAATAGGGATCGTTGGTGATGACGACATCGCCTTCCTCCCACTGTGCCAGCGGCAGGTGGTCGCGCACCACGGTCAGCAGCCCGGCGCTCATCGAGTTCAGGTGCTGCGGGATGCGGGCGGATTGCGCGACGTTGTAGCCGTCGCGGTCGAAGACGGCGGTGGAATAGTCCAGCAGTTCCCGCACCACGGTGGAGCGGCTGGTGCGCCAGACCGTCACGTCCATCTCGGCGGCGGCGGCGGTCAGGCCGTTGCGCAGGACCTCCAGTTCGACAGGACCGAGCATGACCGTCACGCCTCCTGCTTCCGCGCGATCAGCGTCCCGTCCGGCCCGGGCGCGCAGCGCCAGCCGGGGGCGATGAAGGCGGTGGTGTATTCCTCCTCGATCAGCGCAGGCCCTTCGACCGGGGCGGCGACCTGCTCGCGCTGGTGCACCGCGGCCTCCTGCCAGCGCCCGCCGAGGAAGATCCGCCGTGCCTCCGGCCTGCGATCGGCGCCCAGGCCGGGGCGGCGCATTGTCCCGGCGCGCGGCAGCAGGCCCGTGGCGGTCAGGCGCAGCGCCACCAGCTCCACCGGCGCCGCCGGATTGCTGTAGGAGAAGCGGCGCTCGTGCAGGCGGTGGAAGCCGGCCAGCAACGCCTCCAGCGCCGCCGCGTCCGGTGCGGCGTCGCCCGCGGGCGCCTCCCAGGGCACCACCAGCTCGAAGGCCTGGCCGCGATAGCGCAGGTCGGCCGAAAGGGCGAAGCGGCGCGCCTCCGCCGGCACGCCATCCGCGGCCAGCAGCGCGTCGCCCTGCTCCCGCAGGGCGGCGCAGCTTTCCGCGATGCGGGGCAGGTTCCCCGCCACGGCCGGCATCACCCGGCTGCGCGCCACGTCGTGCACGATGTTGGAATGCAGGATGCCGAAGGCGGAGAAGGTGCTGGCATCCGCCGGGAAGATCACCTCGCCGATGCCCAGCTCCTCGGCCACGGGGATGGCGTGCAGCCCGCCCGCGCCGCCGAAGGAGAGCAGGCTGAAGTCGCGCGGGTCGAGCCCCTTCTCGAAGAGGCTGAGCCGCGCCGCCGAGGCGAGCGCGTTGTTGACCACGGTCAGCACCCCTTCCGCCGCCGCATCCGTTTCCAGCCCCAGGGGCCGCGCCACCTTCGCGGCGATGGCCTCGCGGGCGCCTTCCGTGTCCAGCGCCATGGCGCCGCCCAGGAAGAAACGCCCGTCCAGCCGCCCGAGGGCGATGTTCACATCCGTCACCGCCGGCTCGGTGCCGCCCCGGCGGTAGCAGACGGGACCAGGGAAGGAGCCCGCCGAGCGCGGCCCGACGGTGAGCCGCCCGCCGGAATCCACCGCCGCGAGGGAGCCGCCGCCGGAGCCGATGGTGCGGATCTCGATCATCGGCAGGCGCACCGGCAGGCCGTCGATCTCGCCCTGGGTCATCAGCGTGACCTGCCCGCCCTGCACCACGCAGATGTCGAAGGAGGTGCCGCCCATGTCCGCGCCGACGAGGTTCGGCCGGCCCAGCGCCTCGGCAGCGCGCATGGTGGCGAGCGCCCCGCCGCTGGGGCCGGACAGCAGCAGCCGCACCGGCTGCCGCGACGCCATCTCCGCCGAGCAGACGCCGCCATTGGACTGCACCAGCAGCAGCCGCGCCGCCAGCGCGCGTTCCACCATGCGCTGCTGCAGCCGGGCGAGGTAGCGCCCCACCACCGGCATCAGCAGCGCGTTCAGCACGGTGGTCGAGCTGCGCTCGTATTCGCGGATCTCCGGGCTCACCTCGGAGGACAGGCTGAGCGGCAGGTCCGGGAACTCGGCGCGGATGCGCCCGGCCAGCAGCTCCTCATGCGCCGCGTTGACATGGGCGTTGAGCAGGCAGATCGCCACCGCCTCGGGCCGCAGCGCGCGCAGCCGCTCCAGCACCGCCGAGACCGAGGCCCCGTCCAGCGCCGTCTCCACCCCGCCGTCGCCGCGCAGCCGCTCCGCCACGCCGAGGCGCCGGTCGCGCGGCACCAGCGGGGGCTCCACCTTCTGCTTCAGCCCGTAGATGTCGCGGCGGGTGTGGCGGCCGATCTCCAGCACGTCCTCGAAACCCGCCGTGGTCAGCAGCACGCCGCGCGCGAGGCGCCGCTCCAGCACCGCGTTGGTGGCGATGGTGGTGCCGTGCAGCAGCAGGCGGATGTCGGCGAGGGCGAAGCCGTAGCGCTCCGCCGCCGCCTCGATGCCCGTCATCAGCCCGATGGAGGGGTCCTCCGGCGTGGTCGGGGTCTTGAGGCTGTGCAGCCCGCCGGTCCGCTCGTCGAGGATCTGCAGGTCGGTGAAGGTGCCTCCGATATCGATGCCGATCCGGATATGGCGCTGGGAAGACAAGGGAGGAATCCTGATCACATGCCGAGATAGGCACGCCGCACATCGGCGTTGCCGGCGATCTCCGCGGCCGGGCCGGACATCACGACCCGGCCGGTCTGCAGCACATAGGCGCGGTCGGCGATGGCCAGCGCCTCGGCCAGCCGCTGCTCCACCAGCAGCACCGTGACGCCGAGGGCGCGGATGCGCGTGACCGCCGCCAGGATGTCGTCCACCAGCTTCGGCATGATGCCCTGGCTGGGCTCGTCGAGCATCAGCAGCTTCGGCTGGGTCAGCAGGGCGCGGCCGATGGCCAGCATCTGCTGCTCCCCGCCCGAGAGCGTGCCGGCGAGCTGCGGCAGGCGTTCCTTCAGCCGGGGAAAGAGCTCGAAGACCAGTTCCAGCGGCCTGAAGCGGTCCGGGTCGCCCTTGCGCGCATAGGCGCCGAGGCGGAGGTTGTCCTCCACCGAAAGGCGCGGAAAGAGCCGTCGCCCCTCGGGCACAAGGTTGACGCCGAGGCGCGCGATCCGGTGCGAGGGCATGCGGCGCAGGCTCTCGCCCTGGAAGGCGATCCGCCCCTCGGTCGCGACCTGGCCGGCGATGGCCTTCAGCAGCGTGCTCTTGCCCGCGCCATTGGCACCGACCACCGCCACCACCTCGCCCTGGCCGACCTCCAGATCGACGCCCTGCAGGGCCATGAGGCCCCGGTAGCTGGCGGAAACGCCCTCAAGCCGCAGCATAGCGGTCCCCCAGATAGGCGCGGATCATCTCCGGGTCGCGCACCACCTCCTGCGGCGAGCCGGTGAGCAGGACCTTGCCGAGATTCAGCACCACGGCGCGGTCGATCAGCGGCAGCAGAACCTCCATCACATGCTCGACCATGATGATGGTGACGCCCTGGTCGCGCACCGCGCGGATGAGCTGCACGCCGGACTGTGCCTCGGAGGGTGTCAGCCCGGTCAGCATCTCGTCCAGCAGCAGGATGCGCGGCTTCGTCGCCAGGGCGCGCGCCACCTCCAGCCGCCGCTTCTCGGGCGGCGTCAGCGAGATGGCCGGCCTATCCATGCGCCCGAGCAGCCCGGCGAAGTCCAGCACCTGCTCGGCCGCGGCCATCGCCTCCCGCGCGGTGCGGTGGCGGGTGAAGGCGCCCACCATCACATTCTCCAGCACGGTCATGGAGTCGAAGGAGCGCACCACCTGGAAGGTGCGGGCGATGCCGCGCCGCGTGCATTCCACCGGCCCGAGGCCGGAGATGCGCTGCCCCTCCATGCGGATCTCGCCGGTATCGGGCGTGACCTCGCCGGAGATCGAGTTGAACAGCGAGGTCTTGCCCGCGCCGTTCGGCCCGATCAGGCCCAGGATCTCGCCGCGATGGACGTCGAAGGTGATGTCGCTGTTCGCCTGCACGCCGCCGAAGCGCTTGCTGACGTTGCGGACCTCAAGAAGCGCGGCCATCGCCACCTCCCGCCTGGCTCCTGACGCCGAGCAGGCTGACCAGCCCCTGCGGCCGGGCCAGCGCCACGATCATGATCAGCAGCCCGTAGATCATCAGGTCCACGCCACTGCCGGAGCCACCCAGGTAGGAGCGCGAGAGTTCCGACACCGGGATCAGCACCGCCGCGCCGATCAGCGGCCCCCAGAGCGTGCCGACGCCGCCCAGCACCGCGGGCAGGGCGATCAGGATGGAGAAGGAGCCCGCGAGGATGCTGTCCGGGTCGATATAGCCGACATACTGCGCGTAGATCGCGCCGCCGACGCCGATGAGGAAGCCGCTGATCGCGGCCGCCGCCATCTTGGAGGGGAAGACCCGCACGGCGAGGCTGCGCGCCGCCGTCACGTCGTCCTTCACCGCGCGCCAGGAATAACCCCAGCGCGAGCCCTCGATCGCCCAGGCCACAACCCAGGTCAGGGCGGCGAAGCCCAGGGTGATGAAGTGCCAGGGCAGCTTGGAGATGCGGAACTGCAGGTTCAGCCAGGAATCCGGCCCCAGCGGCACATAGATGCCCATCGCGCCACCGACCCATTCCCAGTTCAGGAAGAGCAGGTAGCCGATCTCCCCCACCACCACGGTCGCGATGGCGTAGTAGTGGCCGGACAGGCGGAAGCAGGGCCAGCCGACCAGCAGGGCGCAGAGCCCGGCCACGATGCCCGCCGCCGCCATGCCGAGCACCGGCGGCACGCCCGCATGGACGAAGAGCATGGTGGAGACATAGCCGCCCACGCCGAAATACAGCGCATGGCCCAGCGAGATCTGGCCGCAATAGCCGCCCAGGATGTTCCAGGCCTGGCTGAGCCCGGCATAGAGCAGGGTCAGGATGATCAGGTTCTGCGCATAGACGTCGGTGACGCCGAAGGGCAGCGCCGCGAGCAGGAGCAGGATCACCGCGCCGACCAGGAGCTCGCGCCGCCGGCGGCGGGTGATGGCGTTGGCGCGCGGCGGCGCGGCGGCGGCCTGTTGCAGGGTGGTGGACATCACAGCTTCCCGAACAGGCCGCGCGGGCGGAAGGCCAGCACGAACATATAGAGGGCGAACATCCCGATCTGCTTGACCGAGGGTTCCAGCACCAGGGCGGTGAGGGATTCCGCGAGGCCCACCAGCAGCCCGGCCACCAGCGCGCCCAGCAGGCTGCCGAAGCCGCCCAGCGCCACGGTGACATAGGCGATGGTGGCGAAGTTCACGCCCACATTGGGCGAGACGTAGTAGAAGGTGGCCAGCATCGCGCCCGCCACGCCCACCGCCGCGGCGCCCATGCCCCAGCCGATGGCGAAGATGCGGTCGCGGTCGATGCCGATCAGCGCCACCGCGTCGCGGTCCTCGCGCGTCGCCTCCAGCGCCCGGCCGAACTCGGTGCGCGAGACGGCGAGCAGCGCGGCGAAGGCCAGCAGGCAGACCACCGAGGCCACGAGCTGCGGCAGCGGCAGGTAGATGCCGGCGAGGTTCACCGTGCGGTCGCTGACCCAGGTGCCGGTGAGGCTCTGGAACTCGCTGCCGAACAGGTACTGCGCCGCGCCGCGCAGGAAGATCGCCAGGCCGAAGGTCACGAAGATCTGCGACATGCCGCGGTTGAAGGTGACGGACAGAGCCCGCCCGATCAGCAGGCGGTAGATCGCCATGCCGAAGCCGAACAGCAGCAGCGCCACCAGCGGCAGCAGCAGGATCGGGTCGAGGCCGCTGTACTGGTAGAGGATCAGCGTCGCGAACATGGCGAGCATCAGCAGCTCCCCATGGGCGAAGTTCACCACGTCCATCAGCCCGAAGATCAGCGACAGCCCGGCCGCCACGAGGGCATAGATCATGCCCATCAGCAGGCCGCTCACCACGGCCTGCGCGATCAGTTCAACGGTCATCCCCTTCGGCGCTTACTGGCCGACGTTCCAGACCAGCGGCACCGAGGCCACGTCGGACGGCCAGACGGTCCGGTAGGAGCCCTTGGTCACCTGCTGGATCACCGGCGTGCCGAGCAGGTTGTTGCCTGCCTTGTCGAACTTCACGCCCTTCCAGGGCATGATGGTCTGGTCGCCGGCGATGTCGGTCGCCTGGAAGGCCTTCTGAAGGTCGGCCGCCCTGGTCGAGCCGGCGCGGTTGATCGCGTCCGCCGCCACCTGGAGCGCGGTGAACTCGCGCGCGGTGTTGTCGTTCAGGTCCTTGTTCTGCCTGGCCTTGTAGAGCGCGTTGATCTTCTCGATCGCCGGCCGGCTGCTGCCCGCGTCGATGGCGAAGGAGGAGCGGCTGAGCACGCCCTCGGCCATGGCGCCGACGCCGGCGAGGAAGGCCTGCTCCTGGAAGCCCGCCGCCTGGGCCATGATCGCCTTGGGCTTGTAGCCGATCTCGTTCATGGCGCGCAGGATCAGGATGGCGTCGCTGGTATAGGAGGAGGGCATCAGCACATCCGCGTCCGCCGCCTTGAGCCGCTGCGCCTCGGCGGCGAGGCTCGGCGAGTTGGCGCGGTACTTGATGTCGGCCAGGACCTTGATGCCCGCCTGCTCCGCCATCTTCCGCTGGATGGTGGCGCTGTCCGTGCCGAAGATGCTGTCCTCGTAGAAGAGCGAGATGGAGCCGACCTTGCGGCCGGTCTTCTCCCCCGTCTCCTTGAAGAAGTCGAACATGGCCTCGGTGAAGGTCACGTCGTTCGGCGAGGGCCGGAAGAACCATTGCAGCCCGCGCTGCGTCAGGCTGGGCGAGGAGTTGTCGGCGGAGACATAGGGGATCTGGTAGCGCTCGGTGACCTGGGAGATGGTCGCCGCCGTGGCGGAGGAGAAGCTGCCGATGATCAGCGCCACCTTCTCCTGCGTGATCAGGCGCTCGGCCTCGGCGCGGGCCTTCTGCGGGTCGTTCTGGTGGTCGGCGAAGACCAGGCGGAGCTTCGCGCCGCCCAGCTTCGGCAGGCCGCCGCCCTCGCCCAGCAGCATGGGCACGCGGTCGTGCTGGCCGTTGATGATCTCGGTGCCCACCTCCATCACCGCCTTGGCGTCCTGCCCGATCTGGGCGCTGTTGCCGGTCAGCGGATAGACGGCCCCGATCACCACCTCCTCGGCGGCGTGGGCGCGGCGGATGTTCACGAGCGGGAGGCTGGCGGACCCCAGGGCGGCCCCCAGGGCGGAGGCACGGAGCGCGGCACGGCGAGTGAGCATGGACCCTCTCTGGCGATGGAACGGATGCGGCTCCGCCGGCACCGGCAGAGTTCGTCCGAGGCATGGACGGCTTGGCCGCCGGGAAGGCTCGCGGGGGCGCTGGCGGCCACCGGACGGGTCCAAAGCTCAGGACGGAAGGATCGGCGAGACGCATCCATTCTGTCCAATTGGCTTTCACAACCGGATGCCATCAGCCAGGCTTATGGAAGAATGCCGAAATACCGGGCAGTTGCGCGGCGTCATCGCAAGGTCCTGGCGCACCGGAAGGCCGCTTCCGGCGCCGGGACCCCATATTCCGCATCGCCCGCCCGGCGCGCCGGATGGGCAAGGCGCCGGCGCATCCCGCATAGTCCCCTCCAGCCGGAGGTGGCCGCCAGCGAGGACCATGATCGACCTGCGAAGCCTGGAGATCTTCTACTGGGTCGCGACGCTGGAAAGCTTCGGCCGGGCGGCGGAGCGGCTCTACACCACGCAGCCCGCCGTTTCCCAGCGCGTGGCGGGGCTGGAGACGGAACTCGGCCACAGGCTCTTCGAGCGCTCCGGACGCTCGATCCACCTGACGCCCAAGGGGCGCCACCTGCTGGGCTATGCCGAGCGCCTGCTGCGGCTGCACACGGAGATGGTGCAGACCATCGCCGCCGGGGAGCAGCTCGGCGGCGTGGTGCGCCTCGGCGTCGCCGAAACCATCGTGCAGACCTGGCTGTCGGACTTCATCGAGCAGGTGAACACGCGCCACCCGACCGTCACCTTCGAGATCGAGGTCGCCATCACCCCGGACCTCAAGCAGGCGCTGCTGCGGCAGGAGATGGACCTCGCCTTCGTGACCGGCCCGCTCTCGGAGCCGGAGCTCATGGACCTGGAGCTGATCTCCTACCCGATCCGCTTCCTGGCCGGCCGCCGCACGCGCTTCGAGGAGGAGCCGGTGCCGCCGGAGGCGCTGCGCCGGCACCCGCTCATCACCTTCCCCAAGAACACCGTCAACCACCGCGACCTGCGCCAGGCCTTCCAGGCGCTGGGCCTGGGCGCGCCCCGCATCCATGCCAGCGCCTCGCTCGCCACCATGATCCGCATGGCGGTGGACGGCATCAGCATCGCCGCCATCCCCCCCGTGGTCGCGCAGAACGAGATCGCGCGCGGCGAGCTGCGCCTGATCGAGACACCGCTGCGCCTGCCGCTGGCCCGCTTCACCGCAAGCTACCGCCCGGCACCCGATGCCGTCCTGGTGCCCAAGCTGGCGGGGATCGCGGTCAGCGTGGCGCACGCCTATGCACAGCAGCACGGCTTCATCTGAAGGCGCCGCCGTTGCCGAGCGCCCCGCACCTGGGGGCCAGAGCAACGCCGGGCGTAGCGCCCAGGCGCCCGCGTCAGCGCGCGGGAACGACCGCCCCGCCGTAGCGGCTCGCCGGCACCGGCACACCCAGGTTCCCGCGCAGGGTGCGGGAGGCGTATTCCGTGCGGAACATCCCGCGCCGCTGCAGTTCCGGCACCACCTGCGCCGCGAAATCCTCCAGCCCCACGGGCAGGGCAGCGGGGCAGATGTTGAAGCCGTCCGCCGCCTCGGCCTCCACCCAGGCCTCCATCTCGTCGGCGATCTGCTTCGCGGTGCCGATCAGGATGCGCGAGCCGAAGCCCGCCGCGATGGTGGTGTAGAGCTGCCGGATGGTGAGGTTGTCGCGGCGCGCCAGCTTCAGCAGGTTCTGCGCGATGCTGCGGACCTTGGGGTCGTTCGGCTCCGGCACCGGCCCGTCCAGCGAATGGGCGGAAAGGTCGCCCATCTGGCCGTAGAGATAGGAAAGCCCCAGCTCCGGCGCGACCAGCGCGTTCAGCAGGTCGTACTTCTCGCGCGCCTCGGCCTCCGTCTCGCCGATGAAGGGGGTGATGCCGGGAAGGATCTTCATCCCCTCCGGGTCCCGCCCCTTGCGCGCGGCGCGCTCCTTGAGGTCGCGGTAGTAGCTGCGGCCGGTGTCGATCTCGTGCGGCACGGCATAGATGACCTCGGCGCTCTCCGCCCCGATCTCCATGCCTGCCTCGGAGGCCCCGGCCTGGACCAGGACGGGACGCGCCTGCGGGCTGCGTGCCACGCTGAGCGGCCCCTTCACCTTGAAGTGCTTGCCCTGGTGGTTCAGCACATGCAGCTTCGCCGCGTCGAAGAAGATGCCGCTTTCCTTGTCGCGGACCAGCGCGTCGGCATCCCAGGAATCCCAGAGCCCCTTCACCACCTCGACGAATTCGGCGGCGCGTTCGTAGCGCGTGCCGTAGTCCAGGTGCTGGTCGCGGTTGAAGTTCTGCGCCTCCGCATCCGACCAGGAGGTAACGATGTTCCAGCCCGCGCGGCCGCCGCTGATCCTGTCCAGCGAGGCGTATTTCCGGGCGATGTGGTACGGTTCGTTGTAGGTGGTGGAGGCGGTGGCGACGAGGCCGATATGCGTGGTCATCGGCGCCAGGGCGGAGAGCAGGGTCAGCGGCTCCAGCTCCGCCGTCTGGGCGGAGCGGCAGAGCGAGCCCGGCGGCTCGTCCTTCGCGCGGATGCCGATGCCGTCGGCCAGGAAGACCATGTCGAACTTCGCCGCCTCGGCGAGCCGCGCGACGTTCAGGAAGTGGGAGAAGTCCGAGGCCCCGCCCGGATCGACCTGCGGATGGCGCCAGGCTGCGGCGTGATAGCCGAGATAGCGCATCGACAGGCCCATGCTGATCATCTTGCGGGCGGGCATGGCGGATCTCCTCAGGCGGCGCCGCGTTCCGGCACGCCGTGCAGGGTGCCGATCAGCGCGCGTGTGTAGTCGTGGCGGGGCTGGGTGAAGACCTGCTCGGTCGGGCCGATCTCCAGCAGCCTGCCGAAGTGCATCACCGCGACCCGGTGGCACAGGAAGTGTGCCGGAGACGCCGGGTGGAGCCTTAGTCACGATGCTTGTTCCTAGCGGGCATCCTGGTGAAAAATTTCGTTGTTCAGTATACATCTACGTCGACCGGGCACCGCAAGAGCAATCACTTTTGTATAAATCTTCCATAATTTCATAAATGCCCTTGCGTTGATCGACAGAGCCGAGAATTTCGGCATACCCAATCCCGGCGCAACCAAGGAGACGCGGGCGTGGATGAAATGGCCACCCTCCCGGCCGGCACCGACACGGCGCGCAGCCCCGACCTCTACACCGCCATGAAGGCGGAGATCGTCTCGCTGCGCCTCGCCCCCGGCACGCAGTTGCAGGAAGTGGCGCTGGGCCAGCGCTTCGGCGTCAGCCGCACGCCCGTGCGGGAAGCGTTGCAGGGCCTTCTGCATGACGGGCTGGTGGAGCGCTTCGGCCGCTTCTACCGCGTCATCCGCATGACGGAAGCCGAGATCCGCGACTTCTGTGAGTTGCGCGAGGCCCTGGAATGCATGGCGGTCGGCCTCGCCGTGGAGCGCGAGCCGGGCTGCACCACGGTGCTGGAAAGGCTGATCGCCCAGCAGGAGACGGCCTTCGCGCAAGGCGACCTCGATGCCTTCCACGCCCTCGACGGCGCCTTCCACCTCCGCATCGGCCAGGGCGCGGGCAATGCCGCGCTGCTGCGGCAGATGGAGATGCTGCACGACAAGGCGACGCTGGTGCGCGCCATGGAGGGCAGCCGCCCCCACTGGGCCGGGCGCGTGGTCGCCGAGCACTGCCGCATCCTCGATGCCATGCGGCGCCGGGAAGCGGACATTGCCGCGGCGGAGATGCGCTACCACATCCGCAGCGTCGTCATGCTCCGCCCCCGGCAGGCGCCGCTCCCGTCGCCAGAGGACGGGCCGGAGGCATCACCGGAAGGGACGCTGCAAGCCTCCGGAGCAGTCCACCCCGGCCTTCCCTGAGCCTTTCCCCGCCCCAGCTTGCTCACCCCGGCCTACCCGCCCCGGCCTCCCCGGCCCGTTGCCTTCAGCATTCCACGGGCCTATCCCTGTTCCCGATGGGGATGGGGTTCCCCCGAAACCGCCCGGATGGGCTGATGACTCCTACCGCAACCACGGAATGCGGTAGGGGTGCGTCCGGACCACGCCTGCCGCTGGGCGGGTTCCTTCGCTCGCCCCGCAAGCAAGGAGCGAGCATGTCATTCACCACCTGCCTCCTGGTCATGATCGGCGGCGCCCTCGGCACCCTGGCGCGCTATGCCGTTTCCGTGCTGGCGCTGCCGATCAGCCGCGACCTGCCCTGGGGCACCATCCTCATCAACGTCGCCGGCTCCTTCGTCATCGGCTTCTTCGGCACGCTGACCCTGGCCCATGGCCGCTTCCCGGTGTCGGAGAACATCCGCCTCTTCGTGATGATCGGACTCTGCGGCGGCTTCACCACCTTCTCCTCCTTCAGCCTCCAGACGCTGGACCTGCTGAGGAGCGGCGCCGTGCTCCGTGCGTCGATCAACATCGTGGCCTCCCTGCTGCTCTGCATCGGGGCGGTGGCCGTGGGCCACACCATCGCGGCCCATGTCAACGGCGGCGCCCGGCAGATCGCCCAGGCCGCCATCGAAGAGGATGCATGACGGCGGAAGCCCCATGCGCCATCGCTTGGGGCGGGGCACGGGGCGAGGCCCGACCTCCGGCGACGGCAGACGGACATGCCGCCGCTTGACCTCGGCCCCGGTCACGGCCCACTGGAACCCTTAGAGGTTCCCCGGATGGACGAGCTCACTCGGCAAAGGCCATCGGCTGGCCCGGAACAGCAAAAAGGGCGGGAGACGGGATGCGTGGCGGCCTGCCCGCGGACCCTGACCGATCTCGAGGCCGACCCCCTGGCCGTGATCGCCGAGGGGCGGGAAGCCGATCCCTTCCTGAGCTGGAAGGGCATCATCCGCCCGATCGACCGGGTGATCGACCGCGATGCGACCGCCCGGCACGCCGCCCGCCGTGCCGAGATGACCTCCCCCCGCTGCGTCGCCCAGCTCCTCCGGGCCGCCCGCTTCATCGAGCAGGCGCCCCCCAGCCGCCGCATCAACCGCCGGCGCTCCACCTATGGCTGGAAGCATGTCGCGGAGCGCTTCCACAAGGCCATGGACCCGTCGGGCGACTGCTATGTGGGGGAAGGCATGTTCATCCTCGCGGCGCGCGCCATGGGCCTGATGGTCCATGTCGATCGCCACGAGGACACCTATGTGAACCTGTCCGAACGCGCTGCCACGCCCTGGGGCGACAGCGGGGACGGCGCCGCCCCATAGGGCGCGGCGCTTCCGCGCTCAGGCCGCGACGGGCACGCGCTCCGGCCGCTCGATCAGCGCCGCCAGCCGCTGCCCGGAACCGGCCGCCATGGTCCAGCCGGTATGGCCGTGCCCGGTGTTCAGGAACAGGCCGGGAATGCGTGTCGGGCCGATGCGCGGCCGCCCATCCGGCACCATCGGCCGCAGCCCCGCCCAGCGCACCGCGCCTTCCGCCGTCTCCGTGCCCGCCATCGCCGGGAAAAGCTCCGCCACGCCACGCATCAGCGCCCCGATCCGCAGCGGGGATGGCGTCGTGTCGTAATCGGCGACCTCGGCCGAGCCGACAATGCGGTAGCGGTCGCCCAGCGGCGTCAGCGCGAATTTCCGCGTGTCGTCGAGGATGGCGTTGCGCGGCCCCTCCGGCCAGACGCGGCGCGGCACGGTGACCGAAAGGCCCTTCACCGGATAGACGGGCAAGGCAATGCCATGGCGGCGCAGGAAGATCGGGCTCTGGCTGGCCAGCGCCACCACCACCGCGTCGCCCGCGATCTCCCCGCTCCCCCCGTCGGCGCTGGTCGTCACCCCAGCCACGCGCCCTTCGCGCAGCAACAGGTCCTTCGCCGTGGTGTTGTAGTGGAACCGCGCCCCGCGCGCCGCGCACCAGGCGGCCAGCCCCTGGCTGAACTTGTTGCAGTCACCGATCTCGTCCTGGGGGAAGTACAGGCCGCCGGCGATGCGCTCCGCCACCGGCCCCAGCGCCGGCTCGCGCGCCACGCAGGCGGCGCGGTCCAGCCGCTCCGTCTCCAGCCCGAAGGGCGCCAGCGCCTCATGCGCCAGCGCCGCTTCCTCCAGCGTCGCGGCATCGGCGAAGGTCTTCAGCACGCAATGCCCGGCATCGTCATAGGCGACCCCGGTGCGGGCCCGGATCTCCGCCATGCAGCGCGCGCTCAGCAGCGCCAGCTCCAGATTGGCGAGGCAGGTTTCGCGGTAGCGCGCCGGCCGCGCCGCCATCATGAAACCCAGCCCCCAGCGCCACATGCGCGGCAGGGCGGAGGGGCGCAGCAGCATCGGCGCATCCTCCTGCCCCAGCCAGCGCAGCACCTTCATCGGCACGCCGGGTGCCGCCCAGGGCTGGACGGAGCTGACATGGATGATGGCGCCGTTGCCCCAGCTCGTCTCCACCCCGGCGGCCTCGCGGCGCTCCACCACCGTGACCTCGTGCCCGGCCTCCAGCAGCCAATAGGCGGTAGCCACGCCGATGACGCCAGCCCCCAGCACGATGACGCGCATGTCGCGAAACTCCTCGTTCCAGCCATCCCTGTTTCGCGCCCTGACGCGGCCCCTGTCCAGCCACGGCGGCCCACCATTCCCGCACCAGAAGGGAAAATCGAAAGGGAAGAGCCGCCTCAGCCGATCAGCGCGAAGCGGTCCACATCCACCAGCCCGCGATCGGTGATCTTCAGGTGCGGGATCACCGGCAGGGACAGGAAGGCGAGTTGCAGGAAGGGTTCCTCCAGCGCGCAGCCCATCCCCTGCACCGTGTCGCGCAGCCCGTGCAGCGCGTGCCGCACGGTCTCGAAGGGATCGAGGCTCATCAGCCCGGCCAGAGGCAGGGCGAGTTCCGCCAGCACCGCGCCGTCGCGCACCGCGACGAAGCCGCCGCCCAGCGCGATCAGCCGGTTGACCGCGAGCGCCATGTCGGCGTCGCTGGCGCCCACCACGCAGATATTGTGGCTGTCATGCCCGACCGAGGAAGCGAGCGCCCCGCCGCGCAGGCCGAAGCCGCGCACGAAGCCGCGCCCGACATTGCCGTTGCGCCCGTGACGCTCCAGCACGCAGACCTTCAGCAGGTCGCCGGCCGGATCGGCCTCGCACAGCCCGCCCCGCACCAGGGGCCGCGCATCGTCGATCCGCGCGGTGATGATCTTGCCGGGGATGATGCCGATCGCCGGCAACCCCGCCGCGCTCTCCGGAACGCGGAACACCTCCGGCCCCACCGGGGCAAGGCGCACGGAATTGCCGCCCGGCGGCGGCGGCAGGGCGCGCCCCACGAAGCTCTCCGCCGTCACCGGCACGCCCTTGCGCAGCACGAGGCTGACGGCGCAGCTTTCCAGCTCCTCCAGCAGCAGGATATCGGCGAGATAGCCCGGTGCGATCAGCCCGCGGTCGCGCAGCCCGAAGCCGCGCGCCGCCGACCAGCTCGCCGCGCGATAGGTCGCCGTCACCGGCGCGCCGAGCGCGATGGCCCGGCGCACGAGATAGTCCATGTGCCCCTGCTCGAAAATGTCGAGCGGGTTGCGGTCGTCGGTGCAGAGACCCAGGAAGGGCGAGGTGAACTCCCCGATCAGCGGCGCCAGCGCGGTCACGTCCTTGGAGACGGTGCCCTCCCGGATCAGCACCTGCATCCCCTTGGACAGCTTCTCCAGCCCTTCCTCGTAGCCCGTCGTCTCGTGGCAGTTGCGGATGCCGCAGGAGAGATAGGCGTTCAGCGCCCTGCCGGAGAGCAGCGGCGAATGCCCGTCGATATGCCCCTCGGCGAAGGCCGCCAGCTTGTCGAGGCAGACGGGGTCCTTGTTCAGCACGCCGGGCACGTTCATGAACTCGGCCAGGCCGATCACCTGCGGATGGTCGCGGTGCCGCACCAGCTCCGGCACGTCGAGCCGCGCCCCCGCCGTCTCCAGCTCCGTCGCCGGCACGCAGGAGGAAAGCTGCACCCGCAGGTCCATCACCGTGGCCAGCGAGGAATCGAGGAAATAGCGCAGGCCTTCCTCGCCCAGCACGTTGCAGATCTCGTGCGGATCGCAGATCGCCGTGGTGGTGCCGCGCGGCAGCACGCAGCGGTCGAACTCCCCCGGCGTGACCAGCGTGCTCTCGCAATGGACATGGCTGTCCACGAAGCCCGGCACGGCGAAGCGCCCGGCCGCGTCGATCTCCCGCACGCCCTCATAGCTCTCGCGCGTCCCCACGATCCGGTCGCCGCAGATGGCGATGTCGCCGCGCCGGATCGTCCCCGTCACCAGATCGAGGATCCGGGCATCCTTGATCACCAGATCGGCCTTCTCGCGCCCCAGCGCCTGGTCGATCCGCTTCTCCAGCACACGCCGCATGGCCGCAGCCCCCTCCATGACGCCCCAATGCTCCCGGACCACAGGGCTTTCCGCAAGCGGTTTGCCCTTCTGGCGCGCGGAGCCTCTTTCCTCCCCGACTTCCCCTGCTTCAAGGCGCCGCGCCCGCCGCCAGGATCAGATCTCCTGCCTGACCTGGGCATGGACCAGGACCGCGAAGAGGCCCGTCCCGCCGATGATGTTGCCGATCAGCGCGGGCAGGATGATGCCGCCCAGAACCTGTGCCAGCCCGGCCTGCCCCGCGAACAGCAGGAGGAAGGCCTCGGCGCTGCCGGCCACCACATGGGTGAAGCCGCCGAGGGCGATGGCATAGGTCAGCGCGAGCACGACCCAGAAATCGCCGCTGCTGATGCCGCCCCGGATCCAGGCCAACGACGCGATCAGGAAGCCCGCGGGGATGCCCTGCCGCAGGATATCGAGCGGCGTCTTCCGCAGAAGGCCCGACGAGATGTCGAGCATCGAGGCGAGCAGCGGCGGCTCCATCAGTGGCAGCCACAGGCTGACCGCCGCCGCGACGCAGGTGCCCACCATGTTGGCGGCGAAGACGACGGCCCAGAGGCGCGCCGCGGTGCCGAACCGCTTCCAGTCCGGTGCCGCCATGACCGGCAGGACAGTGACGATCGTCTGTTCCGTGAAGAGCTGCATGCGCCCGAGGACCACCATCAGGAAGCCCAGGCTGTAGCCGAGATCCGCGATCGCCTCCCGCCCGGGCATGCTGGCGGGGAGCTTGTGGTGCAGGGCCGCCTCGGCGATCACCGAGGTCGTGATCGCCAGCCCGCCCGCGACGCCGGACCAGAAGAGCGAGCCGACGGGCCGGGACAGCTCCTCCTCCCCCTGGCGCCGGATCACCTCATGGATGACGCGGGAGCGGGGCGCCGCCATCTCCTCCGCGCTCTCCTCCTCGGCTTGCGTCATCCCGCCCGGCTGTTCGTCGGCCATCCTGTTCCCCCGAAAATACCCCCGGGAAGCCTCGCTTCTCCAGGCATTGCTGACACTGCAACGTTCCAGCCCGGCGAAAGGCCGGGGCCCCCCCGGATCAGTGCGCGAAGCCGCCGATGCCGCGCGCCAGGGCCTCGTCCCGCCCGTCCCGCGTCAGTCCCCAGAGGGGGTTGTCCACCATCAGCCGCTGTCCGCCATCGCGCTGCACCGGGCGGATCACCGTCTGGGCGGTGCCGCGCGTCTGCGCCCCGAGGAGGTCGAAGGGGATGCGGACATAGAGGCCCTTGTCGAAGGAGCCCTCGCCGAACTTCGCGAAGGAGACATTGGTGAAGGTGGCGAAGCCGCCGACCTCGATGCCGTTGGCGAAGCGCCGGCCCAGCTCGACCGTGCCACCCCAGTCCCCGGCCAGGTAGCGCCCGGCCCGCAGCACGCCATAGAGGTTCCAGACCGGCAGGTCGGCATAGAGCGAGGCCTGCCCGGTCACGACGCCATAGTCGCGGAAGCCCAGCATCCCGTCATGGTCGCGCTGCCGCACCCAGTTCAGGTCCAGCCCCACCGCCCAGGAGCGGTCGTGCGGGCGGTACAGCACTTCGCCGGAAACGCCGCCGAACATCGGCTCCAGCCATCCGGCCGTGCCCCGCGCGAAGACATCGGGGGCAAGGTTCCAGATGCGCTCGGCATAGAGCGTCGGGATCGAGGTCTCCCCCTCCCGGGCATAGCGCGCATAGTCGCTCCGCACGTGCGGCAGCCGGCTGTCGGAGGGCAGGCCGCCGCCGATATTGCCCAGCAGCCGCTGCTGCACCGACCCGGCGAGGGCGAAGCCGGAGCCCAGCTCCAGCCGCGCCGTCCCGGCGATGGCCGCCTGCCAGCGCAGGCTGCGGGTGGGATCGCCCAGGATCAGCCCGAGCCTGGGCTCCAGCCCATAGGAAAGCCGTTGCGGCGGGGCGCGGCTTTCCCCCGACCAGGGATCGCCGGTCGCGGGCAGCATGGTCACGGCGGCGAAGGCTTCCTCCGGGCTGACGTGGCCGCGCGCGGCGTCGGCCAGGATGTCGCGCGGCGCCAGCACCCGGGCGACCTCCGCCCCGCCCAGCCACCAGGACAGGCGCAACACCAGCACCTCCGGCGGCAGCAGCCCCTCGGTGGCGCGGGTGATCCGCGCCAGCACCTGCGGCAGGGTGCGGAACCGCCCGCCCGACACGGCGATCCACGCCTCCCCGCCTTCCAGCGCGAAGGCCCGGGGCTGGAAGCCCGCCGCGTCCAGGGCGGCGAAGACCCGTGGGGCCAGGCCCTCCTCCCCGTCGGACCGGGCGGCGCGGCCCGGCACCGGCGGCGGCGCGGAGAGCGGGATCACCGGCATCCGGTTCGGGTCGAGGCGCAGGGAAAGCCGCGCCAGCAGGTCCGTCCCGTTCACGAAGGCCAGCCCCGCATCCACCCATTCGTTGGACCATTGCAGCCCGCCGTTCAGCTGCGAGCGGGCCCGGCCGCGCAGCCCGGTGGTCCGGCCGGGATAGCCGCCCCGTTCGTCGCGCAGTTCGTCGCCCGACCATTCCAGCTTGGCCCGCAGCCCCTCCACCGCGCCCCAGGGCGTGGGCAGGGGCGGCAGGCTGTATTCGACGCCGCCGAACGGCGCGACATCCGAGCCCTGGAAGAAATCCGTGCGCAGCGTACCGCCGCGCCCGACATCGCGCTCCCGCTCGTCGAAGCGGCCCGAGATCCGGCGCAGCGGGTTGCGTATCCCTCCGGCGGAACCCAGCCTTCCCCAGCCAAGGCCGAGGCTGAAGTCCCAGCCATGCCAGCGCTTGGAGGCGACGAGATACTCGCCGCCATAGATGCCCGTGCCGATCATGTCCTGCAGGCCGACGGCCACGGCCGGAAGCCAGGCGCTTTCCCGCAGCAGCCGGAGCTTCATGTCGAAGGAACGGTCCGTGGTGGTGCCCCGCCCGGTCGTACCGTTCAGCCGCTCGCTCAGGCGGAAGGTGGTTTCCAGGAAAGGCAGCGCCTGGAAGCCCAGGAACCAGAAGCGCCGGTCCGCCCGCAACGACGTCCCCGCCTCCAGGACCCCATCCTCGCGAAAGCGCGCATTGCGTGTTTCCAGCAACCCCACCCCGCCGAAATCCCCGCCGGTGGCGGGCACTTCCTCGGCGACGGCGGCGGTGGCGGCGAGCAGAAGGAGGAGGAAGACGAAAAGGCGGGACACGGAACAGGCTTCGGGCGCCGCGAAGACGCGCACACGCCGGAAAGGAGTTCAATACCGACCGGACACTTCATGCGGGAATTTCGCCGGCCGAGACCATTTCAACACAGCACCGTCCCCCGTGATACCCGCATCCCGACCCGCTCCCGGAAACACCGCCCGCGGGCCTCAGCGCCGCCGCAGCAGGCTCCAGCCCCCGATCGCCGGGACGGCGACCAGCAGCAGGACGATCCAGGCGCCCGGACGCAGCAACAGGGCGCCCAGCGCATCCAGCAGGTAGCCCGGCATCACCAGCAGCGGCGCCCAGACGATGGCGGAACACAGGTTGGCGGCCTGGAAATGGCTCTGCCGCATCCCCGACAGGCCGGCAATGGCGGAGGCGAAGGCCCGGGCCGGACCGACGAAGCGGCTGGCGAAGACCGCCATCCAGCCCCAGCGGCGAAAGAACAGCACCGCGCTGGCGTAGTTCCGCCACTGGCGGCGCGGCAGCCAGCGGCGCAGCAGGCGCCGTCCCTGCCAGCGGAAGGCCCAGAAGCCCACGGCATCGCCCGCCACGCCGCCCGCCACGATGCCCAGCAGGACCGGCCAGGCCGGCAGCGTGCCGTTGCCGATCAGCAGGCCCATTCCCAGCAGCAGGGCGGTGGACGGCACCAGGAGGCTGATCACCGGCAGCGATTCGGAAAAGGCCAGCAGCATGGCGACCCAGGGCGCCCAGGCGGCGTTCTCCCGGATCCAGGCCTCGAAGCCGCTGATCAGCGCGTCCATTCCAGGCGGGCTTTAGGCCGCGCCGTGGCGGCCGGCAAGGCGCCTCGCCCTGTCCGGAAATCCTCCCATCCTCCCGCCGCTTCTCGGTCGCCGCAGGAGAGGCCAAGGGACGACGGCGAGGGCACCGGGGCCGGGCCGGCCGCGAGGCCCTTTTCGCCGCCTGTCCTTTTCGCCATGATCGGCTTCCAGATGGACGAGGATGGGGAGTGGCGGCTCCAGCATGGCGGCTGCGCCGCCTACCGGGGCATGGGGGTTCTCCTGCTCGGCCCGCCTGGGGCCGGGAAGTCGGACCTTCTCCTGCGGCTCCTGGACCGGGAAGGATGGAAGCTGGTCGCCGACGACCAGCTTCTGCTGCGTCACCGTGACGGTGTCCTGCTCGCCCAGGCGCCGCCCGCCCTGAAGGGCATGCTGGAGGTTCGTGGGCTGGGTGTTCTGGAAGGCTTCGAAACATTGGACCAGGTGACGGTCGGCCTCGCGGTGGCCTGCGTCCCGCGTCGGCAGGTGCCGCGGCTGCCGCTGCCACGGCTCTGGAGGCCTGCCAGTCCCCCCGCTGTGGCCGGACAGGCCGCCGCGGCCATCCCGCCCGGCGGTGCGGTGCCCCTGGTGGCACTGCATCCCCTCGACGCCTCGGCACCCCGCAAGGTGGAACTCGGCCTGCTTGCCGCCTGGGGCCTGCTATCCTGCCATGCCGGGGCCTTCGCCCCTCCGCCGTCCTCCGGGTCCGCATGAGCGTCCCGCGTCCGGTCGTCATCGTCACCGGCCTGTCCGGAGCCGGCAAGGCCTCCATCCTCCGCGTGCTGGAGGATCTGGGTCACGAAACCGTGGACAACCCGCCCCTCTCGGTGCTGGGCAGCCTGCTCACCGATGGCGGCGAAGCCCCCGGCGGCCCTTCCGGCAGCCCCCCCTTGGCTGTGGGCGTGGACACGCGCAGCCGTGGCTTCGACGTCAGCATCCTGTCCGCCGGGCTGCAGGCCCTGCGCCTCCGGCCGGACATGGATCTGCAGATCGTCTTCGCCGCCGCCGACGCCGACACACTGATGCACCGCTATTCCGAGACACGGCGGCGTCATCCCCTGGCCCCGGAGGGCAGCGCCGCCGAGGGCATCGCCCGCGAGGCGGAGCTCCTGGCCCCGCTGCGCGACGCGGCGGACTGGGTGGTGGATACCACGGGCCTGCCCCTGCCCGATCTCCGGCGGATGGTGGAGGCCCGCTTCCGTCCCGACCGGGCGCCGGGCATGTCGGTCTCGGTGAAGTCCTTCGGCTTCCCCAAGGGCCTGCCGCGGGACGCGGATCTGGTTTTCGATCTGCGCTTCCTGCGAAACCCGCATTACGACCCCATATTGCGCCCCATGACAGGGAGAGACGCCCCCGTGGCGGCCTTTATCGAGGCCGACCCGGATTTCGCCCCGTTCTGGGCGCATCTGACCGGGCTGCTGGACCCGCTGCTGCCGCGCTACCAGGCCGAGGGCAAGAAGTACCTTTCCGTCGCGCTCGGCTGCACGGGCGGCAAGCACCGGTCGGTGCTGACCGCCGAGCGGCTGGCGACCCACTTGGCCCGCCAGGGATGGCGGGTCGATCTTTCGCATCGCGAATTGCGCCTGACGGTCGAACCCGCCGCGCCTTCGCCGGGGCCGGAGGCCCGAGTGCTCTCGCCATGATCGGAATGGTACTGGTCACCCATGGGCGCCTGGCCGAGGAACTACGCCTCGCCATGGAGCATGTCATGGGCCCGCAGAAGAACGTCGCCTGCCTGTGCATCGGGCCGGAGGACAATGCCGAGAACCGCCGCGAGGAGTTGCGCGCCCGCGTGGCCGAAGTGCGGCAGGGCGACGGCATCGTGGTGCTGACCGACATGTATGGCGGCACCCCCGCCAACCTCGCCGCCTCCATGCTGGAGGAAGGCGACGTGGAGGTGGTGGCCGGCATCAACCTGCCGCTGCTGGTCAAGCTGGCCAAGCTGCGGGGCGTGGAGCCGATGCACCAGGCGGTGCAACATGCGGTCACGGCCGCGCGCAGGTATCTCGGCACGGTGGCCGAGCTGCGCGGCACCCCACCTTACGCCGCCAGGAGCGAGGAAGGGGCGGCCCAGGGGATAGCCCAGGCCGCACAGGGAGGAAGCCGATGAGCAGCGAAACCGTCCAATCGGGCGCGCCCCAGTCCGGCACGCCGGTCCTGCGGCGCAAGGTCACCGTGGTCAACACGCGTGGCCTGCACGCCCGCGCGGCCGCGAAGCTGGTGACGCTGGCGGAGCGCTATTCCGCCTGCATGAACATCGTCCATGACGGCCAGAGCGTCCCGGCCTGTTCCATCATGGGCCTGATGATGCTGGGGGCCGGCAAGGGAAGCACGATCACGGTCGAGGCCGAGGGCTGGGATGCCCGCGAGGCCCTGGACGGGGTCGCCGGCCTGATCGAGGCCGGCTTCCATGAAGACTGACAAGGCCGAGGCCAGGCCTGCGGAGCCCCGCGCCGAAGCCAGGCCCGAGGCCAAGCCCGCCGAGGTGAAGCGCGCCGGCCGCCGCACGCGGGAGGTGACGCTGGCGGGCCTGCCGATCGCCCCCGGCGTGGCGATCGGCCCGGCTTACGACACCTCCGAGCCGCCCGCCGAGACGCCCCGCCGCGCCATCCAGCCGGCCGAGGTCGAGGAGGAGAAGGCCCGCCTCACCACGGCGGCGGCGACCTCCCGCAAGCAGGTCAGCAAGCTCAAGAAGCGCCTCTCCGTCCTGCCGGAGGAGGCGCAGGAGGAGCTGGAGCCGCTGCTCGACGCCTATGCCATGATGCTGGGTGAATCTCGCCTCCTGCGCGGCGCCCGCAAGCGCATCGAGGCCGGCCTGCTCTCCGCAGAAACGGCGGTGGCCGACGAGGCGGAAGCCATCGCCGCCGCCATCCTGGCCGCCAAGGACGACGACAAGCCCGGCCTGCGCCGCCGTGCCGGCGAGGTGCGCGAGATCGCCCGCCGCCTGACCCGCAACCTGACGCAGACCGGCTTCCGCTCCTTCAAGGACGTGCCCGCCGGCTCGATCCTGGTGGCGCAGGAGCTGACCCCAGCCGATGCGGCGCTGATCGACCCTTCCCGCATCGCCGGCGTGGCCACCGAGGAAGGCGGCGCCGACGGCCATACCGCCATCATGCTGCGCGCCCTGGGCATCCCCTCCGTGCTGGGCTGCGAGGGGCTGACCGAGGCAGCGCGCCGCGACGATCTCTGCGTGCTGGACGGCGGCGCCGGCACGGTGGTGGTCCGCCCCAACGAGAAGTCCCTGGCCTTGGGGCGCGAGGCCCTGGCCGGCTATGCGCGCGAGCGCACCCGGCTGAACAAGCTTCGCCGCCTGCCCTCCGTCACCACGGATGGGGAGGAGGTGGACCTCCAGGCCAACATGGAGATCCCGGCCGAGCTGCCGCTGATCGCCGGCGCGGGCGCGCACGGCATCGGCCTGCTGCGCACCGAGTTCCTCTTCATGAACCGCGACGTGCCGCCCGACGAGGAGGCGCATTTCGAGGTCTATCGCCAGATCGTCGAAAGCATCGCGGGCGACGGCGTGACCATCCGCGTCCTCGACTGGGGCGGCGAGAAGGACATGGAGGCCCTCGCCCAGACCATCGACTTCGCCCAGGGCGGCGCCAACCCGGCGCTCGGCCTGCGCGGTATCCGCATGCTGCTGCGGCGGCCGGAGATCCTGGAGGTGCAGTTCGCCGCCATCCTGCGCGTCGCCGCCCTCGGCCCGGTGCGGGTCCTGCTGCCCATGGTCACCGTGCCGCAGGAGGTGCGCCAGGCCCGCGAGATCTACGAGCGCGTGGCCAAGCGCCTGCGCCGCCGCGGCAACATCGCCCTGCCGGACAAGCTGCCGCCGCTGGGCGCGATGATCGAGACGCCTGGCGCCGCCCTGGCCGCCGACGCCATCGCGCTGGAGGCCGATTTCTTCGCCATCGGCACCAACGACCTCGCCATGTACACGCTGGCGGTGGACCGCGCGGAGGCGGAGGTTTCGCATCTCTACGACCCGCTGCACCCGGCGGTGCTCCGGCTGATCCAGTTCTCCACCGAGGCGGCGCTGCGGCTGCGGATGCCGGTCTCGGTCTGTGGCGAGATGGCGGGAAATCCCCGCCTGGTGCCGCTGCTGCTGGGCCTCGGCCTGCGGAGCCTGTCGATGAACGCCTCCGCCGTGCCCAGGGTGAAGCAGGCCGTGCGGGCGCTGAACATCGACGACTGCGCCCGCTTCGCCCGCCGGGTCATGGAGCAGTCGGACCCGGGCCGCATCCAGGAGCTGGTGCTGAACTTCGAGGAAGGCGCCGACTGGCGAAGCTGAAGCTCGGCCGCTTCAACGGCCCCTTCGGCGCCGGCAAGGTCTGCGTCACCCGCACCTTCAAGCCGGCCAGGATCGCTTGCACCGCGCCGATCAGCGCCACCATCAGCCTCTGGCCCACGTCGCCCCCCCACACGGGACGGCTGCGGCCGGGCGCGGGTGGGGGAGCGCCCCGGCACCGCACCGGGGGCCTGTCTTCGGCTCTTCACGGACACCCCATGCCGGGAGGGGCGCTTCGTGCTTCCCAAATCCCTTCGCATAACATAAAGATATCTTGATACCTGACCAGGGCCGGTTCCGCCGGTGCCCTGGCCCGCCCACAAGCCGGAGTCCCGGACGACCCATGCCCGATACCCACGTGCCCGCCACCGACTACAAGGTCCGCGACATCACCCTGGCCGACTGGGGCCGCAAGGAACTGGCGATGGCCGAGGACGAGATGCCCGGCCTGATGGCGCTACGCCACGAGTTCGGCACCGAGAAGCCGCTGAAGGGCGCCCGCATCTCCGGCTGCCTGCACATGACGGTGCAGACCGCCGTGCTGATCGAGACGCTGACCGCGCTCGGCGCCGAGGTCCGCTGGTCCTCCTGCAACATCTTCTCCACCCAGGACCATGCCGCGGCCGCCATCGCCGCCACCGGTGTGCCCGTCTTCGCCGTGAAGGGCGAGACGCTGGAGGAATACTGGGACTACGTGTACCGCACGCTCGACTGGAACGGCGACGTGCCGAACATGTTGCTGGACGACGGCGGCGACATGACGCTGCTGGTCCATTACGGCCTGCGCGCCGAGAAGGGCGACACCGCCTTCCTCGACAAGGCCAGCAACGAAGAGGAGACCGTCTTCTTCGCGCTGATCCGGAAGCTGGTCGCCGAGAAGCCGGGCTGGTTCGCGAAGCTCGCTGCCTCGATCAAGGGCGTCTCCGAGGAGACGACGACGGGCGTGCATCGCCTCTACACCATGGCCAAGGAAGGCAAGCTGCTCTTCCCCGCCATCAATGTGAACGACAGCGTCACCAAGTCGAAGTTCGACAACCTCTACGGCTGCCGCGAGTCCCTGGTGGACGGCATCCGCCGCGGCACGGACGTGATGATGTCCGGCAAGATCGCCTGCGTCGCCGGCTATGGCGACGTGGGCAAGGGCTCGGCCGCTTCGCTGCGCAACGCCGGCTGCCGCGTCATGGTCACCGAGATCGACCCGATCTGCGCGCTGCAGGCGGCGATGGAGGGCTATGAGGTCGTGACCATGGAGGATGCCGCGCCCCGCGCCGACATCTTTGTCACCGCCACGGGCAATGTGGACGTCATCACCATCGACCACATGCGCGCGATGAAGCACCGCGCCATCGTCTGCAACATCGGCCACTTCGACAGCGAGATCCAGGTCGCCGCGCTGAAGAACCTGAAGTGGAGCAACGTGAAGCCGCAGGTGGACGAGATCACCTTCCCGGATGGCAAGGCGATCACGCTGCTCTCCGAAGGCCGCCTCGTGAACCTCGGCAACGCCACCGGCCATCCGAGCTTCGTGATGAGCGCCTCCTTCACCAACCAGACGCTGGCGCAGATCGAGCTCTGGACCAATGGCGCGAAGTACGAGAAGCAGGTCTACACCCTGCCCAAGCACCTGGACGAGAAGGTCGCGGCCCTGCATCTGGAGAAGGTCGGCGCCAAGCTGACGGTGCTGAGCCAGCAGCAGGCCGACTACATCGGTGTGCCGCAGGCCGGCCCCTTCAAGGCCGAGCAGTACCGCTACTGAGGAACCTCACCCGGGGGGAAGAGGGCCGTGGCGGGCCGCTTGCCGGGCATGGTGCCCGGCAGCGCGGGCCCCACCGCCACGGAGGCCATCCGCAAGATGGCCTTCCCCCGGGACCATTCGCGAGAGGCCCGGCAGGACACTGCCGGGCCTCGCCGCATATGGCCCGGGCACATCACCCTGGCATGGCGTCGGCAGGTATCCCCGCGGTCGGGTGCGCCGCCCCGGTCACGAGATCCAGCAGCCTCCGCGCCGCGCCGCTGTAGCGCCGCTCCCGATGGCTCAGGACGTGGTAGGCACGCTCCGGCAGCGGGAAGGGCAATTGCTGCAACAGCCCCGCCTCCAGGCTGGGCGCCGCCACCGAGGCGGAGATCACCGTCGCGCCCATGCCCGCCTCGACCGCCGCCCGGACCGCCTCGTTGGACGGCAGTTCCAGCGCCACGCGCAGGCGTTCCCGCAGGCCGGCTCCGGTCAGCAACGCCTCGAAGGCCGACCGGGTGCCGGAACCGGGCTCGCGCAACACCCACTCCCCCTCCGCCACCAGCCCGGCCAGATCCCCCGGCAAGGCGCCGGTCCAGGGATGTCCGGGCGCCACCACCAGCACGAGCTGGTCGGTGGCCACGTCGCGGCTGGCGAGCGCGGAATCCTCCACGCGCCCCTCGACGAAGCCCAGCTCCGCCAGCCCGTCATGCACCGCGGCGGCCACCTGCGCCGTATTGCCGATCCCCAGGCGGATCTCGATGCCCGGATAGGCGCGCCGGAAGGCCACCAGATACCGCGGCAGCCAGTAGCTGGCGATGGTCTGGCTCGCCTGCACGGTCAGCACGCCTCGCTCCAGCCCTCCCAGTTCCGCCAGGACACGTTCCGCCGTCTCCGCCCGGGCCAGCACGGCGCGGGCCTCGGCCAGGAAGATCCGTCCCGCCCCCGTCAGGGTGATGCCGCGCCCGAGCCGGTCGAACAGCCGTACGCCATGGCGCGCCTCCAGCGTCGCCACCGCCGCGCTGGCAGCCGACTGGGCGATGTGCAGCGCTTCCGCCGCCCGGGTGACGTGCTGGCGCTCGGCCACGGCCACGAAGACACGCAGCTGCTCCAGCGTCATCGCGCCCTCTCGTTCCTTGGCCGGGCCGCATGATACGGCAGCGCAGCATGAATGCCACCGCCGCTACGCGGGCTTGCGGCGGCCTCCCGTGACGCGTGGAGGGTCCAGCCGCCCTCCGCCTCAACCCGCGGCGCCGGCCGGCGCCGCGGGCTGGCAGCTCCCCCCTCCACGCTTGAACACCTGCAGCCCGTCCACCACGGCGATCTGGCGGTAGAGCGCCCAGACCGCCGCGAAATCCGGGTCGGCCTGTGCGAGGACGCTGGGATAGTTGATGTCCTCCGCCCCGCGGCGGCTGTCCACCACCACCAGGTCCGGGCAGCCCCGGATGAAGTCCTGCGCCACCCAGAGATGGATCGGCCATTCCGCCGGTGGCCGTCCGTCCAGCCTTGCCCGCCACAGCTCACCCCGCAGCGCCCACATGGAATCGAAGCGGCTCGCCCAGGTGACGCCGGTGTCGTCCACGATCGGGAAGCCCAGCCCGATCCACTCGGAGAAGGCCACATAGGTCCGGGCCTTCTCCTGCCGGATCAGGCGCTCCAGCTTCACCTCGGTGGAAAGCTCCGGCTCCATCGCGAGCACCAGCCGGTCCTGCAGCCGTCCGGCCAGGCTCTGCGCCTGGATCGCCAGGGGCATCAGCGCCACCAGCATCAGCACGGGAAAGCGCCAGCCCGGGAGGCCGCCGCAGCGGCGCAGGGCCGCCGCCTCCGCGCACCAGTAGATGAGGGACAGCGTCATCACGATCGAGGCCGGAATCCGGTGGTAGAACCAGTTCTTGCCGTCCAGGAACATCACCGCCGTGGCCGTGACGGCAAAGCCCGACAGCACCGCCATCACTCGCCGCGCCGTGCTGCCGCGCGGCGTCGTGAAGGTCAGGGCAACGGCCAGAATGACGCCGACCATCAGGCGCCAGGAATCCGCCAGCAAGGACAGGAAGCCGGAATCGGTACCGCCATAAAGGGTCAGGGCGAGCGGCACCGCGCGATCGACGAAGCTGGGATAGAGGAACAGGATGGCCGCGGCATAGAGCCCCGCGACGCCGAAGGCGACAAAGGGCGACAGGCGAAGGCGGAAGCCGCGCTGAAGCCAGCCCACCAGTTCCACCACCCCCAGGCAGAGCAGGTAGCGGGGCTTCAGCGCCGCGCCCAGACCCGCCAGCACGGCGTTGCCGGTGGCCATGCGCCAGCCGGTGGCCTGGCCTTCCAGGGAGCGGATCAGGATCGCCAGATGCGGCAGCACGGCGATGGTCAGCAGGTGCTCGCGCTGCCCGAACTCGATCCCCGGCATCAGGATCAGGACGCAGGCGATGGCCGCGAAGGTGGCGGGCAGGCAACGGAAGGCCGGCCCCAGCCCCAGCAGCAGCCGTGCCGTCGTCCAGGCGGAGCCCAGGGCGGCGCCCGCGAAAAGGAGCAGGGCCAGGGGCTTCGCGGAGACGCCCAGCATGTCGCCGGCCAGCACCGGGATGGCGCTGATCCAGACGATCAGCGGCGGATTGACCTCGATGACATCGACATAGAGGCGCTTCCCCTTCAGCCACTGCCGCGCCACCCAGAGCAGCCAGGCGATGTCGTCCTTCATGGGCGTGCGCAGCAGCACGAAGAGCATCAGCCCGAGGGCCGCCAGCACCAGCGCTGCACAGATCAGCCCGGTGCGCGTGCCACTGCGGAGGAAGGTGGGGCGGGGGGAAAGACCGCCGGGGTATTCCGGTCCGGGTTGTCCGGGCAGGCTGTAGTTCAAGCGGCTTCGTCCCCTTCGGGTGACGGATGCCTGCCGGCCCCGCGGCTGTACCGTGAACCTTCTGCCTTCCCGCCACCCCGGTTGCTTTCCGGTGCCATTCGGCGTCTTGCCGTCATGGAAAGCGGCAGGTTCTTACAGTCGCGCCCCGAACACAATTATCCGTGAGGCATCTTCTCTCAGTGCAGGGTGGGACACGGTCCTGAGAGCCTGCTTCCAACACTTAGGGGTTGCTTTCCTGGGATTCTTTCGCTCATGAAGAGCAAAGAACTCGCATGGCTTGCGTCCTGTGCTAGCCGCTCCACGGCTGCCCAACCCCTTCCGGGTCATTCTCCACCAGTTTCGGCCCCGTGCGCATGGATTCGCGCAGGCCTGACGACGTCATGGCCGGGGAAGCTGGCTTGCGAATCACGCCATCGGGATCGGCCGTCCCGGTTTCCGGCATCACGAAGAGCACCAGCAGGAACGACAGCAGGCCGACGACGGCCAGCAGGCCGAACGCAGCGCCGGAACCGAACCATGTCGCGGTCGCGCCTGCCACCGTCGTGCTGAGCGTTCCGCCGATGCCCACCGCAAGGCCGAAGATGCCCATGCACAGATTGAAGCGGTTCGTGCCCCGCGTCAGGTCCGCCGAAAGCAGCGGCAGCAGCACGCCCAGCGCCGCGGCGCTGACGCCGTCCAGGGCCTGGACCAGGATCAGGACCTTGGGGTCGGACACGACGGCGAGGAGCAGGCCGCGCAGGGGCAACGCGGCGAAGCCGATCATCAGGGCCACACGCCTGCCGCGCCGTTCGGCCAGCCGCCCGATCCAGGGAGAGATCGCCGCCACCACGAGCTGTGGCGCGACGATGCAGGCGGCGATGATGAGGTTGGCCTCGTCGCCGCTGTTGCGGGTCACTTCCGAACCGGCCAGCGGCAGCATGGCGGCATTCGCCAGGGTGAAGAGCAGGCAGCAGCCGGAGAAGATCAGGACGCCCCGGTTGCGGAGCAGCGTCATCAGGCCGCCCTGCCCCTTCGATGCCTGTTCCCGCTGGACCACCGTGACAAGGTCGGCCTGCCGGATCATGGCCAGGGCGATCAGGCTGGGAATGGCCAGGGCCGCCGTCAGCCAGAAGACCGCCGCGCTGGAGATGTAGGTGCCCGCCAACCCCAACAGCCCGGCGGCCGCGCCGTTGCCGATGGCGGCGAAGCGGGCGTTGCGGCCCAGGCGCTCCCCCAGCGCCATGCGTCCGACCAGTGCCAGGCTGATGGCCGCGATGGCGGGCGCCAGGACGCAGCTGGCGATGCCGTGCAGAACCTCGGACAGCATCACCGGGAGCTGGCGCGGCTCCACCGCCACCAGCAGCAGGGCGCTGACGGGCATGCAAAGGATGGCGACCAGGGCCGCCAGCTTCTTGCGCGGCGTGGCATCCACCAGCGCCCCGGCGGGAAGCTGGCTGACCATGGCGGTGAAGGTGCCGACGCTGAGCGCCATGCCGATCTCGAACTCGGTCCAGGCCTGGGCGCTCAGATAGACGGCGATGAAGGGACCGAAGCCGGTCTGGATGTTCGCGACAAAGAAATTGAGCAGGTCGAGCCCGCGCGCGCTGCGCGCCGACCCGGTCAGACCGGATGCCATGGGCGCTTAATCCGGCTTGCCGCCGGGGGTTGCGGGGGCCGGCGCGGAGGGTGGCGATTGTGGCGCCAGGGTCGTGCCGGGGGCGGCCCGGGCCGGCCCGGGCGTGGGCGTCACGGCCCCGGGACTGGTGGTGCCGCCCTGGACGGCGTCTCCTCCGGAGCTGCCGCTCCCCGTGTCATGGCCCTTCGCGTCGCCGCTTCCGGCCTCGCCTTTCCGGGTGGCGCCATTCTGGGTGGCATCATTCTGGGTGCCACTTTCCTGGGCGCCACCTTCCTGGGCGCCCGTCCCATGGGGAAGGTTGCCCGGTGGGGCATTGTCCTGCGCGCCATCGCCCTGCGTGCCATCGCGCTGCGTGCCATCGCGCTGGGGGGCGTTGCCTGCGGGGGCGGCGCCCTGTGCGCCGCCGCCTTGGGGAAGGTTCCCCGGAGGAGCGTTGTCCTGCGCGCCCGCGGCCTGTGGGACGCTGCTCGCGGGAGCATTGTCCGGGGCTGGGGCGGCTGATGGAGGAGTGTTCGCCGAGGCCGGATCAGGCGGGGCGGCTGGAGCCTGGGCGGGCGCGGGCTGAGTGGTCCCCGCCGGGGCGGGGGCCGCCTCGGGCGCGGGCTGGGCAGCGGATCCGGGAACGGCCTCGGCGGGGGCGGCGGGAGTTTCCGGCGGAGGGGCGGCGGCGAGGATGGGTTTGCCTTCCACGAAATCCGGGAAGCCCTTCAGCTGGTCGCGGGTCAGCAGGAAGGTGATGCCGTCCGGCGTGAAGGAAAGGGTTTCCCAGGTCACGGCGATGCGGCGGCGGCCGACGCCGAGGAAACCGCCATAGTCGAGGATCGCGGCCCGGGGCTCGCCGGCCTCGTTGACCAGGACGTTGACGATCTGGGCGACCACGGTGCCGGAGGCGCTCTTCACGTCGCGGCCGAAGACGCGGAGCGTGTCGGTGGCGGGCAGCATCTGCTGGGTGGCCAGCGGCGGGGGCGGCGGGTCGGCGGCTTGGGCGGGGGCAAGCGGGACGGAGGACAGCATGGCCGCCGAAAGCAGGCCGGCCGGGAGAAGGACGCGCGGGACCAGGGCTCCGGGGAGCCGGGGGGCGGGGCGGGCTTTCGGCATGCGGTGGGCTCCGGCATGGGGGCGGGACAGCGATCGCGGCGGGGTCATCCCGAGAAGCCTCCGGCGTCCAGGAAAGCCTGTTCCTCCGGCGTGGTTGCACGGCCCAGAACGGCGTTGCGATGGGGGAAGCGGCCGAAGCGGCGGATGATGTCGTCGTGCAGCCGCGCCCAGTGGAGCGAATGGGTGTCGCCGGTCCGCTCCGCATGATGGGCGAAGAGCTGGACGGAGCGGGCTTGGTCGCGCGGGTCCTCCGAATGCTCGAAGGGAAGGTAGAGGAAGGGGCGGAGCGCGGGCTCGGTCGCCTGATCGTGGCCGCGGGCGATGGCGAGGTTCGCGGTGGCCAGGGCCAGCGGGTCGGTGGCGAAGGCGTGGGCGGAGCCGCGGTAGAGGTTCCGCGGGATCTGGTCGGTCAGCAGGATGAAGGCCAGGGCGGTGTCCGGGGAGCCGATCCAGGAGGCAACCGGACCGCGCGAGGCTTCGAGGTGCAGGTCCTCGAAGCGGTGGCGGCAGGCGGCGTCGAAGCCGTCATCCTTGGCGAACCAGCGTTCGGGACCGGCCTCGCGCCAGAAGGCGAGGACGGATTCGGCGTGTTCGTCGTTCATCGGGGGCCTCCCCTGCCCTGTCCGGAAGGCCGGATGCGGCGATCCGGCCCAACGGGGATGGGTGGGGAGGCCCGCCGGGTCAATGGCGGAAGTGCCGCATGCCGGTGAGGACCATCGCCAGCCCGGCCTCGTCGGCGGCGGCGATGACCTCATTGTCGCGCATCGAGCCGCCGGGCTGGATCACCGCCGTGGCGCCCGCCGCCGCCGCGGCCTGGAGACCGTCCGCGAAGGGGAAGAAGGCGTCGGAGGCGACGACCGAGCCCTGGGCCAGCGGGGTGGCGAGGCCGGCGGCCCGGGTGGCTTCCTCGGACTTCCAGGCGGCGATGCGGGCGCTGTCCACGCGGCTCATCTGGCCGGCGCCGATGCCGGTGGTGGCGCCGCCCTTGGCATAGACGATGGCGTTGCTCTTCACATGCTTGCAGACGCGGAAGGCGAAGAGCAGGTCGGCCAGTTCCTGCTCGGTCGGGGCGCGCTTCGTGACGACCTTCAGCTCGGCCTGGGTGATGCGGCCGGCGTCGCGGGACTGGGCGAGGAAGCCGCCGCTGACGGAGCGGATGACCGTGCCGGGCGCCGCCGGGTCGGGCAGGCCGCCGGTGAGGAGGAGGCGCAGGTTCTTCTTGCGGGCGAAGACGGCCTTGGCTTCCTCGGAGGCGTCGGGGGCGATGACGACCTCGGTGAAGATGGCCGCGATCTTTTCCGCCGCCGCGGCGTCGAGCGGGCGGTTGGCGGCGACGATGCCGCCGAAGGCGGAGACGGGGTCGCAGCGGAGCGCCTTGTCCCAGGCCTCGGCGAGATCGGTGCCGAGGGCGACGCCGCAGGGATTGGCGTGCTTGACGATGACGATGGCGGGGCCGTCGAGCTCGGCCACGGCCTCGTAGGCGGCGTCCGTGTCGTTCAGGTTGTTGTAGGAGAGTTCCTTGCCCTGGACCTGCCGCGCGGTGGCGATGCCGGGGCGATGGGTGCCGTAGGTGTAGAAGGCGGCGCGCTGGTGCGGGTTTTCCCCGTAGCGCAGGGTCTGGCGCAGGGTGCCGGCGACAGCGAGGCGGTTGGGGAATTCCTCGCCTTCCTGGCGGGCGAACCAGGCGGCGATGGCGGCGTCATAGGCGGCGGTGCGGGCATAGGCGGCGGCGGCCAGCTTCCGCCGCAGGGCCAGGGTGGTGCCGCCGGAGGAGAGGGCCGCCGCGACATCCGCGTACTGGGCGGGGGAGGTCAGGACGGCGACGTGGTCGTGGTTCTTGGCCGCCGAGCGGATCATGGCCGGACCGCCGATGTCGATGTTCTCGATGCAGTCCTCGAAGGGCGCGCCTTTCGCGACCGTGGCCTCGAAGGGGTAGAGATCCACGCAGACGAGGTCGATCGGGGCGATGCCGTGGCGGTCGGCCTGGGCCTGGTGTTCCGGCAGGTCGCGGCGGAAAAGGATGCCGCCATGGACCTGGGGCACCAGCGTCTTCACGCGGCCGTCGAGGATTTCCGGGAAGCCGGTGTGGTCGCTGACATCCTTCACCGGCAGGCCGGCGGCGCGGAGGGCGGCGGCGGTGCCGCCGGTGGAAAGGAGTTCGGCCCCGTGTGTGACGAGGGCGCGGGCGAAGTCGATCAGCCCCCCCTTGTCGGAGACGGAGAGAAGGGCACGGCGGATCGGGAGGGCATCGCTCATGCCGCGCGGATTAGGCGCGGGCCGGTCCCGGCCGCAAGCGGAATGGGCGCAGGGCGGGTATCCGCCGGGTTCGGAGATGGGAGTGCTCATGGCCAGGCGTGGCGGAGGCGGTTGGGGAGGCGGGCGCGGCCACCGGCGGTGCGGTGGAGGGCGGCGAGGGTGCGCAGCAGGGCGCGATAGGCGGTGAGCGCGCCGTAGCGCGTTGGAAAGGGCGGGATTTTCACCCGGCGCAGGGTTTCGGACAAATCCGGGTCGGGGAGGAGCCAGGGCGGGCCGGGGAGGGCGGAGCGGAGGCCGAGGCGGCGAGCGAGGAGGATGAGGCGCAGGCCGAGGATGCGGTAGGCGCGGCGGGCGGCGCGGCAGATGCGATGCTCGATGGCGCGGAGGGGGTGGCTGAGGTGGGTTTCGGCCAGGAGGGTGAGGAGGCGGGTCCAGAGGCCGTTATGGGTGAGGCGGCGGAAGTAGCGGGAGATGGTGGCGGGGTTGCCGTAGTGGGGCGGGAGGGCGCGCCAGGGGTCGGGGGTGAGGGCGAGGTGGAAGATGGCGTCCATGCGGAGGCGGAGATCGGCGATGGGGCGGCCGGCGGGGGAGCGCGGGAGGATGTGGGGGAAGAGGGCAAGCCACTCGTCGTCGGTGAGGGGGTGGAAGGGTTGGGGTGGGGAGAGGCGGGAGGGGTGGCGCATGGATGGGAGTGTAGCATGAGGGTAGGAAATAGGCAAGTTTTCCTATATATTAGTTAGTTTTACTCGATTGGAATTGATGCATTCTTGCATTAATTCTGTAAGTCTAGTCTTTCTAGAGGAGAACCCGGTGCAAAAACCAGGCTGGATAGTTGACACACAACCTGACGTTGAACTCATACAGATAAATGAATATCTCGTCGGAATGAAGCGTGCGCCCATTATCAATGTGACAGGTCTTGATGAAGGTCGTTTATTTTTCTTGAAGCAATATAATCAGAAATTAAACAGCTTCTATGAAAAACTGCGCTTCTTGATTGTGGAGGACAAAGATTTTCGTCTAGTCTGGCAAAATGATAACCTCCTCGACGCCGCAGCTCTAGCAGGGGGCATTATTGATCTCAACTTAATATTAATTAGCATCGGATCTCAGCATGTCTTAACACGTATGTTTTATGAACTGTTTGCCTCCCCAACCTTCTGCCCAGACATCGGAAAGGTTAATTTGGAAACGCGTCGAAGAAAAATTATAGTAGGAAATCGAACAATACACTCAGAAGGTGATCGAGCCCCCATCATACCTCGGTGTCAAGATAGATTAGTAATAGCTGGATTTATCGCATCACTAGCAATAGAGTTTCTTTTTCTTCATGAATTTACACATATTGTGAACGGGCACAATGGCCACGGACAAATGATTAATGAAAGTCGCAGATCCTCAGATTTGGATGAGAGAATAAAAGATCATACCCTTGAAATGGACGCGGATGCCGGTGCCACAAATAGATGCATGGAAGTGTTACTGGGAGGTGCATTTTCGGAAAGAAGTGTCGACAATCTGGATGAAAATTCAAAGATGCTCTTGGCTATCACACACAGATGTTTGGGAAATGGTCCCAAAGCCGCAGCACGCGCGCTCATGCTTGCCACGACTGGACTATTTCTCCTTTTTGAAAGCGGTATATTAAACGAGGACAACATGTTTGATGGCGCTCACCCCCACGCAATCATACGTCAAGTTATGATCCGAGGCGTCATAGGTGTGAAGCTATCAAAAATGTACAATCAAGAGATTGCAGACAATATTACACAAGGTTTGGATGCAATACACCTTGACTTTTATCGTGAAATGGAATTTTCTGGAAATTTTAAAAATTCTGCAAAAAGCGTAGATATTTTTATGAACTCGGGTCTCTATTACAAATATGTGGATGTGCTTGCAGATTGTTGGAAAAATGACCTATATGATGTTCTAACCTCAAGAAAACTTTTCAAATTTGATCTAGCGCCTCCTATTGGTCGGCAATACAATAAATAGTCGGCCTTGAACAACGTCTTCAGGCTGTCGCCCCTGCGAGCAGGGTGCGGCCTGTCGGGACGCTGGCTTGGCTGATCGGGGTGAGGATTGCCTGTCGGAGGGCGGCGAGGAGAGCGGCCAAAAGGGCCCTGAGGTGGGCGAGGATCTTGCGGATGTTGTGGCCGCAGCCGCAGAGGACGGCGTAGAGAGCATCGCCGAGCGTGCCCTTGAGGGCGCAGCGGGCGAGGCGGCCATCGGTCTTCATGTGGCCGATCTCGGGCTCGATGGCGCTGCGGCGGCGGAGCAGCCGGCGCAGGCGGGGCGTGAGGCCGCGGCTGGTGCCGCTGACGAGCACCCTGGTTGCCGTGACGCCATGGCCGCGGTAGCCGCGATCGACCACGGCGAGGCTGGGACGCTGGCCGGTGAGGGTCTCGACCTGCTGGAGGGCGTCGGCGAGGGTGTGGCCGTCGTAGGGATTGCCGGGCTGGCTGCGCATGCCGACGACGAAGCCACCGGCGAGGGTGGTGGCGATGCTGACCTTCGTGCCGAACTCGTAGCGCACCCGCGCCTTGCCCTTGGCGATGCAGTCCACCTCGGGCTCGTGCAGGGCGTAGAGCTTGCGGGACGACTTCGGTGTCTGGAGCAGCAGGCGGGTGACGAGGGCGATGCGCTGCTCGATGCGCGCCCGCAGTGGCCCGTCAGGGACGGCGCCGAGCTTGCGTTCAACATCGCGCAGGATGCGGCCGGTGTAGCCCTTGAGCGTGCGCAACGCCTTGCGCATGCGGCGGAACTGCCGGGCGTGGGCGTAGCGCCCCACCTGGCCGGCCAGGCGCGGCGCCAGGCGATTGTAGTTCTGGCGCAGGGCGATCCCGGCCTTGTGCGCCAGCGTCACCAGCGAGTGGCGGGCCCGCTCATAGAGGCGGCTGTCGGTCGGATGGGCGATGGCCTTCTCCATCACTGTGGTGTCCACTGCGATCTCGGCCAAGCTGTTCGACGTCACAGCTCCCGAAGCCTGAGCCGCCTCGATCGTCCTGGTCAGCAACCACTCGACACCTTCCTCACCGATGCGACCGCGCCAGCGGCTGAGAGAGGAGGGATGGATGGGCGCACGGTGCTGGAAGAAGGTCTCACCCGTGAAGTGCTGGAAGTACGGGTTCTCCACCCAGCGCGCGAGCACCGCCTCGTCGGAGAGGCCATGGGCGTGCTGGAGGTACATCAGCCCGGCGACCAGACGCGGATGCGTGGCCGGCCGTCCCTCAGCGGCGGGGAAGAAGCCGGCCCATTCCCGCTCGAACCAGGACCAGTCGATCAGCGCCGCCAGCCGCACCAGTTCGTGCCGCCCATCGATCATGTCGACCAGCCGCGGCCGCAGCAGATCGGCCTGTTCCGGCGGGCGCGGGCGGTGCTTCATGCCCACAAGATTCGCAGGGTTTGTCGTCGAAAACAATCGAACCCTGCAAATCCAGGTCGCCGAGCCCGGAAAATCTCACAGCTAGATCAGTGCCTTACGAGTTATTCAAGGCCGACTAAATAGTCGGCCTTGAACAACGTCTTCAGGCTGTCGCCCCTGCGAGCAGGGTGCGGCCTGTCGGGACGCTGGCTTGGCTGATCGGGGTGAGGATTGCCTGTCGGAGGGCGGCGAGGAGAGCGGCCAAAAGGGCCCTGAGGTGGGCGAGGATCTTGCGGATGTTGTGGCCGCAGCCGCAGAGGACGGCGTAGAGAGCATCGCCGAGCGTGCCCTTGAGGGCGCAGCGGGCGAGGCGGCCATCGGTCTTCATGTGGCCGATCTCGGGCTCGATGGCGCTGCGGCGGCGGAGCAGCCGGCGCAGGCGGGGCGTGAGGCCGCGGCTGGTGCCGCTGACGAGCACCCTGGTTGCCGTGACGCCATGGCCGCGGTAGCCGCGATCGACCACGGCGAGGCTGGGACGCTGGCCGGTGAGGGTCTCGACCTGCTGGAGGGCGTCGGCGAGGGTGTGGCCGTCGTAGGGATTGCCGGGCTGGCTGCGCATGCCGACGACGAAGCCACCGGCGAGGGTGGTGGCGATGCTGACCTTCGTGCCGAACTCGTAGCGCACCCGCGCCTTGCCCTTGGCGATGCAGTCCACCTCGGGCTCGTGCAGGGCGTAGAGCTTGCGGGACGACTTCGGTGTCTGGAGCAGCAGGCGGGTGACGAGGGCGATGCGCTGCTCGATGCGCGCCCGCAGTGGCCCGTCAGGGACGGCGCCGAGCTTGCGTTCAACATCGCGCAGGATGCGGCCGGTGTAGCCCTTGAGCGTGCGCAACGCCTTGCGCATGCGGCGGAACTGCCGGGCGTGGGCGTAGCGCCCCACCTGGCCGGCCAGGCGCGGCGCCAGGCGATTGTAGTTCTGGCGCAGGGCGATCCCGGCCTTGTGCGCCAGCGTCACCAGCGAGTGGCGGGCCCGCTCATAGAGGCGGCTGTCGGTCGGATGGGCGATGGCCTTCTCCATCACTGTGGTGTCCACTGCGATCTCGGCCAAGCTGTTCGACGTCACAGCTCCCGAAGCCTGAGCCGCCTCGATCGTCCTGGTCAGCAACCACTCGACACCTTCCTCACCGATGCGACCGCGCCAGCGGCTGAGAGAGGAGGGATGGATGGGCGCACGGTGCTGGAAGAAGGTCTCACCCGTGAAGTGCTGGAAGTACGGGTTCTCCACCCAGCGCGCGAGCACCGCCTCGTCGGAGAGGCCATGGGCGTGCTGGAGGTACATCAGCCCGGCGACCAGACGCGGATGCGTGGCCGGCCGTCCCTCAGCGGCGGGGAAGAAGCCGGCCCATTCCCGCTCGAACCAGGACCAGTCGATCAGCGCCGCCAGCCGCACCAGTTCGTGCCGCCCATCGATCATGTCGACCAGCCGCGGCCGCAGCAGATCGGCCTGTTCCGGCGGGCGCGGGCGGTGCTTCATGCCCACAAGATTCGCAGGGTTTGTCGTCGAAAACAATCGAACCCTGCAAATCCAGGTCGCCGAGCCCGGAAAATCTCACAGCTAGATCAGTGCCTTACGAGTTATTCAAGGCCGACTAAATAACCCTCCGAATAATGATTAGGAGGTGCAGGAACCTCAGGTTCCTGCCGGGGTGCAGGGGTAGAGCCCCTGCGCTGCGACGTTCGGCCGCAAAGCTCCGACACGGAAGCCCCCTCCCCCACGCCAACGTTAGGACTCCCCAGGAAGGCGACGTCTGCAATCCAAGCGAGGAGAGCGGCATGAGCACGGAACAGATGGATGTGGGGTTCCTGGGTCTCGGGCAGATGGGATCGGGGATGGCCGGGCGGCTGCTGGAGGCCGGGCACCGCGTGACGGTGTGGAATCGCAGCGCCGGAAAGGCGGAGGCGCTGGCCGCGCGCGGGGCGCGGGTGGCGGGCAGCCCGGCGGAGGCGGCCCGGGCGGGCATCGTGTTCAGCATGCTGGCGAATGACGCGGCGGTGGAGGCGGTGACCTCCGGCGAAGGCGGGGTGCTCTCGGCGGGGCCGGGGGTGCTGCATGTGTCGTGCAGCACGGTGAGCGTGGCGCTGACGGAGCGGCTGGCGACGGCGCATGACGGGGCGGGCCAGGGCTTCGTGTCGGCGCAGGTGCTGGGGCGGCCGGATGTGGCGGCGGCGGGAAAGCTGTCGGTGATCGCGGCGGGGCCGGCGGAGGCGCTCGACCGGCTGGCGCCACTGTTCGGGGCGATCGGGGCGAAGACGCTTCGGATGGGGGAGAGGCCGGCGATGGCGGCGGCCACCAAGCTGGCGGCGAATTTCGGGATCGCGGCGGTGATCGAGCTGGTGAGCGAGCAGATGCGGATCGCCGGGTCGCAGGGCGTGCCGGCGGCGCGGTTCGCGGAATTCCTGACGGAGACGGATTTCGGCAGCCGGATGATGGGGGTCTATGCGCCGATGATCGCGGCGGGGCGGTTCGAGCCGGCGGGGTTCCCGATGAAGCTCGGGCGGAAGGATGTGGGGCTGGCGCTGGAGGCGGCGGGCGAGGCGGAGGTGCCGGTGGCGCGGCTGCTGGCGGAGCGGATGGACGCGATCATCCGGGCGGATGGGGGGGAGCGGGACTGGGCGGCGCTGGGGCAGTCGCCGAAGGGGGGCTGAGGGCGGCCCCTCCTCTGCCCAGCCCGCGGCCCGTGTCAGCCGGCGACGAGTTCCCGGATGCGGGCGGTGAGGGTTTCCAGGGCAAAGGGCTTGGTCATGACGTGCATGCCGGGGGGCAGAGGCGTTTCGCCGATGACGGCCTGTTCGGCATAGCCGGTGATGAAGAGGGTCCGCAGGCCCGGGCGGGCGTGGCGGGCGGCCTCGGCCATCTGGCGGCCGTTCATGCCGCCGGGGAGGCCGATATCGGTGACGAGGAGGTCGATGCGGGCGGGGGAGCGGAGGAGTTCGAGGCCGGCGGCGCTGTCGGCGGCCTCCAGGGCGGCGTAGCCGAGTTCCTCCAGCACTTCGGTGACGAGCATGCGGATGGTGGGCTCGTCGTCCACGACCAGGACGGTCTCGCCATGCGGGCTGCGCAGGTCCGGGGCGGGGTCCGGGGCGGGCTCGGTGTCGGCGGGTTCGCCCTGGTGGCGCGGCAGGTAGAGACAGACGGTGGTGCCCTGGCCGGGGGCGGTGCGGATGCGGGTCTGGCCGCCGGACTGGCGGGCGAAGCCGTAGATCATGGAGAGGCCGAGGCCGGTACCGTGGCCGAGGGGCTTGGTGGTGAAGAAGGGGTCGAAGGCTCTGGCGGCGGTATCGGGGGCCATGCCGGTGCCAGTGTCGGTGACGCGGAGGGAGACATAGGGGCCGGGCGCCAGGTCGCGCTCGCGGGCGGCCTGGGGGCCGAGACGGGTGTTGGCCGTGCAGATGGTGAGGCGGCCGCCCTGGGGCATGGCGTCACGGGCGTTGATGCAGAGGTTGAGGAGGGCGTTCTCGAGCTGGGGCGGGTCCACCAGGACGGACCAGAGGCCGGGGGTGGTGACGGTGTCGAGGGCGATGCCGGGGCCGATGGTACGGCGGAGGAGGTCGGCCATGCCGGTGACGAGGCGGTTCACGTCGGTGGGGCGCGGGTCGAGGGTCTGGCGGCGGGAGAAGGCGAGGAGGCGGTGGGTCAGGGCGGCGGCGCGCCGGGCGGCATCGCTGGCGGCGGCGGTGTAGCGGAGCAGGTCGTCGTGGCGGCCCCGGGCGATGCGGGCGGCCATCAGGTCGAGGGCGCCGATGATGCCGGCGAGGAGGTTGTTGAAGTCGTGCGCGAGGCCGCCGGTGAGCTGTCCGACGGCTTCCATCTTCTGGGACTGGCGGAGGGCGGCCTCGGCCTGCTCCCGTTCGGCGATGGCGGCGGCGACACGCTGTTCGAGGAGGGTGTGGAGGGCCTGGCGCTCACGGTCGGCCTCCTTGCGGGCGGTGATGTCGATGGAGGTGCCGATGAGGCCGATGACCTCGCCGCTCCCGTTGCGGAGGGGGGCCTTGGTGGAGAGCCAGGTGGCGGGGGTGCCGTCGGGGCGGCGGACCTCTTCCTCGACCTGTTCCAGGATGCCGGATTCCATGATGCGGCGGTCGTTGGCCATGACGGCCTCGGCCTGGGCGGTGTCGTCGAGGAACTCGCGGTCGGTGCGGCCGAGATAGAAGTCGGGCGGCTTGCCGATGAGCTCGGTGGTGCCCTTGTTGGCGAGGAGCATGCGCCCTTCGCGGTCCTTGGCATAGACGACGCCGGGGACGGCCTCGATGAAGCTGCGGAGGAGGATGTTGGCGCGGTCGCGCTCGGCCTCGATGGCGCGCCGCTGCTCCAGGTCGAGGAGGACGCCGGGGAAGCGGAGGGGGGTGCCATCGGGGGCCTTGTCGACGCGGCCGTTGGCCTCGATCCAGTAGTAGCGGCCATCGGCGCGGCGGACACGGTACTGGTGGGCATAGGGGCCGCCGCGGGCGATGACCTCGCCGATCGTGGCGGCGAGGCCGGGCTTGTCGTCCGGATGGACGGTGGCGATGACCTGTTCGAGGCTGAGGCCCTGGCGGCCGAGGGCCGGATCGATGCCGAAGGCCTGGGCGAACTGCTCGTCGATGGTGAAGCGGTCGGTGGGCAGGTCCCAGAACCAGGTGCCGGTGATGGCGCCGGCGGCGAGGGCGAGCTGGATGCGCTCGGCATCGTCGTAGCCGCCGGGAGGGGCGTCCTGCGCGCCGGCGGTGTCGTTCTCGGAAGCGGCCATCGGGGAAATCCTGCCTCAGCCTATCCGGGCGACGATTCGGACGGCCGCCAATGCGGGCTCTCTGTAAAGGAGCGGCGCGGCGGGGCAAGCGGGGCTGTCGCGAGGCCCGGCGGCGGAGGGGGCCTGGCCGGCGGCGGGCCGCACAGGCCCTGACCCTACCGTTCCCGGCCGCCCCGCCGGGGAGATGGCGCGGGCGGGCGGGTCAGCGGAGGGGCTGGTCGTCCGGGCCGGCCATGCCGGGCTGGCGGACGGCCTCGACGCCGCCACTGATGGGCTGCCCACCGGCGCGGAGGCAGTCGTTGGTGGCGCTGAGCTGGGCGGCGGCGACCTCGGCCTGCCAGCGCTGGTACCAGGTGATGTTGTCGATGGGGGGCTGCTGGCGCATCAGCGCGACGACCTCCGGCCGGCGGGCGGCCTCGCGGCGGCAGGCGGCCTCCTGCGGGTTCTCGGCGCGGGGGACGGGCTGGACGATGGCCCCACCCGGATTGCAGGCGGCCAGGAGCGGCAGGGCGGCCAGGAGGGCAAGCGGCAGGGCCGCACGGGTGGGGTGCACACGGGCGGGGCGCGCATGGGCGGGGTGCACACGGGCGGGGGACATGGTGCGGGGGCGCGGGGCGAAGGCGGGCATTCAGGTGTTCTCCAGCCAGTCCTCGATCAGACGGCGCGCGATGGAATCGGCGCGCGGCAGGCGCAGGCCGAGGGTGTCGATGCTGCGGAGCTCGTCCCGGGTGAACCAGCGGGCGTCGCGGATCTCGTCCGGGTCGATGGTGATGGCATCGGACAGGGCCTCCCCATGGAAGCCGATCATGACGGAGGCCGGAAAGGGCCAGGGCTGGGAGGAATGGTAGTGGACCTCGCCGACGCGGATGCCCGCTTCCTCCAGCACCTCGCGGCGCACGGCTTCCTCCAGGCTCTCGCCCGGTTCCACGAAGCCGGCCAGGGTCGAATACATGGTCGTGTCGGGGAAGCGGGGGGAGTTGGCGAGGAGGCAGCGGTCGCCCCGGAGGATCAGCATGATCACGGCGGGGTCGGTGCGGGGGAAATGCATGGTGCCGCAATTCGCGCAGCGGAGCGTGTTGCCGGCGGCACGCGGCTCGCAGACGCCGCCGCAGACGCCGCAGAAGCGGTGGCGGCTGCGCCAGTGGAGCATGCCGCGGGCATGGGCGAGGAGGCTGGCCTCGCCGGGCGGCATGAGGGCGGCGACGGGGCGCAGGTCGGCGAAGCGGCCCATCTCCGGCGACAGCAGGGGAAGCGGGTCCTCGGCGGCGGAACAGTCCACGGCGAAGACGGGGCGGCCCTTCAGCGGCCCCTCCTCGAAGAGGCCGAGCAGCACCCAGGGGGCGGGCCCGTGGGGGGCAAGCCCAGGGGGGGCCGGCGCCGGGCCGGCGGTCATGCGGAGGGCCTCGGCGGTGGCGGGGGTGAGGAGGACGGCCTCGGGCTCGCCGGCGGCATTGTCGCGGAGCAGGGACTGGCTGCGCCAGACGGGGACGAAGAGGGCATCCTCGCGCGCCAGCTGGGCGGCGACGAAATCCGCCTCGTCACGGCGGCCGGAGACCCGGTCGAGGGGGCTGCCGGTATAGGCGTTGGGGCGACTGGCGGGGATGGAGAGCATGGGGCCGGCAAACTGCCACGGGCGCCGGGGGTGGTCCACCGAGGCGGGCCGAGTCCGGGCGGAAGGCCCCGGATGGCGGCGCCGGGATCAGAGACGCTTCTCGAAGAAGGTGTCGGGGTAGGGATCGTCGTTGAAGCGGGGGATCTCGGTCCAGCCGGAGGCGCGGTAGAGCTGCATGGCCTCCGGCAGCGCGCGGTTGGTGTCGAGGCGGAGGACCGGGATCGAGAGCTCCCGGGCGGTGGCCTCGGCGGCGTCCATGAGGCGTCGCGCGACGCCCAGGCCGCGCGCGGCGGGCGAGACCCAGAGGCGCTTGATCTCCGCCCATTGCTTTCCCGTGCCCTTGAGCCCGACGCAGCCGAGGGGAAGGCCGTCCGACAGGGCCAGGAGGAAGCTGCCGCGGGGCCGCATCATGTCGGCGGCCTCGGGGTCGCGGGAAAGCGTGACGTCGAAGCCCTTCTCGAAGCGGCGGGCGAGCTCGGCGTAGTACTCGCCCAGGCAATGGCGCGCGGCTTCGCCCCGGGGATCGGCCTCCTCGATGGCGAGGTGGTCGCGACCCAGGGCGAGGGCCACGGTGTCCATGGCCTGGAGCAGCGCCTCGGCCCGCGGCGCGCGGGACAGCAGGGCCGCGGCCCTGGCATCCGATATCTCCTCATAGGCCGCGAATTCCCGCTCGCCCGTTCCGGTCAGCCGGGCGACGCGGCGGCGGGCGTCGGCGGGATGGGTCTCGGTGACGACCAGGCCCTCCTCCTCCAGGCTCCGGAGCAGGCGGCTCATCAGCCCGGAATCGAGGCCCAGATAATCGCGGATCGCGGCCACGTCCGTGCGGCCATGGCCGATGGCGTTGAGCACGCGCGCGGCGCCGAGCGGGCGGCCCCGGCCGAGGAAGGAGGTGTCCAGGGCCCCGACCTCCCGGGTCACGGCACGGCTGAAGCGGCGGAAGCGGCTGATCGGGTCGAGCGTCATGTTGTCTGACTTTAGTCAGGCACATCGGGCGGTCAATCCCACCGCACCGGGGCGGGATCACACCTCCGAGGACAGCGAAGCGCCGGCGTGAGGCGCCACGGGCGGGGCTGATGTTGCGGTGTCACAGAGGGCGGGCGGCGGGGGACAGTCTGAAACTTCCCGGGCCGGACGGGGGTTCTGGATGGGCTGCCGGCAACCCGGCTGCTTCCTTGTCCCCGAGAGCAGGTCTGCCCCAAGCATGTCCGACGTTCCGCCCGCTTCTGGCCACGCGAAATTCGCGGCGGCCGCGATTCAACGCGCAATGCGGCTCCGGGAGGGCCGTCCCTTCCCACTCGGGGCGACATGGGATGGGCTGGGGGTGAATTTCGCGCTGTTTTCCGCCCATGCGACCAAGGTCGAGCTCTGCCTCTTCGACGCCAAGGGCGAGCGGGAGCTGGAGCGGATCGTGATGCCGGAATACACCGACGAGGTGTTCCACTGCTACCTGCCGGATGCGCGGCCGGGAACGGTGTACGGGTATCGCGTGCACGGACCTTACGAGCCCGAGAACGGGCACCGCTTCAACCCCAACAAGCTGCTGCTCGACCCCTATGCGAAGGGGCTGGTGGGTGCGCTGAAGTGGGACCCGTCGCATTTCGGCTATCAGATGGAGAGCGGCGACGACCTGAGCTTCGACGAGCGCGACAGCGCGCCCTTCATGCCCAAGAGCCGGGTGGTGGACCCGGCCTTCACCTGGGGGCATGACCGCCGGCCCAACATCCCCTGGGCGGACACGATCTTCTACGAGACGCATGTGAAGGGCTTCACGAAGCTGCACCCGGCGCTTCCGGAGGAGCTGCGCGGCACCTATGCGGGAATGGGGCAGCCGGAGATCGTCGACTACATCAAGTCGCTCGGCGTGACCTCGGTGGAGCTGCTGCCGGTGCATTCCTTCGTGCAGGACCAGCACCTGACCGACAAGGGGCTGACGAACTACTGGGGCTACAACACCATCGGCTTCTTCGCGCCGGAGCTGCGCTATTCCGCGAGCGGGTCGCTTTCCGAGTTCAAGGAGATGGTGGCGCGGCTGCACGATGCCGGGCTCGAGGTCATTCTCGACGTGGTGTACAACCACACGGCCGAGGGCAACGAGAAGGGTCCGACGCTGTCGTTCAAGGGGATCGACAACGCGTCGTACTACCGGCTGATCGACAACGACCGGCGCTACTACGTCAACGAGACGGGCACCGGGAACACGGTGAACCTGTCGCACCCGCGCGTTCTGCAGATGGTGACGGACAGCCTGCGCTACTGGGTGCAGGAGATGCATGTGGACGGGTTCCGCTTCGACCTCGCCACGATCCTGGGGCGCGAGCCCTATGGCTTCGACGAGGGCGGCGGCTTCCTGGATTCCTGCCGGCAGGACCCGATCCTGTCCTCGGTCAAGCTGATCGCCGAGCCCTGGGACATCGGGCCGGGCGGATACCAGGTGGGCGGCTTCCCGCCGGGCTGGGCGGAGTGGAACGACAAGTTCCGCGACACGGTGCGCGAGTACTGGAAGGGCGACGAGGGCAAGCTGCCGGACATGGCCACGCGGCTGACGGCCTCGGGCGATGCCTTCAACAAGCGCGGGCGGCGGCCGTGGTCCTCGGTGAACTTCGTCACCGCGCATGACGGCTTCTGCCTGCACGACCTCGTTTCTTACAACGAGAAGCACAACGAGGCGAATGGCGAGGACGGGCGCGACGGGCATTCCGACAACAAGAGCTGGAACTGCGGCGCCGAGGGGCCGACCGACGACGCGGAGATCAACAGGCTGCGCGAGCGGCAGAAGCGGAACTTCCTGGCGACGCTGCTGCTGAGCCAGGGGACGCCGATGATCCTGGCGGGCGACGAGCTGGGCCGGACGCAGGAGGGGAACAACAACACCTACTGCCAGGACAACGAGCTGAACTGGGTGAACTGGGAGGGGATCGGCGAGGACGGCGAGGCCCTGATCAACTTCACCCGCAAGCTGCTCACCCTGCGCAAGTCGCTGCCGATCCTGCGTCGCGGCCGGTTCCTCACCGGGCGGGTGAACGAGGAGCTCGACGTCAAGGACGTCGCCTGGATCTCCCCGACCGGCAAGCCCATGGAGGACCACGAGTGGGAGGATGCCAGCGCCAGGTGCCTGGGGATGCTGCTGGACGGGCGGGCGCGGGCCACGGGGCTGCACCGGCCGGCGATGGACATCACGGCGCTGCTGGTGGCCAACGCGCATCATGACGTGGTGGGCTTCACCCTGCCCCAGGTGGTGGGCGGGACGACCTGGCACTGCCTGATGGACACGAACCTGCCGGAGGGCGTGGAGATCGAGAGCTTCGATTCCGGGCAGGAGTACCTGGTGACCGGGCGCTCGGCGCTGCTCTTCGCGCTGGAGCCGGAGGATGGGGACTCCATCGCGCTGCGGCAGACGCTGCGGGCCCTGCGCGGGCTGACGGAGCGGCCGGTGATGGGGCTGCCGAAGAGCGACGAGAACAGCGAGGAGACGAGCGAGGAGGAGGCGAAGGAGGGCGGGGCCGGCTGACGGGGCTGGCGGGCGGCTTCCGGGGCATGTTCTTCTGTCATGGGACGGAAGGATGCCCGGAGGCCGTGGCGCGTCGGGGAACCGGGTGGCGGAAGAGGCTGCACAACACCATGTGAAGGGGATGCCGGGTGTGCCATGCTCGGCCCAACCCCGTCCCTGCCACCGCCAGAGCGATGCGAAACCTTTCCGACCTCCTTCCTGATACGGCCGATCCCCACGCCGTTTCCGCGGCCGAACGGCTGCGACGGGAACGGGAGTGCGAGGCCGCCTGGGCACGGCACCGGGGCGAGTGCCATCTGACCAGCAGCGCCGTGAACGACTGGGAAGCCTATCACCGGCAGCTGCTGTCGGAGGAGGCGCGGCTCTACGGCTTCGTGGAATGGAACTCGCCCAGGTTGCGCGAGCGGCTTTCGGCGGAGCAGAACCACCGCTGCTGCCATTGCGGCAAGCGGATGGAGGCGGATGCGCCGGACCCGGACGACCGTCCGAGCTTCGAGCACATCCTGCCGCGCAAGCAGGGCGGCGGGAACCGGCCCTGCAACCTGGCCGTCGCCTGCCGGCGCTGCAACGTGGACCGGGCCCACAAGCTGGGCTGGTGCCGGGGAAAGGCCAAGGGGTAGGCGCGGCGCCCTGGGATGCCCGCGTCGCACCAGGGTGGAAGCGGTGGCGGCGCCAGGATGGCACGGAGGTGCTATAGGCGCCCTCCCCTGTCCTTCGCGCCACCGACCGGAGCGGACCCGCATGACCGATGCCCTGACCATCCTGCCGCCCGGCCGGCCCCTGCGGGGCCGGGTCTCGCCGCCGGGGTCGAAATCCATCACCAACCGGGCGTTGCTGCTGGCCGGGCTGGCGGTGGGGGAAAGCCGGCTGACGGGCGCGCTGAAGAGCGACGACACGCGGCACATGGCGAATGCGCTGCGTGCCATGGGGGTGGCGGTGGAGGAGCCGGAGGATACGGGCTTCGTGGTGCGGGGCAGCGGGCGGCTGCGGGCCCCGGCGGCGGCGCTCTTCCTGGGCAATGCCGGGACGGCGGTGCGCTTCCTGACGGCGGCGGCGGCGCTGGCCGGGGGCGAGGTGGTGCTGGACGGCGACGCGCATATGCGAAAGCGCCCGATTGCGCCGCTGGTGGAGGCGCTGCGGCGCCTGGGGGTGGTGGCGGAGGCGCCGACGGGCTGCCCGCCGGTCACGGTGCGGGGGCGCGGCGGGTTCGAGGGGCGCGAGGTGAGCGTCGATGCCGGGCTGTCGAGCCAGTATGTCTCGGCGCTGCTGATGCTGGCCGCCTGCGGGGCGCATCCGGTGCGGGTGGTGCTGCGCGGCGATGCGATCGGGGCGCGGGGCTATATCGACCTGACGGTGGCGGCGATGCGGCGCTTCGGCGGGGTGGTGGAGGCGGAGGGGGGCTCCGCCTGGGTGGTGCAGCCGGGCGGATACCGGGCGGCGGAACTGCATGTGGAGCCGGATGCCTCGGCGGCGACCTATCTCTGGGCGGCGGAGGCGCTGACCGGGGGGGCGATCGACCTGGGCGTGGCGGCGGGGGACTTCACCCAGCCGGATGCGGCGGCCTATCCGCTGATCCGGGATTTCCGGCACCTGCCGCCGGTGATCGACGGGTCGCAGATGCAGGATGCGGTGCCGACCCTGGCGGCGGTTGCCGCCTTTGGCGCCGCGCCGGTGCGTTTCACGGGAATCGGCAATCTGCGGGTGAAGGAATGCGATCGGGTGCATGCCATGGCAACGGAGTTGTCGCGCCTCTCGCCCGGGCTGGCGGTGGAGGACGGGGACGACCTGGTGGTGACCCCGGCGCCGCGGGAAGGGTTCCGGGCGGCGCGAATCGAGACCTATGGCGACCACCGGATCGCCATGAGCATGGCGCTGGCCGGGCTGATGGTGCCAGGGGTGACGATCCTGGACCCGGGCTGCGTGGCGAAGACCTATCCGGATTACTGGCGGGACCTGGGGCGGCTGGGGGTGGAGATGCGGGCGGAGGGGTGAGGCCCCGGGGCGCGTCCCGGGGCGCGCAAGGAGCACGGGCGGCCTGTCCGGCAGGTCACCGTTTCGCGAGGAGAATGGCGCTTCGAGGGACGGGTGACGTGTCCTCCATCATCTCCCGGACGCCTTCCTTCTCTCCGGCATGGACGCCCAGATGCGCTTTCGGGCCAAGGCTGGGTCTGCGGTCCTTTTCCAGCGGATGGCTGGCCGGGACAGGTTCCGGAAGGCAGCCACGCGGACCGGTCCGGCATGACGGAACTGTCACCGCCGCCTCCACCATTCGGTGGACGCGGCCCGATGATCGTTTCGGATACGGTCTTTTCCACGGACAGTGTTCCGGGGAGAAGCGTCATGCCAACGAAAGTCGGTAATCTGGTGGTCTTCGGCGCCATCGAGGCGAAATGGCTGAGCCTGGGCGGGTTGGGGGGCGCGCTGGGCGCACCGGTGAACAACGAGACGCCCACCTTCGACGGGGTCGGGCGGTATCAGGATTTCCAGGCGGGGCGCACCATCTCCTGGCATCCGGATACCGGGGCGCACCTGGTCTATGGCTCGATCGGCGCGCGCTGGCGGGAGATCGGGCGTGAGCGCTTCGGCTATCCCATCAACGACGAGTCCGGCTGCCCGGACGGGGTGGGGCGGTTCAACCACTTCCGGGCGGAGCAGCTGCAAGGCAAGCCTGAGGCGTCGATCTACTGGTCGCCGGCGTCGGGCGCGCACGAGGTTTATGGCGCGATCCGGGACAAATGGGCGCGGCTGGGCTGGGAGCGGGGCAGCAGCCGCTATCCGCTGGAGGCGGAGCATGACGAGCCAGGCGTCGGGCGGCTGCAGCGCTTCCAGGGCGGGTATTTCACCTGGACCCCGGCGGGAGGCGCGCAGCAGCACAACGGCGCCTATGCGCCGCCGCCACGGATCACGCTGCGCGCCATCAGCGATGGCGGCCGCTTCATCGAGGTCCAGGGCGACAACTTCACCGGCCGGCAGAGCGCCAAGGTGGCCTATGACCTCTTTGCCGGGGGCGGCCCCACCACGCACCAGACGGGCGAGCATACCGTGGCCGTGAACGAGGTCGGCCATATCGCGGACCGGATCAGGGTGAACCTCTCCGGCCTCAGCGGCGCGCAGGTGCAGGCGACCGACCTGTCCTCCGGGCGGGCGGCCTCGGCCTCGCTTTGAGCCTGGCGCGGCGGCTTTTCCTGGGTGCGTGGCGCTTCGTGGCTGGCCGCCGGGGGAGAGGCCCTGCCTCTCCCGCCGGCCCCCCCCCTCTCCGCCGGGGACCGAAGCCGGCCCCCGGACCCCGGGCTTTCGTGGGTTCTGGTGGATACCGTTGTCCTGCAGCCTGATCCCCGGGTGCAGGTGGAAACGCGGGGCTCCCTAAGAGAAGAAAAACAACGTGTCCACGCTGGTGACATCGGCAACCTGCCGGAGAGCCGTGCTCTCCGGCGCGATCTGGCATCAGCGAGCGCCAACGACCGGGAGGTCCAGGACCCTCAGGGTCCTGGCGGATAGGGGGTCCGGGGGAAAGGCAGCGCCTTCCCCCCGGGAGGGCACAACGCCAGGATGTAAAGCACGACGGCCCGGGGGGAAAGCGGTGTCTGGACGGGGCGGCTGGCGCCCAGGGGCGGGTGCCGCTGCACGACGGTCATGGAACCGTCATGGATTCGTCGCATGCGCCGCCGCACGGCCTGTTTATAGCCGCCCATCCCAGGGAACCATCGAGGGGCGGCGGAATGGCGGGCGAGGACGAGGAGCGGCAGCAATCCTGGCTGCGGCTGGAGATGCAGGACGACCTGGACGAAGAGCTCGAGATGGAGCTCGACGACGAGCGGCTTCCCGAGGCGCTGCGGCAGATCCGGTGCGACCGGAAGAAGGGCACGATCGACCGGCAGCTCTATTTCCGGGAGCTGCTGCGGCTGCAGAGCGAGCTGGTCAAGCTGCAGGACTGGGTCACGCAGAACGGGCTGAAGGTCGTCGTGCTGTTCGAGGGGCGCGACAGCGCGGGCAAGGGCGGCGCCATCAAGCGCATCACCCAGCGCGTCAACCCGCGCACCTGCCGCGTCGTCGCCCTGCCGGCGCCGTCGGACCGCGAGCGGACGCAGTGGTACTTCCAGCGCTATGTCGCGCATCTGCCCGCGGCGGGCGAGATCGTGCTGTTCGACCGGAGCTGGTACAACCGGGCCGGTGTCGAGCGCGTGATGGGCTTCGCCAGCGAGGCGCAGGTGGAGGACTTCTTCCGCGACGTGCCGGAATTCGAGCGCATGCTCGTCCGTTCCGGCATCATCGTGGTGAAGTACTGGTTCTCCATCACCGACGAGGAGCAGCAGCTCCGCTTCCTCATGCGCATCCATGACCCGATCAAGCAGTGGAAGCTCTCGCCCATGGACCTGCAGTCGCGGGTGCGGTGGGAGCAGTACACCAAGGCCAAGGAGGAGATGTTCGAGCGCACGAACATCCTCGAGGCGCCCTGGTACATCGTCGAGGGCAACGACAAGAAGCGCGCGCGGCTGAACGTCATCGCACACCTGCTCTCCCTCATCCCCTATGAGGAAGTGCCGCACGAGCCGGTGGTCCTGCCCGAGCGCGTCTTCGACCCGAACTACGAGCGCCGGACCCTGCCGCCGGAACTCTACGTGCCGGAACGCTACTGAGGGCGCAGGCGCCGCACCGGCCCGGAAAACAGCTTCCAGGACGTCCGGCGACGGGCAAGGTTGCGGTTGGCGGTGTCCCGCTGGCTGGCCTATGCTCGTTCCCGGATTGTTCGTGCCGCCGCCCCTTCTGCCGGCGCGGCGGGGATGGGCGGGTGGAGGAGCGTGGTGCCGGAGGCGGCGGGGCCGGAAGCGGTCCGGAGGGAGAGCCCCGGGGACAGGCCTGAGGGCGGCCGTGGCGGCGGGCAGGCGGGCCGGGCGGCGCCGCGCAAGATCATCCATATCGACATGGACGCCTTCTTCGCCTCGGTGGAGCAGCGGGACGATCCGTCGCTGCGCGGGCTGCCGGTGGCGGTGGGCGGCGCGCGGGAGCGGGGCGTGGTCGCGGCGGCGAGCTACGAGGCGCGGCGCTTCGGCGTGCGCTCGGCCATGCCCTCCGTGGTGGCGCGGCGGAAATGCCCGGAGCTGGTCTTCGTGAAGCCGCGGTTCGAGGTGTACCGGGCGGTGTCGCAGGAGATCCGCGCGGTCTTCGCGGAATACACGCCGGTGATCGAGCCGCTGTCGCTGGACGAGGCCTATCTGGACGTGACGGAGAATTTGCGGGGCATCGGCTCGGCGACGGAGATCGCGGAGCGCATCCGGGCGGAGATCCGGGCACGGACCGGGCTCACCGCCTCGGCAGGGGTGTCCTACAACAAGTTCCTGGCCAAGCTCGCCTCCGACCAGCGCAAGCCGGATGGGCTCTTCGTCATCACGCCGCGCATGGGGCCGGGCTTCGTCGAGGACCTGCCGGTGGGGCGCTTCCATGGCGTCGGGCCGAAGACGGCAGCACGGATGGAGGGGATGGGCATCCATACCGGGCGTGACCTGCGGGCGCAGGGCCTGGAATTCCTGCAGGCGCATTTCGGCAAGGCCGGGGCCTATTACCACGCGATCAGCCGGGCCGAGGACGAGCGGCCGGTGCGGGCGGACCGCATCCGGAAATCGGTGGGGTCGGAGACGACCTTTGCCCACGACCTGCGCGGGGAGGCGGAGCTGGCGGCGTCGCTGCGGCCGCTGGCGGCGAAGGTGTGGGAGCATTGCGCGCGCCATGGCACGCGCGGGCGGACGGTGACGCTGAAGGTGAAGTTCAGCGATTTCCGCCAGGTGACGCGCAGCCAGAGCTTCGCGCGGGCGGTGCCGGAGCTCGCGGCGCTGGAGGAAAGCGCGCTGGCGCTGCTGCGCGGACTGCTGCCGCCGGAGCGGGGAATCCGGCTGCTGGGGGTGACGCTCTCGGGGCTGGAGGGGACGGAGGCCGGGGACGGGCCGGTGCAGATGGCGCTGCTGTAGTTTCCGGCCCCTTCGATGCGCCCGTGCCGATACGGCAGGCTTGATGCGGCGGGGTCGCCGGGGGCGAATGCCGGGCGTGGTGCCATGCTCCCGGGCCGGATGGCGCGGCCGCGTGTTTTTCGCCGCGGCCGGGAGCCGGAGGCGCTGGCACGGCTGCCGCAGTCGCGGGCGGAACTGCCGGGCCATGCTTCCGCTCCGGATGCCCCTTCCCCGGCACCCGTGGTGGAAGGGCCGTCCCTCTGGTCGGTGCTGGCCGAAGCGGGCGCGGTGGACCCGGCGCAGCCGCGCGAGCAGGTGCGGCGCGTGGTCCTGGCCACGGGGCGCGACGGCTATGTGGCCGTGCTGGCGCCATTGTCGCGCGGGAATGCAGGGAAAGGCGGATTTCGCGATGGTCGCCCGCTGTTCCGGTTGAATTCCCGCCCGGCGCCGCCATGATCGGACGCAACGCCAGAACAGGGTATCGGAACCGGCGCCGGAACAAGTCCGGGCCGGTTCCGCCACCCCCGTCACCGGGATGCCCGACGGAGCTGCGCCGGATGCGCGGCCCGGTGGGCGGAAAGCCGAGGAGAAGGGCCCATGAAGGCCGAGAATGTGCTGCAAACCATCGGCAACACGCCGCATATCCGCCTCGCGCGGTTGTTTCCGCAGGCCGAGGTCTGGGTGAAGTCGGAGCGCGGCAATCCGGGCGGGTCGATCAAGGATCGCATCGCGCTGTCCATGGTCGAGGCCGCCGAGGCCGAGGGCCAGCTGAAGCCGGGCGGGGTGATCGTCGAGCCGACCTCGGGGAACACCGGCATCGGGCTGGCCATGGTGGCGGCGGTGAAGGGCTACAAGCTGGTCCTGGTGATGCCGGAATCCATGTCGGTGGAGCGGCGGCGGCTGATGCAGGCCTATGGTGCGAGCTTCGACCTGACGCCACGCGAGAAGGGCATGAAGGGCGCGATCGCGCGGGCGGAGGAGCTGGTGGCGCAGACGCCGGGCGCCTGGATGCCGCAGCAGTTCGAGAACCCGGCGAATATCGAGGTGCATGTGCGCACCACGGCGCGGGAGATCCTGGCGGATTTCCCGGAAGGGCTGGACGCGCTGGTCACTGGCGTGGGCACGGGCGGGCACATCACCGGCTGCGCCGAGGTGCTGAAGAAGGAATGGCCGGGGCTGAAGGTCTTCGCGGTGGAGCCCGCGGCCTCGCCGGTCATCTCGGGCGGCGCGCCGGCCCCGCACCCGATCCAGGGCATCGGCGCGGGCTTCGTCCCGAAGAACCTGCACACCGACCTGCTGGACGGGGTGATCCAGGTCTCGGCGGAGGAGGCGAAGGACTACGCCCGGCGCTCGGCCAGCGTGGAAGGGCTGCTGGTGGGAATCTCCTCCGGCGCCACGCTGGCGGCGATCGCGGCGAAGCTGAAGGAACTGCCGGCGGGGTCGCGCGTGCTGGGCTTCAACTACGACACCGGCGAACGCTACCTGTCCGTGCCGGAATTCCTGCCGGCCTGAAGGCCTGGCGTCCCCACCTGCTCCCCGGGGATCGGATGTCAGGCCGACGGCAGCCACCGGAACCCACGAAAGCCCGGGGTCCGGGGGGAACCGCTCCGGTCCCTGGCGGAGAGGGGGTCCGGCGGGAAAGGCGGCGCCTTTCCCCCGGCGGGTCGCCGCCGGACACCACGCAGGAACAACCGGGGAAGGCGATGGTTCGCGGGCCGCGTGGTGGCGGGGCCGGGCAGGATCGGCCATGAGGGGAGTGGAACGCCACCGGGAAGGCCGAGATGCTGCTGCACGTCCTCTACCTCGTCGCCATCGTCGCGGAGGCCATGACCGCTGCCCTGGCGGCGGGGCGGCGCCGCATGGACTGGGTGGGGGTCTGCCTGCTGGGCTCGGTGACGGCGCTGGGCGGCGGCTCGTGCCGCGACGTGCTGCTCGGGCGGTACCCGCTGTCCTGGGTGGAGAATCCGGCGCTGCTCGGCGTCACCGCGGTGGCGGCGATGGCGACCATTCCGCTGGCGCGCTTCATGTACTCGCTGCGGCGGCTCTTCCTGCTGCTGGACGCGGTCGGGCTGGTGGTCTTCACGGTGATCGGCTGCAACATCGCGATGGCGATGGGCCTGTCCGTGCCGGTGGCGATCATGTCCGGCATGATCACCGGCTGCGTCGGCGGCGTGCTGCGCGACGTGCTCTGCAACGACGTGCCGCTGCTGTTCCGCAGCGAGCTCTATGCCAGCGTCTCCGTGCTGACCGGCGGGGCCTATATCGGCGGGCAGGCGATGGCGCTGCCGCACGACGCGGTGCTCTTCGCCGCCATGGGCTTCGGCCTCGCGCTGCGGCTGCTGGCGCTGCGCTTCAACTGGAACATGCCGCGCTTCATCTACACGCAGGATCTGCACTGACGCCGGCCCGCGGAAGTCCTGGCTTCCGCGGGCCGGCGGCGGTGTGGGGCGGGCGTCAGAAGCGGACGATGGCGGAGGCCTGGATGCGGTCGGCCTTGCCGCCCCGCGCGCCATAGATGTCCTGCTGCTGCAGCGTGCGCTCGACATGGGTGTACTCGATGCCGAGGTCGATCGGCTTCACCGGGCTCCAGATCAGGTTCACCGCCGTGGCCCAGATGTCCCGGTTCACGCCGTCGCAGACCGCGCTGGAGGTAGCAGAGGTGCCTTCGCAGCCCGAGAAGTAGCGGACGTAGCTCGGGTAGTTCAGGCGCACGCCGTGCAGGCTGACATTGGAGCGGAGGGAGTCGGTCCACTTGTACTGGGCGCCGACCATCGCGGCCATGATCTCGACCATGTCGATCTCGTTGCCGCCGCCCTGGGAGGCGGAAAGGCCATAGTTCGTCACGGCGCTGTAGCCGGCGGAGGTGCCGTCGAGGTAGCGGCCGAGGCCCTTGCCGTAGTTGAGGCTGGTGGCGAGGATCAGGCGCTTGTCGAACAGGTTGACCGCGCCGGTGGCACCGATGCCGAAGCCCACATCGCTGTCGCTGTAGCGTTGCGCGCGGTTGGTGGCGCCCTCGTTGCTGATGCGGACCTCGCGCACCACGCCGCGCAGGGCGGCGAAGCCCCAGTCGCCCTGGTAGAGGGCCTGCAGCGTGAAGTCGGGCACGTGGCTCATGCCGAAGCCGGCGCCGCCGTTGCTGTCGGGATAGCTGGTGCCCGTGGCGGAGGTGACGTCGCTGTAGCTGTTCTCGATGGCGGCCGAGATGTTGAAGCCGCTGGCGAAGCGGTGGGTGTAGCGGAGCTGGGCCTGGCGGACGCTGCCGATGCCGAGCGCCGTCCAGTCGTTCAGCCATTGCAGCGGCAGCAGCGGGCCTTCGGAGAAGAGCGAGTTGGACTGGCCGACCAGCACGGTGCCCCAGCCGCCGGGCTGGAACTGGCCGAATTCGGCGAAGGCCTGGCGCAGGCGCGGCGTGTAGGCGTTGCTGGTGGCCTGGGTGGTCAGGTCGGTGTTCTGGCCCGCGAAGTCCGCCTCGACCTGGGTGCGGACCTCGCCAAAGGCCTCGCTGAAGGGCGTGCGCGTCTCGATGCCGATGCGCGAGCGGCGGGCACTGGCCTGGAAGTCGCCTTCGGAGCGGGCGCCATTGGCGCCGTGGGACAGCGGGATGGAGGAGCCGGTCGTGGTGTCGGAGCGGTTCCGCGGCCCGAAGTCGCCGGACATGTTCAGCTTGGCGAAGCCGTAGAGGCGGACCGAGGTGTCGGTGCCCGGGACCCGGAAGGAGCCGGGGAAGGAGCCGCGCCACTGCGCCAGCGGGTCGTTGTTCTGCTCCGCCTGGACGGGCAGGGCGGAGGCCACCTGGGGCGGGGCCTGGTTCGTGGTCTGCGCCAGCCCCTGGGCCTGCTGGGACTGGATCGAACCGGTGGCGACCGGGGGCCGGCCCAGGCCCTGGGCCTGCTGCGAGGGGGCCGCACCGGAGGGGGCGGGGCCGGAGGCGGCCGCGACCGGGGGCTGGGCCTGGTTGCGGCGGGCGGCCTGGCGCTGCTCGGCATCACGGCGGGCGGAGCGGCGCTGCTCCTGCTCGAGTTGCTCGATGCGGCGTTGCAGGAGGTTGAGCTGCGCCTTCAGGTCCTCGATCGACTGGGCTCGGGCCGGAACGGCGGCGAGGAGGGAGAGGGCGCAGCCGGCCAGCAGGAGGAAGCGCAGGCCGGTCCGGGACGGTGATCCCGTCCGCGCGCCCGTCATGGCCGGTGGCGTAACTTGGCCCGTCCGGCATGCGGCGAGCGAAGTGAAAGCAAGACCCCGGACATGATTAGTATCCTCACTACCGGATCGACGGTTTGGCGTGGAATCTACGTTCGCGTGCATCGTTATCCCCCTAGCCCGAATGGCATACGCCGCCCCGGAAGGAGCCGGAACTCATGCCTTTTCTCACAAGATCGTGAATGCAACTTTTCCCCCTCGCCGATTGTGTTTCCCCCGAAACCAACATGGCGCGCGGATGGCCGATGATCCGGTGTCGCGTGGCCATCGCAACCGGGAACCCGGATGCGGCACCTTCGCATCGGCACGTCGCCGGCGCATCCTGGCAGGATTCCGGAGGCTCGCGTGTTAACATCACGAGATATCGAGCCGCCGCGCCGGGGACAGGGAGGCCACCGCCATGAACGAACCGAAGATCCGCATCCTGGATGTGCCGCCGGCCACCACCACGGGCGAGAGCCCGGTCTGGGATGCGCGGACGGGGCATCTCTGGTGGGTGGACATCCAGCGCCCGGCCATCCACCGCACCGACCCGCGCCGGCAGAAGATCGAGAGCTGGACCATGCCCTCCGACGTGGGCTCCATGGGGCTGTGCCGTTCGGGGCGGGTGCTCGTCTCGCTGCGCAACGGGGTGCATGTCCTCGACCCCGAGAGCGGCGGGCTGGAGCTGCTGGCCGATGTCGAGCCCAACCATCCCCGCAACCGGCTGAATGACGGCAAGACCAGCCCGGAGGGGCGTTTCCTCGTGGGCTCGATGGACGACACGCCGGACAAGGTGGCGGGGGCGGCGCTGCATTCGGTCGCGGCCGACCGCAGCCACCAGAGGCTGCGCGAGGGCCTGATCGTGTCCAACGGACTGGCCTGGAGCCCGGACGGGCGGACCCTGTGGCATTCCGACAGCCGGCAGGCGCGGATCTGGATCAGCGACTACGATCCGGAAACGGGGCGGGTCGGCCCGGCGCGGGAGGTCGCGCATGTGGCCAACGAGACCGGGCGGCCGGATGGCGCGGCGGTGGATGCCGAGGGCGGCTACTGGTCCGCGGGCGTCTCGGCCGGGGTGCTGAACCGCTGGCTGCCGGACGGGACGCTGGACCGGAGCATCGAGCTGCCGGTGAAATCGCCGACCATGCCCTGCTTCGGCGGCCCCGGCCTGCGGACGCTCTACGTCACCAGCCTGCGCAAGGACGGGGACGGGCCGGTCGAGGGCAGCCTGCTGGAGATCGAGGGGCTCGGCGTGGCGGGGACGCCGGTGGGCCTCTTCGCCGACTGAGCCTTCCCTGGCGCCAAGGCCCCCCGGCGGCTGGCCGCCGGGGACGGCGCGACGCGGCCAGTGGTCGCACCGAGCCCTGCGTCCGCCGCATGTGACGCATCGGTGTCACGGCGGGGCCCTTTTTCCGCCGCGCTTCTTCCGCCACATGCGGGGGATGTCGCGACGTCGCCTGCTGCTCTCCGCCCCTCTCCTCCTTGCCGCGCCGCTGGTGCCGGGCCTGATCCGGCCCGCCCTGGCCCAGGGCGCGGCGCTGTCCGCGCGGGACCAGGCGGATCTCCGCCGGGTCGAGGCCTATTTCAACGCCATGACCACGCTGAAGGCGCGGTTCCTGCAGGTCGCGTGGAATGGGGCGAGTGCGGAGGGCACGGCCTGGATCTGGCGGCCGGGGCGGATGCGCTTCGACTACGACCCGCCCGAGCCGCTGCTGCTGGTGGCGAGCCATGGGCAGTTCATGCAGTTCGACCGGGAGCTGGGGCAGCCGACGGTGGTGCCGACCTCGGCCACGCCGCTCGCCTTCCTGCTGCGCGCCGACCTGAGGCTGTCGGGGGATGTGACGGTGACGCGGGTGGAGCGGTCCGGCGGCTTCCTGCGGGTCACGCTCTATTCCAGCCGTTCCCCGGCCGAGGGGACGCTGACGCTGGTGCTGGCGGAGCAGCCGATGGAGCTGCGGCAATGGGTGGTGGTGGACGCGCAGCGGCACGAGACCCGGGTGACGCTATCGCAGATCGAGACCGGCGGCCGGTTCGATTCGTCGCTGTTCGAGTTCAACGACCCGCAGTTCCTGGAAAAGGAGCAGATGCGGCGCCGATGATGGCAGGCATGACGTTTGCTTGGTTCTCTCCGGCCCATCCGGTGGCAGGATCGCGGGATGCCGCCCTGCGCCGCCGGGGCTGGCGGCCCGGCCGTCGCCGCTGGGTTCATCATCGCCTGGGCGGCCAGGCAGATCATGTCGAGGAGACCCCATGCGCCCGCTGATCGGCATCTCCTGCTGCGTGAAGGCCTTCGGCGTCTTCGCCATGCCCAACCATGCCGCCTCCGCGCATTATCCGGAGGTGGTGCTGGGGCCGGTGGGCGGAGCGCCCGTGCTGATCCCGGCCTCGGGCGAGGCGGCGGGGCTGGAGATCCTGCAGCACCTGGACGGAATCCTGCTGACCGGATCGCGCTCCAACGTCTGCCCGGACCTCTATGGCGGGCCGGCGCATTGCGAGGGGACGCCGGAGGACCTCCACCGCGACTCCACGACCCTGCCGCTGATCCGCGGGGCGCTGGCGCGGGGCGTGCCGCTGCTGGCGATCTGCCGCGGCTTTCAGGAGCTGAACGTCGCCATGGGCGGCACGCTGGACCAGCGCATCCAGGACCTGCCGGGGCGCATGGACCACTCCACGCCGGCGGACCAGGCGCTGCCCGGGGTGCGAACGGGCAAGGCGCATGCGGTGCGGGTGGCGCCCGGTTCGGAGCTGGCGCGGATCTGGGAGGGACTGGCGGCGCCGCTCGCCGCTGTTCCGGTGAATTCCCTGCACAACCAGGGCGTTGCGAAGCTGGCGCCGGAGCTGGTGGCGGAGGGCTGGGCGCCGGACGGCACGGTGGAGGCGGCACGAGTGCGCGAGGCGGCGGGCTTTGCCTATGGCGTGCAGTGGCATCCGGAATATGACTGGCGGGAGGATGCGCTGAGCCGGCGGCTCTTCGAGTCCTTCGGGGCGGCAGCCGTGGCCTATCGGCGGCAGCGCGAGTCGCGGGGGCGGCTGCTGGCGGCGGAGTGACGGCCTCGCGCCCCCATGGCAAGAATATTGGGGAAGGCCATGGGACCGCCCAGCGGGATTGGCCGGCCGAGCAAGGCGCGGCGCGGCGCGGCGCGCGGCGGAACGCGAGCCCTGCGGGGGACGCGTGAGTCAGAAACTCCTTTTGCATTCATGGCCTGAAAGGCGCTAGAGTGTGGCTGCTGGCGCCTACTCGCGCCAGCGGCAGCTGGTTCCCCCTACCGGCTCGCCCGACCAAGACTCCGATCGGTAGTCGTCTAGAGTAACGGCGCCCGGCCTCCCCCCCTTGGCCGGGCGCCACTCTCCCCCCGGGGGAGAAGAATGACGTCCTGCGCCTGCGGGATGTCTTCGCACGTGCGGACGATGGCCACGAATGGCTTTCGGCCCGGCCTGGAGCGGGGGCCGGCACTTTTCATCCCTTTCCGTGGATACTCCAGGCCCTTCGTTCGAAGGGCAGATTCCCGCGTCCGGACGATGCCGTCTTCCGGCGATCTGCTCTAAGCTGACGCCTTCCCGACCCTCCGCTCTCGCAGGAGCCCGCCCGTTGATGTCCGATTTCGTCATTGCTCCGCCCGCCCAGCCCAGCCTCCCGGTTCGCGGCGGCGGGTCCTTTCCGGTGCGCCGGATCTTCTGCGTCGGCCGGAACTATGCGGAGCATGCAAGGGAGATGGGGTCCGACCCCGACCGCGAGCCGCCCTTCTACTTCACCAAGCCTGCCGATGCGGTGCTGGTGGGCGGCGCGGACATGCCCTACCCGCCCGCGACCAAGGACCTGCACCACGAGATGGAGCTGGTGGTGGCCATCGGCACCGGCGGCCGGGACATCGCCGAGAGCGATGCGCTGACGCATGTCTGGGGCTATTGCGCGGGGCTGGATATGACCCGGCGCGACCTGCAGAACGCCGCCAAGAAGACCGGCCGGCCCTGGGACATGGGCAAGGGCTTCGATCATTCCGCGCCGATGGGCGGGCTGGTGCCGGCGCAGGGGATCGACCCCGGGCGCGGGCGCATCGAGCTGAAGGTGAACGGGCAGACGCGGCAGGTCTCCGATCTCGGCCAGATGATCTGGTCGGTGCCCGAGGTCATCGCCAACCTGTCGCGGCTGGTGGAGCTCGCCCCCGGCGACCTGATCATGACCGGCACGCCCGAGGGTGTTGCCGCCGTGGCGAAGGGCGATGTGCTGGAGGGCTCGATCGAGGGCGTCGGCACGGTGCGCACGGTCATCGTCTGAGCGGACGGTACTGGATCTGCCTTGAGGATCGTCACCTGGAACATCAACAGCGTGCGCCTGCGGGCGCCGCTGCTGAGTCAGCTCGTCGATGCGCTGGAGCCGGATGTGCTCTGCCTGCAGGAGACGAAGTCGCCGGACGAGCATTTCCCGCATGAGGCGGTGGAGGCGCTGGGCTTCGGCCACCGGCTGATCCGCGGCATGAAGGGCTACAACGGGGTGGCGGTGCTGTCGCGCCGCCCCCTGCGGTTGCGGGAGGGCGAGCCCGACTGGTGCTCGCGCGACGACTGCCGACATCTGGGCGTGGATGTGGAGGCCGAGGGCGGGGCGGTCGAGCTGCACAATTTCTACGTGCCCGCCGGGGGCGACACGCCGGACCGCGAGGCCAACCCGAAATTCGCGCACAAGCTGGACTTCATCGGGGAGATCACCGCCTGGACCGCCGGGCGCGGCGCGGCGAAGCGGGCGGTGCTGGTGGGCGACCTGAACATCGCGCCGCTGGAGCACGATGTCTGGTCGCACCGGCAGATGCTGGGCGTCGTCTCGCACACGCCGGTCGAGGTCGAGGCGATGGCCGGCTGGCAGCGGGCGGGCGAGTGGCACGATGCGCTGCGGCATTTCGTGCCGCCGGAGGAGAAGCTCTACACGTGGTGGTCCTATCGCGCGCGCGACTGGGAGGCCGCGAATCGCGGACGCCGGTTGGACCATGTCTGGGTCAGCCAGGACCTGGCAGGGAAGCTGCGCTCACACACCGTGCTGAAGCCGGCGCGGAACTGGGCGCAGTGCTCGGACCATGTGCCGGTGCTGGTGGAGCTGGATCTCTGAGGGGCTGAGGAGGGGCGGCTCCGGTCCCCCCTTCCCTCGCCCGTGGCGCGCGGAGAGGGTATCAGCCGGATCATGGACAAGGACCGGCGACGGGGTTCCGCGCCTTCCCGGAGGGACGGCCCGGCGGAGGGGCCCGGGGGTGGACCGCGGCATGAACCGGGCGCCACGCGGGGCGGGCGGCCCGCCGTGCTGGGGGTTGGCGAGGTGGCGCGGCGCAGCGGGATCGCCGTCTCCACCGTGCATTTCTACGAATCCAAGGGGCTGATCGAGGGCTGGCGCAGCGAGGGCAACCAGCGGCGCTATCCCAGGGCGGTGCTGCGGCGGATCGCCATCATCCGCATCGCGCAGCGGGCGGGGATCCCGCTCGCCACGATCCGTGCGGCGCTGGCGGACCTGCCGCACGACCATATGCCCAATGCGGCGGACTGGGCGCGTTTCAGCGCCGCCTGGCGGGCCATGCTGCAGGCGCGGATCGACGGTCTGGTGCAGCTGCGCGACCAGTTGACCCGGTGCATCGGCTGCGGATGCCTGTCGCTGGCGGAATGCCCGCTCCGCAATCCGGGGGACCGGCTGGGCGCGCAGGGGGCGGGGCCGCGATTCCTGCTGGGCGACGGGGAAGACGCCCCTGAGGGAGAGCGGGAGGGGGATTGACCTCAACCATGGTTAAGGTTCTAGACGGGATGCCGGCACAAGCAGAGGGAGCCGGCCATGCCAGGATTCGAAGGGAAGGGGATCGTCCGGGAGGGGACGGTGCATCCGGTGGAACGGAGCCTGCCCGCCGCGCCGCGCCCGGCGCCGGCCCGCGCGGGCCGGACGATGCCCTGGTTCGTGGCCGGGCTGCTGGATGCGCGGAACTTCGGATGGGTGGCGCGTCTGCTGCTGACCCTGGTGTTCTGGAGCAGCGGGCTGGCGAAGCTGCTGGATTTCCGGGCCAGCGCCGCGCTGATGGAAGGGTTCGGCCTGCATCCCGGCTGGGCGGTGAACCTGGCGGTGCTGCTGCTGCAGATCGGCGCCTCGGCGCTGATCATCCTCAACCGCCAGGTCTGGCTCGCCGCGGGGGCGCTGGCGGTCTTCACCCTGCTGACCATTCCCGTCGCGCATCCCTTCTGGGCGAAGTCGGGTGAGGAGGCCTTCCGCGACCTGACGGTGGCGCTGGAGCATGTCTCGCTGGTCGGCGGGCTGATGCTGGCGGCCATGCTGGAGCGGCGGCCCCGGCATGGCTGGTGAGGCGCGAGGCGGGCGGCAGAAGCCGGGAAATCGCCTATAAGGCGGCGCCATGATGCCGCCGCTCCCCTGCCCTCTTCCGCTCCGGGTCTTCCGATGAGAGTCCTCGCCCTCGATGGCGCGCTGGCGCGGTGTTCCGCCCTGATCCGGGAGGATGGGCGCGTGCTGGCCCGGCGGGTGCAGGACGGGCCGCGCGGCCATGCCTCGCTGCTGCCCGCCCTGGCGCGGGAGGTGCTGGCGGAGGCCGGCGGCGGGGCCTGCGACGCCGTGGCGGTGACGGTGGGGCCGGGCGGCTTCACCGGGCTGCGGGCGGCGATCGCGCTGGCGCGGGGCTTCGCGCTGGGCTGGGGAGTGCCGTGCCTGGGGGTGACGCTGGGCGAGGCCTTCGCCGCCAGCCTGCCGGAGAGCGAACGGGACGGACAGGCGCTCTGGGTGGCGGTGGACACCAAGCGCGGGCGGATCGCGCTGGAGCGACCGGATGCGATGCCGGCGGTCTTCGCCGCCGCGGACCTGCCGCGCCCCATGGGGCCGGTGCTGCTGGCGGGCGATGCGGCGGAAGCGGCGGCGGAAGCCCTGCGGGCGATGGGAGCGGATGTGCGGCTGACGGCGTTGCGCCTGCCGGAGCCGGAAGGCGTGGCGGCGGTGGCGGCGCAACGCCTGCGGGGCGAGTTGCCGCCGCGCGAGGCGGAGCCGCTTTACCTGGAACCGCCGGCGGTGCGGGGCTGATGCGGCTGCGCGACGTGGGGGTGGAGGAGGCGGCGCGGCTGGCGGTGCTGCATGCCTCGACCTTTCCGCCCGCCGAGCGCTGGGGCGAGGTGGCGATCCGCTCGATGCTGGAGGCGCGCGACAGTTTCGGCATCCTGGCCGGGGACGAGAGCGGCGAGGCCGGCTTCGTTCTGGCGCGGGCCATGGTGGGGGAGGCCGAGATCCTGACCCTTGCCGTGCGGCCGGAACGGCGGCGCGAGGGCGTGGGCGCGGCGCTGCTGGGCGCGGCCGCCATGGCGGCGGCGGCGCGCGGGGCGGAGGCGCTGTTCCTGGAGGTGTCGGAGCGGAACGCGGCGGCGCGGGCGCTCTATGCCGGGGCGGGCTGCACCGAGGTCGGGCGGCGCAGGCGGTACTATGCCGACGGGTCGGACGCGCTGGTGCTGCGGCTGGACCTGACGGGCGGGGCGTAAAGGGCCGACCCTGCGTTCTTGATGCGTTCCAGGCGATCGGCTACGCCGTTGCCGCCCATGGCCAGAAAGCGACGGATGTGACGTTCCCCCGGCTTCTTGTCACCGACACGATTACCCCGGAAATGGAGGCCGTGATCGGCGGCGGGCTGAACGCCTTCAACGATGTGGTCACCGGCCAGGCGGACCGGCAGCCGGTCGCCGTTGTGGCGCGCGACCCCGGGACCGGTGCCATCCTGGGCGGGGCGACGGGGCGGTCGTCGCTGGGGCTGCTCTTCCTGGACCTCTTCTACCTGCCGCCGGAATGCCGGGGCGCGGGGCTGGGCAGCGCGATCCTGCAGGCCTTCGAGGCGGAGGGGCGTCGGCGCGGCTGCGTGGCGGCCGTGCTCTACACGATCAGCTTCCAGGCGCCGGGCTTCTACGAGCGCCATGGCTGGCGCCGCTTCGGCGAGGTCGCCTGCCTGCCGCCCGGGACGAGCCGGATCTTCCTGTCCAAGACGCTGTAGGACCGGCCGCTTCCCGGCGGGGCCGCGATCTGCTTAAGCCCTGTTCCCATGGCACGCATCTGGATCGCGCTCGGCGCGCTTTCGGGACTCCTGGCGGTGGGGCTTTCGGCCTGGGCCGCCCATGCCCCCTTCGCCGCCGCCCCGGAACGCGCGCGGCTGCTCTCCCAGGCCCTGACCATGCAGGGCTGGCACGCGCTCGCCCTGCTGGCGGTGGGGCTGCTGGCGGAACGGCGGGGCGGGCTCTTCCTCAACCTCGCCGGGCTGGGCTTCGGGGTGGGCACGGTGCTGTTCTGCGGAGCGGTGTGGTCGGTGGCCGTGCTGGGGCGCTCCCTCGGCGTGGTGGCGCCGACCGGCGGCGTGCTGCTGATGCTGGGCTGGGCCTGCCTGGTCTTGGCGGCGCTGCGCCGCTGAGGCGGTCTGCGGCCCCCTGATCCGCCAAGGGCCGTGATACGCCCGGAGCCGGCCGGCGGCGGGGCTGAGCCGCGGGGCCGTGCCTCTCCGATGGCTCATGGCGCACCGGGTCCCCGCCTGCCCGTCCAGGAAGCTTCGCCGGCAGTCCGATCATGGCTGGCAGGAGGCTTGCCCGATGGGATAGCATAGCCCCCTACCCTATCGGCATGGAGGGGACGTGACCCATACGATCGGGAACAAGAACAAGCTGATCGCCCGCGTGCGGCGCATCAAGGGTCAGGTCGAGGCCGTCGAGCGTGCCCTGGAGGCGGAACTGGGCTGCGCGGATGTGCTGATGCTGGTCGCGTCGCTGCGGGGAGCTGTCCACGGCCTGAGCGCCGAGGTGATGGAGGACCACATCCGCAACCACGTCGCGGACCCGGACACCGACACGGACCCTGAGCGCGCCAAAGGTGCCGCCGAGCTCATCGAGGTCGTGAGGACCTATCTCAAATGAGCGCGCCCCGGGACCACGCCCTGGCGGCGGGCGAGCATGAGCATGTGTTCCTCGGCGAGGGCCATGCCCGCAACGAACGGCGCACCTGGTTCGTCATCGCCCTTACCGCCACCATGATGGTGGTGGAGATCGTCGCCGGCGGGATCTTCGGCTCCATGGCCCTCGTCGCCGATGGCTGGCACATGTCCACCCATGCGGCCGCCATGCTGATCGCGGCCCTGGCCTATGTCTACGCGCGCAGGAATGCCCGCAACCGCCGCTTCACCTTCGGGACCGGCAAGCTGGGCGACCTCGCCGGATTCTCGAGCGCCATCGTCCTGGCGATGATCGCCCTGCTGATCGGATGGGAAAGTGTGCTGCGCCTCCACGCGCCCGTTCCGATCGACTTCCCGCAGGCCATCGCCGTGGCCGCCATCGGACTGGCGGTGAACCTCGCGAGCGCCTGGCTGCTGAGGGACGGGCATCACCACCATGGCCACGATCATCATCATGGCCACGACAACAATCTGCGCGCCGCCTATGTGCATGTCCTGGCGGATGCGCTGACATCCGTGCTGGCGATCGTCGCACTCGGGGCGGGCAGCCTCTATGGCTGGCTGTGGCTCGACCCGGTGATGGGGGTCGTCGGCGCCCTCGTCATCGCCCGCTGGTCCTGGAGCCTCATCCGGGACGCGGGCCGCGTCCTGCTGGACTACCTGCCGCCCGGGGAGGAGTTGCCCGACGAGATCCGTGCCGCGATCCAGGCGCCGGGCGACACGATCACCGATCTGCATGTCTGGCAGCTTGGCCCCGGCCACCACGGCGCGATCCTGTCGATCGCATCGGCGGCGCCACGGCCACCCTCCTATTACCGCGGAAAGCTGGCGCGGATCCATGAGCTGTCGCATGTGACGATCGAGGTCGAGCCAGCCGGGCCGCGGGGGGCCTGATCTCCCCCGGCGGCAACCACGGCCCTCCCCGGGGCGGAGGAAGGCCGGGGAAGGCGGGCTTCCCCGGGGCGGCGGATCAGGAGGCCATGCCCATCTCCTCGGCGACGAGGCTGACCCAGTAGCCGACGCCATAGGGGATCGCGTCGTCGTTGAAGTCATAGGTCGGGGTGTGCAGGCCCTCGGAGGTGGCGCCGCCGGCGCCCTGGCCCATAAAGACGAAGGCGCCGGGCCGGGCCTCCAGCATGGCGGCGAAATCCTCGCCGCCGGTGACGGGGGGCGCGTTGCCGTCCACCTTGCCCGCGCCCACCAGGGCGCTGGCGGCGGAAACGGCGATGGCGGTCTGTTCCGCGTGGTTCACCAGGGCGGTGCCGCCGCGGTTGTAGGCGACCTCCGCCGTGCAGTGGAAGGACGCGGCGAGGCCGGTGGCGAGCTCGCGCATCCGGCGCTCCATCGTGTCGCGCACGTCCTTGGTATAGGAGCGGCAGGTGCCGCCGAGCGTGACCTCGGCGGGCATGACGTTCAGCGCCCCGAGCGAGCCGCCATGCACGGCGCCGACGCTGATCACCGCGGAATCCACCGCTGCGACGTTGCGGCTGACGATGGTCTGCAGCGCCAGGATGAACTGCGCCTGCAGCACGAGGACATCGGTGGAGAGATGCGGCGTGGCGCCGCCATGGCCGCCCGTGCCGCGGAAGGTGACGGTCCAGCGGTCGCCGGCCGCGAGGGCGGGGCCGACGCGGGTCATGAAGGTGCCGAGCGGGTGGCCGGGCTCGTTGTGCAAGCCATAGACGGCATCGACGGGGAAGCGGTCGAAGAGGCCGTCGGCCAGCATGGCCTTGGCGCCGCCGCGGCCTTCCTCGGCGGGCTGGAAGATGAACTGGACCGTGCCGCCGAAGCCACGGTTCTCGCTGAGGTACCGGGCGGCGCCCAGCAGCATCGTGGTGTGGCCGTCATGGCCGCAGGCATGCATCAGCCCCTTGTTCGTGGAGGCATAAGGCTTGCCGGTCTGTTCCTCGATATAGAGCGCGTCCATGTCGGCGCGCAGGCCGATGGCACGCTGCCCCGGCGCCTTGCCCTTCAGCGTGCCGACCACGCCGAAGCGGCCGACGCCTTCCGTGACCTCCAATCCCCATTCGCGCAGCTTCGCCGCCACCAGGGCGGAGGTGCGGTGCTCGTCCATGCCGATCTCGGGATGGGCGTGGATGTCGCGGCGGATGGCGGTCAGCTCCGGCTGGAGCTGGCGGATGCGGTCGAGAAGGGCGTCGTTCATGGGCGTTTCCGTGCAAGGCGCAGGCCAGGTGACAGGAGACGGCGGTATGGGACGGTGCGCAAGAAGGGTTGGCGGTTCTGTCCTGCCCAACCCCCGGGGGAGAGGCGCTGCCTCTCCGCCCGGCCCCCCTCTCCGCCGGGGACCGAAGCCGGTCCCCAGACCCCGGGCCTGAGTTGACTCTGTGCGGTTGCCGTCAGCCTGCAACCCGATCCCGGGGAGCAGGTGGCGACGCGGGGCTCGGAAAGAAGAAAGACACCTTGTCCGCGTGGGCGGCACCGGCAGCCCGCCGGAGAGCATGGCTCTCCGGCGCGATCCGGCCACAAGGAGAACCAACTCATCGGGTCCAGGGCCCGCAGGGTCCTGGCGGATAGGGGTTTGGGGAAAGGCGGCGCCTTTCCCCAAGGGCAGGCCGCTTCAGCCCGGCCCGCCGAGCCTGGGCTGGGTGCCGTGGCGCTGGCGCAGGGCGTCGAGGCGGTCGGCGAGGCTGGTGGGGGCGGGCAGGACGCCGGCGGCCTGGTTCATGGCGGCGGCGATGTTGGGGTCGTCCTTCTCCGGCTTTGTCGGGGCCAGCAGCTTGGCCTTGGCACTGGCGGCCTCGGCCTGGGCGAGGTCGCGGGCGGCGGCGTCCTGCATCGCCTTGAGCGCCACGCTGAGGCCGCTGGTAGCGCCGGAGAGGCCGGCGGCCTGGCGGGCAGCCTCGGCGCGCTGCTCGGCTATCTCGCGCTGCTGTCCGGCGCGGGTCATGTCGCGCTGGGCACGGTTCAGGGCGTCGCGCGCCGTGCGGAGCTTCTGGCCGGCCTGGTCGTAGGCGCCCTGGAGCATGTCCACGAACTCCTTGGCATCCACCGCGTCCTGCTTCTCGCGGTCCACCTCGGGGGCCATTTCCTCCAGCATGTTGAGGAGGGTGGCGAGGGACTGCTCGATGCCGGACTTCCTCGCCGGATCGGTCTCGGCGGCGGACTGGCGCTGGAGGACCTCGGCGGCGGCCATGCGCTGGTCGGAGAGCTGCTGGATGGCCTGGGCCTCGCGGGCCTCCTTCTCATAGGCCTGGCGGGCTTCGGCGACCTGCATGCCCAGGCGGTCGAGATGCTGCTCCATGGTGCGGAGCTCGGCCTCGGTGGCCGATTTCGGGTCCCAGCGCACGATGGCCTCGATGGCGCTGTTGACGGCCTGGTCGGTCTTCACGCCGACGAGGTTGCGGATGAAGGCGAGCATGGCGGTTCTCCCAATGGGCTTCGGGGCGGAGGGTGGTGCGGCAACGCTTCAGCCGGCCATGGCGCCGGCATTGAGCAGGGCCACGGCGATCTGGGTGCCCACCAGGGCGATGGCGGCGGCGGTGTTGCCCGTCTCGATCGCCGCGCGCAGGCCCCGGAAGATCCAGGCGACCAGCGCGAAGACCACGAGCTGGATCACCAGGGCGACGAGGCCCCAGACCAGGATGTCGATGGTGAGCCGGCTGGTGGCCAGGGTGGCGGCGAGCGGGATGGCGAGCGAGACCAGCGTGCCGCCGAGCACCACCCCGGCGGCGGTGTTGCCCGCCCGCATCAGCGCGACCTCGTGGAAGGGTGTGATCGCGATATAGGCGGCGGCACCGGCGGCGAGCAGCAGCAGCGTCACGCCGAACTGCACGATCAGCACGGGGATGCCCGCCGCCAGGGTGTTCAGGATCGCGTCCACGGGTGGCTTTCCTTCCGGGATGGCTGTGTCAGCCGGCGAGGCCGAGCGAGGCGGGGTTGAGGTCGATGCCGGCGCGGATCTCGACCCAGGCGGAGGAGCCGTCCTCCACGCTCTGCACCAGGATGTATTCGGTCTGCGGCGCGGGGGCGGGGGCGCCGGTCGGGGCGGCGTAGAGCATGGCGAGGCAGCGGCGCTCACGGGTGCCGGCGGTGGTTTGCAGGCTTTCGCGGAGTTCGCGCGGGGGGACGGGCTGGCTGCCGGGCTGCCAGAGGCGGGCGTAGCGCCGGCCATCCCTGGTCTGGAATTCCGGCCAGCCGATCATGCCTTCCCGGGGGTCGAGCCAGGCCTGCCATTCGGCCTCGTCCGCCGGGGTGACCTCGTCCAGCAGGGTGAAGTAGCGGCATTCCTCCGGCGTGCCGTCGGGGCCGGGGTGGACCTGCAGCATGGGCGAGTCCTGGCCGGGGAGGTAGAGGCGCAGCAGGGATTCACCGGCACCGGCGCCCGCGATCTGGCCGAGGCCCTCGACGCTCAGGCGCTGCGCGGCTTGCGGCGCCGCCGCCTTGAGCGAGGCGCCGGCCAGGAGGAAGGGCGTCGGGTCCAGCGTCACGGTCATGCCGAGGCGGTAGCGGTCGGGCGTATAGCCCTCGCCCGACATCTTGTGGCGCAGCATGTCGCCCGCGCTGGCGATGCTGCCCATGGTGCCGGTCCGGTTCATGCCGCCCTCTCCCCCGCTGCTGCCATTCCCTGGGCCGGACCGCCGGTTCCGCGCCATGGCCAGGGCGCCGAGCAGGCCGCCGCCGACCACCACCACGCCCAGCACCATGCCGATGCCCGCGCCATGATGCTCCGTTGGCGTGACGGCGTCGCGGTTGGCGGTGGCGACCTCCGGCGGCACGTCGGGGGGCAGGTAGTCCGGGTCGCGCGGCTGGCCCTGCTGCTGCGCCAGGGAGCGGTCGAGCTGGTCGAGCTGGGCGCGGATCTGCGGGTCGTTGCGCGCGGCCTGCTCCGCCTGGGCGCGCCAGTCGCGCAGGGCGGGGTCATCCTGGTGGTTGCGGAAGAAATCCGTATGGCCGGGGCGGTTCAGCGTGCTGAGCAGGAACCAGAGGAAGGCGGCGTCCCACATGCCGAAGCCGCGCGGGCCGGAAAGCACCGCGCCGCCGGGGTTCCAGCCCCGGTCGCGGTACCAGTCGGGGCCGCCATAGGTGCCGCGCGGGGCGGTGGCGCGGCCGGTGTTCCAGTTGCCGCCCCAGGAGCCCCCCCAGCCACCCCCTTGGCCGCCACCCTGGTTCCCAACGGGGGGCCCACCGGGGGCCCCACCGGGGGCCGGGACCGGCGCGGGGATGCGGCGGCTGGCCTCGCGTTCGCGCATCCGGCGCAGGGCGTCGCCGGCGGCCTCCCGGTTGTAGGAGCGGTCGGAGGCCGAGCCGCCCATGCCGGGGATGCGGCCGAAGCCCGAATCGGGGCGGGCATAGCCGCCGCTGGACGGGGTGCGGGAGGGGGCCGCGTAGCCGCCGAAGGAAGGGGTGCGCGGCGCGGCGCCGGAATAGCTGGGGCGCGAATAGCCGCCGCTGGAACGCGCCGCGCCAGGCCGGGCCAGGGCCTCCGCCGCCGGAAGGGCGAGCAGGAGGCAGGCAAAGGCGGCGGACAGGAGGCCCGGGCGGACCTGCCGGAGACAGGACATGCCGCCATGCATAGGCGATCGGGCGCCCGGCGGCGAGGAGGCAACGAAAATGTCACCCGGCGGTCCGGGCGGCGGTTGCGCCGCCACCCGGCCCAGGGACCTCTCCCCCGGAGGGGCGAGAGCCTCAGCGGAAGTAGTAGGCCGCCACGGCGGACTGGTAGATCAGGCTGAGCAGGTCGCGGCCGATCTGGAAGTATTTCGGATCGAGCCGGGGCATGGCGATCAGCTCGTCGCCCGGGCTGGGCCCCACGGCCGGGTCGAGGATGATCTCGCCGCTGGCCTTGCGGATCATGATGTTGCGGATGTCGCCCCGGTCGGCGAAGCCGCCGGCCTGGTCGATATACTGCTGCACCGTCATGCCGGCGCGCCAGACCACGGTGGTGGGGGAAAGGACCTCGCCCGCCACCATCACCGTCTGGCTGCGCTCGGGGATCACGATGGTATCGCCGTCCTCCAGCCGCACGTCGGCGCAGCGGCCGTTGCGGTCGGAGACGACGAGGCGCCCCTCCGGCTTGATGCGCCGGCCGCGCTGGATGTAGCCGAGCACGAGCTGCGCCTCGGTGTTGCGGATCTCCGCCACGCCGGTGGTGGCGGCAGTGGACATGAAGAGCTGCCGTTCCAGCCGGTCGAGAGATTCGTTCAGCGCGCGCTGCTGCTGCGCGGCGATGCGCGGGCGCAGCAGATAGACCGAGGCGGTGTCGGCCAGGCGCGGGTCCACCGACACGTAGTCGAGGAGCTGGCAGAGCCCGACATCGCGTTCGGCGATCAGCACGGAGGGGCCGATGCGGCTGCCCTCGATGTTCACGCGCACCGTGGGCGGCGGGGCGTCGGTGATGAAGCTCACCACGTCCTGGTCGCTCAGGGAGAGGCTGCGGAGCTGCGCCGTGGTGACGTAGCGGGCATAGGGCTGGCCGCTGCGGGTGCCGCGCACGACCACGTTGGTGGCCGCCGGCAGGGGTGCCGCGAGGTCGATCAGCTCGGCACCCGACATGGCGCGGCCCGGCACCTCGAAGAGGTAGTTGTTGCGGACCGAGCCGTTGACGCCCACCAGCGCGCCCTGCCTGGCCACGATGATGGTGTCGTTGTCCTGCATGGTGATGGCGGGAAGCTGGCCACGCAGCAGGAAGGCGTAGAGGTCGATCTTCGCGACGGTGCGGCCGCCGCGCTGGACGGAGATGTCGCGGAAGGAGCCGCGCACCGGATCGACGCCGCCGGCGCGCACCAGGAAGTCCAGCACCGTCTCGGCGCCGGAGCCGGTGTGGCGGCCGGGGGTGCGGACGAAGCCGGTGACGAAGACGCCGATGCGGTTGGCGTTCAGCAGCACGGCATAGACCTGGACCTGCTGCGTGTAGATGCGGCGGACCTCGGATTCCACGACCTTCTGCAGGTCGCCCGAGCGGGTGCCGGCGATGCGGATCGGGCCGATCGAGGGCAGGAAGAGGTTGCCGTCGGGATCGACCTGGCCGACCGCCTCGGCCTCCACCGCGCCCCAGACGCGGACGCTGACGCGGTCGCCCGGGGCGATGCGGTAGTTCGGCGTCGGCGCGTCGATGGCGCTGGGCGAGTTCCGGGTGAAGAGCGAGGCGCCGAAGACGGCGCGCGTCGGGCCGGGAAAGCGGTCGGGCTCCGCCAGGGGGCCGGTGGCGTTGGCGCCACCCTCGGCCTCGGTGGCGGCGCCCTCGCGGTTGATCTGCGTCTCGCTGCCGAGCAGGCGGTCGATCTGCGACGGGGCCAGGGAGTTGTCGGAGCCGCCGCCATTGGCGGTCTGGCCCGACAGCCGCCCGGGCACGGCCTGCCCCACCGTCTGCTGCGACTGCTGCAGCATCTGCGGCAGGGTCTGTGCCTTGGCGGCAGTCGGCAACAGCGGCACCAGCAGGGCCGCGGCCAGGATCAGCGCACGCATCTCATGCATCCCCCAAACAACAGTGACGCCAACCTGTCCCCCTCCCCGGGGATCAGGAGGCGTGTTCCCGAACGCCGGCGACGACGAGCCAGCCCATCGCGTAGAGCACGCAAAGGATCGCGAAGAGGCTGCCCAGGATGAATCCGGCCTTCGGATACTCGGCCTCCTGGGCCATGTTCGGCTCCACCACGCGGGCCAGGAAGAGTGCCTGGCGCTGCGCGTCCACCCGCGCCGTCTCCAGCGAGGCGGTGGCGGAGGCGAGCTGCTTGTCGGCGAATTCCCGCTCCAGCAGCAGGCGCTCATAGCCCGCGAGCTGCTGCGGCAGCGCCTGCCGGCCGTCGGCCGTGATGCGGGCGCGCTCGATGGCGATCTGGCGCTCCAGCGCGTCGATCCGGTTCTGCACGTTGCGCAGCTCCGGGTTGCCGGGGCGCAGATAGGCGGTCTTCTCGATCAGCTCGGCACGGGCCTGGGTCAGCGTCGCCTCCAGCTTGGCCACGATCTCCAGGCTGGCCTTGGCCTCGCTGGCGGGATCGACGAGACGCTCGCGGACGCGGAAATCGGTCACCGCCTCGCGCGCCGCGATCACCCGCTGCTCGGCGCGGGTGACCTCGGCGCGGGCGACGTTCAGCGTGTTCTCGCGCGCGCGGTCGCCGAGCTTGTTCACGAGCCCTTCGGAGAGGGTGAGCAGCGCCTCGGCGACGGCCTGGGCGTCCTCGGTCCGGAAGGCGCGCACGCTGAGCGTGACCGTGCCGGAGGAGCTGTCATGCGAGACGTTGACCATGCGCTTGTAGTACTTGAGCAGCCGCTCCGCCGGCGGGTCGCTGTCCCAGAGCCGCGCCACGAGATCCGCCTCGGGCCGCCGCCAGATCTCCACGAGGTTCAGCGTCCGCTGCACGCCGTCCAGCGCGTCGCGCGACTTGATGAAGTCCACGATCGCCAGCGCGTCCTCGTTGGAGGAGGTGAATCCGGCCGAGGTCAGCAGCGAGCCGAGGGCGCTGGAGGCGGTGGGCCCGCCGGAGCGGGTGCGGACGAGGAAGCGCGCCTCGCTCTGGTACTGCGGCGTGGCGACCAGCAGGAAATAGGTGGAGGCGATGAGCATCGGCAGGCCGATGACCAGCAGGATCATGCGGTAGCGGTGCAGCAGCGCCTGCAGCCGGCCGCGGCGGCGCGGCAGCGGCGGCAGGACGTTGCTGCCCTCGAGGCCGCCTGTCGCGTCAAAGGGACTGATAGGCGGCGATAGCTTCATCGACATCCTCGTAGAAATCCAGGCGGCCCTGGCGGAGCACGCCGGCCGTCCGGCAGAAGAGGCGGACCTGTTCCGGGCTGTGGGAGACCATCAGCAGGGCGGAGCGGGACAGGCGCTCCTCCATGGCCTGGTGCGTGCGGTCCACGAAGCGGGCATCGCCGGCGCCCACGGCCTCGTCCACCAGGTAGCAGTCGAAGTCCACCGCGAAGGAGAGGCCGAGCAGGAGGCGGCTCATCATGCCGGCGGAATAGGTGCGGACGGGTTCGTGGAAATAGGGACCGAGCTCGGCAAAGTCCTGCACGTAGTCGAGGACCTGCCGCACCGGGATGCCGTAGATGCGGGCGATGAAGCGGGCGTTGTCGGCGCCGGTGAGGCTGCTCTGCACGCCGATGCCGGAGGCGAGCGGCCAGCTTACCGACATGTCCTTCCAGACCCGCCCGACGGTCGGCATCTCCACGCCCGCGAAGATCCGCAGCAGCGTGGACTTGCCGGCGCCGTTGCGGCCGAGGATGCCGACCGCGTCGCCCGGATGGACCACCATGTTCACGCCCTGGAGCACCTGCTTCACCCCGGCGCGGGTGTGGTAGGCCTTCCAGACGTTTTCCAGCACCAGCATGGCGTCAGTACATGCTCAGCTTGCTGCGCACGGCGCGCAGCGCCAGCATGCCGGTGACGTTGCTGCCGACGATCCATTCGAGGATGTAGACCGTGTCGTAGTAGGAGGGGAGCTGGTCGCCGAACTGGCCGTCGCGGATCATCTCGTGGATGTTGATCAGCGGCATCCAGAGCAGGATCTCGCGCCATTCCGGGGAGAACCAGTTCAGCGCGAAGAAGGCGCCGGAGACGGGCATCAGCAGGTAGGTCACGGGGTGGACGAGGCGGTCGAAACCTTCCCAGCGCCCCCCGGCCGAGGCCAGCAGGAGCGACAGGCCGTGGCTGAGCAGGATCATGCAGGACACGCCGAGCAGCAGCAGGCCGGGATTGGCCGGCGGCTTCTCCGCGACAAAGGAGCAGACCGCGACGATCACCACGATCACGCCGAGGATGGCGGAGGATTCGAGGATGTTGCGCGCCAGCATGATGTCCAGCAGCGTCACGCGCTGGTGGTAGAGCAGGGTGAGGTTGGAATGGATCGCGCTGGGGGCGCGGGTGACGACGGAGCGGAAGACGAAGAAGGGCACGTAGCCGAACATCGAGAACAGGAAGGGATCGATGCCCCCCGGCATGTCATGCCCCGACAGGGAGTGGAGCATGCCCACCGCCGTGCCCAGGGTCAGCGGTTCGAGGAAGAGCCAGAGGAAGCCGATGTTGTGGCGGCCGAAGCGCGTATGCAGCTCGCGCATGAAAAGCGCCCCCACCACGGCACGCTGCACGTGGAAGGATTCCAGCAGGCTCGGCTTTTCCCCGTAGGAGATGCTCACGTCAGGTCACAACTGTCCGAAGGTGCCGCCACTGAGCAGCGGACGGGTGGGCACCCAGCCGAGGGCGGGGTCCTGGCAATAGACGCGGCTGCCGGGGGCGCCGCCGATCTGCACCTCGCGGCAAGGGCGGCCGGAGGCGGCGTCATAGGCGCGCACCACCCGCACGCTGGCGACGCGGCCGCCATCGGGCAGGGGCAGGCTGGCCTGCTGGCCTGGCTGGGCCTGTCCGACGAAGGCGCCGATCGCATCCGCCTGGCGGGCCGGCGGCAGGGGCAGGTTCGGGCTCGCGGCGGAGGCGGCGGCCGGGGCAGGCTCCCATGTCAGCCCGATGCCGCGACCGCCGCATCCGGCCAGCAGGAGCGGAAGAAGGAGCAGAAACACTCTCATACCGCGAAAATCCTGAAGTTTGCCCGGCATTTCATCTACCCAAGGTAGCCGATCCCGCAACTGCGAGTAAAATGGTTAACGGATGAAATTGACCACTCCTCTTACGGTTACGGAAGCGATGCTGGCTTCCTGGCCACACCTTCCCGGGTTCTGGCCGGATGCCGTGCTGGTCCGGGAACGGGTCGGGGTGGGGCCGCTGCTGCTGCGGGAGGGCGATCCGGCGCCGCGGGGCTGGGCGGGGCTGGTGCAGCGGGTCTCCTCCTCCCCCTTCGATCCGCCGGGCTTCGCCGGGCACCGGGCGCCGCCGATCCTCTTCGCGCCTGGCCTGGCGGGGACCGCGGGCCCGGAGGAGCGGGACGAGGCGGCGGCGCTGGCGCGGCGCCACCGGCTGGGCGGGCCGCCCGGGCTGCCCGATCCCGGGGGCGAGGCGCTGGGCGGCGAGGTCCGCGGGGATGCGCTCTGCTTCACGGAGGCGGCGGCGCGGCGGATCCTGGCGGAAGGGGGGAGGCCGGTGCTGACGCGCGACCCCTGGACGGGGTTCCTGCCCGGCCCCGTGCCGGGCGCGGCGCGGTTGGAGCGGCGCGTCTCGCCCTGGAGCCTGATCGACCTCGCCACGGAGATGCAGGGCGCCATCCGGGGCGCGGGGTGGGCCATGGCGGTGCTGGCGCGGATCGCGGGCCTCTCCTGCCCCGATGCGCCACCGGGCGACCTGGCGGAGGCGCGGGCGGCGGACCCGTTCCGGCGCAGCCCCCTCCCCTTGCCCGAGGCGATGGAGATGCTGCGCTTCTGGCGGGAGCGGGAGGGGGAGAACCGGCGCGTCTCTGTCTGCCTGGGCATCGCGCGCTGGAAGCGGGCGCAGGTCGGCGCGCTGCTGGGGCGCGACAACGGCGCGGCGCCATGCTTCGCGGAGAGCGCGGAAGGCGCGCTGCGGATGGCCCGCACGGCGCAGGAGCGGGGCGAGGCCGGCGGGATCGCCGTCTGGGCCTCGCGCAAGAAGCCGGGACTGCGCGCGCAAGGGCTGCCGGTGCTGGCGCTGGAGGATGGCTTCCTGCGCTCGCGCGGGCTGGGGGCGCGGTTCCTGCCGGGGGCCTCCTACTGCCTCGACGGGCGCGGGGCCTATTACGACCCGGCGCAGCCCTCGGATCTGGAGCTGATCCTGCAGCGGGGGGTGGCGGACCGGGCGCTGCTGGCACGGGCGCGGGCGCTGCGCGCGGCGATCGTGGAACGCGGCATCGGCAAGTACCACCTGGGCGGGGAGGTTCCGCCCATCGCGGCACCGGCGGGGCGGCCGGTCCTGCTGGTGCCCGGGCAGGTGCAGGACGATGCCTCGGTGCGCTGCGGCGGCGGGGCGATCCAGTCCAACCTCGCGCTGTTGCGGGCGGTGCGGGCGGCGCGGCCGGAAGGGTTCATCCTCTACAAGCCGCATCCGGACCTGGAGGCGGGGTTCCGCAAGGGGCGGATCGCGGCGGCGGAACTGGCGGCGGTGGCGGACCAGGTGGTGGTGGGCGCGCCGCTCTCCGGCCTGTTCCCGCTGGTGGACGAGGTGCACACGCTGACCTCGCTTTCCGGCTTCGAGGCGCTGCTGCGCGGCGTGCCGGTCGTGACCTACGGGCGCCCTTTCTATGCCGGCTGGGGACTGACCGAGGACCGGGCGCCGGAAGGCTTTCCGCCCGGGCGGCGCGGCGTGGCGCGGTCGCTGGAGGAGCTGGTGGCGGCGACGCTGCTCCTCTACCCGCGCTACATCGACCCGGTGACGCTGCTGCCCTGCCAGGCCGAGCTGATCCTGGAACGCCTGGAAGATCCCGACGCCTGGAAGCTCTCGCCCCTGACCCTGCATCGCGGGCTGGAAGGGCGGCTCCGGCGCTGGATCGCGCGGCTGGCCGGGCGGCGGTAGGGGCGTTCGGACACGCCTCGCGGTTGCCGTTGCTCTGTCCCGGGTGAAAGGCGCTGCCTTTCCCCCGGACCCCCTATCCGCCAGGACCCTGCGGGCCCTGGACCCGGTTCGTTTGCGCTCGCTGATGCCGGATCGCGCCGGAGAGCATGGCTCTCCGGCGGATTGCCGGTGCCGCCCGTGCGGAAACGGTGTCTTTCTTTTCGGGAGCCCCGCCTTTCCACCTGCTCCCGGGGATCAGGCCGCAGGCTGGCGGCCATCACGCAGAGCCAGCTCAGGCCCGGGGTCCGGGGACCGGCTCCGGTCCCCGGCGGAGAGGGGGGCCGGGCGGAGAGGCTGCGCCTCTCCCCCGGCGGCCAGCCATGAGGCGCAACGCCCGAAAGGCCATCCTATCGCGACGGAACCGGGACCGGCGTCTCCATCCGCTGTGGTGGGGATTCCGCGAGGGGGTTGGTGGCGGCGCCGATGGGCGGCGGGACCGGGGCGGCGAGAGGCGGCAGGGCGGGCGCGGCGGTGAAGTCCAGCACGGGGGCGTTCAGCAGCCCGTGGTGCAGGCGGTGGGTGGCCTGCCGCACGGCGACGGCGAGGCCTTCCTTCGCGTAGTAGACGCCGCGGATGTGCAGGCAGTGGGCGATGCCGCGCAGGAAGCCCTCGCGCAGCGCCATGTCGGGGCGGGGCGGGTCGCGCCAGAAGGCGTCGAGCGGCCCGGCATGGGTGAGGCCGGGAATCCTGTAGATCGCCTGGCCCAGCGCGTGGGTGGGCAGGTTGTCGATCAGGGCGCGCAACCCGACGGTGCTGTTGACGGTGATGACGCCCTGCACGCTTTCGGTGATGTGGCCGAGATTGCCGCCGCCCAGGTAGTGCACGCGGCCGGCCACGCCGTGGCGCTGGGCGATGCGGCGGACGCGGCGCTTCCAGCGCTTGATGCCGGGGTCGAGCGGGTGGACCTTGACCAGCAGCTTCGCCTCGGCGGGCGCGTGGCGGGCGAAGGATTCGATCACCTCCTCCATCGCCGTGTCGAGGTCGGGGTAGTGGGAATAGGCCCGCAGGGAGAAGTCCGTCTCCATCTGCATGGCGAAGAGGAAGAGCAGGCCCTTGCCCTGCAGCGCGCGCACGATGGCGTCGGCGCGGCGGTTGTCGTGGCGCCGGGTCAGCAGGCGCAGCAGCGTGCCCGCATAGACGGGGATCGGGTGATAGAGCTGGTGGCTGCGGTGGTGCGGAAAGGGCCAGCGCAGCATCGCCGTGAGATGGTAGGCGATATCCCAGGCGGCCTGGCGCGGGAAGCTGTCGCGGTGATGCACCACGAGGTCGGGCGGCGGCAGGTTGCGGCCCATCTCGACGATGGTCTCGGGGTCGCGCGGGAACCGGCTCTCGGCATTCATGCCGTCGCGTTCCAGGACGATCCAGTCCGGGCGGATATAGCCGAAATCCGTGGCCACGACGCGCATGCCGCGGCGTCGGGCGATGGCGATGGCGGCGCGGTGCATCGGGCGCTGCTCGCCCAGAAGCACGAGGTCGGTGGCCTGGCGCTCCTCGCAGAGCGCCTCGAACCAGGCGGGCCAGTCGCCGAGGCGGCCACGGTAGCTCACGGCGTCGGGGCCGTGCCAGATCAGCCAGTCGCCGGCATTGAGGTTCACGCGCAGCACGTCGTGGCCGAGGGCGCGGAGCTCGGCGCCGACAAGGCGGAAGAAGGGGCTGATCGGCCCTTGCAGGAACAGGAAGGACTTGTGCCCGGGCGGCGGGGTGCCGGCGCGGGTGGCGGCGATGGCGTTCATGCGGGAGGCGTCGCCTCCAGCGGTGCGTGCCAGACGCGCCAGCGCCCGGTGACGGGGGCGCGCAGCCGCGTCATCGCGGCCAGCATCGAGGCATTGTCTTCCAGGATCCAGGAGACTTCGAGGCGCTGCCAGCCACGGCGTTCCGCCAGGGCGATGGCCTCGGACAGCAGGGCGCCGACGGCCATGCGCGAGACCTGGCTGCGGCGGAAGGCGCGGCGGATGCCGAGCAGGGGAATGCGGGCGGAGCTGGTGCGGCCGGCCAGCGCGCCGGCCATGCCGAGCCAGCCGGAGGGCCAGAGGCGGCCGCCGAGCCGGTGGGAGATTTCCTCCAGGTTCGGCACCACGGCGCAGAGGCCGACCGGCTCGCCCTGCCATTCGGCGAAGAGGACACGGCCGGAGGCGAGCAGCGGGCGCAGCAGGCGGCGCATCGTGTCGGACTCGGCGGCGGTGACGGGTTGGGCGGCCCAGTTCTGCGCCCAGGCATCGTTGTAGAGCGCGCGGATCAGCGCGACCTCCTCGCCCAGCCGCCAGGGGTCATGCGGGCGGATGCGGAGGCTGCCGCGTCCCGGCCAGAGGGCCAGGAGGGAGGCGAAGCGGGCGCGGTGGGTCTCGGCGGCGATGTCCAGCGTGCAGGCGAGGACGTCCTTCTCCCGCCGCAGGCCGAGCGGGGCGCCGGCTTCCTCCAGCAGGGGCGGCAGCCAGGCGGGGTTGCGGGGCATGCGCAGCATCGGCGCCTCCCCGCCTTCGACGCGCAGGCCGATCTCGTGGTTCACCGAGAAGGAGAAGGGGCCGCGCAGGGCGGTGGCGCCCCAGGCGGCGAGCTGCGCGGCGGCGGCGCCGAGCAGGGCGCGCAGGATGGCGGGGTCCTCCTCGCAGGCCAGGAAGCCGAAATGGCCGATGCCGCCGGTGGAGCCGTCGCGCGGCAGGGCGGCGCAGATGCGGCCCACCGGCTCCGCGCCGCGCAGGGCCAGGAAGCGGGCGATGTGCCATTCGCCCAGGGCGGTGTTGAAGCCGGGATCGAAGACGCGGCGGCTCTCGAAGAGCAGGGGCACGGTCCAGCCCGCCGCCTCCCCGCCCAGGCGCGCGGGCAGGTCGAGCCAGGTGGCGGCCTCCGGCGCCGAGGCGATCCCGACGATGCGGAGCGGGGCCGATGCCCGCGCCATGGCGGGCGCGGCCATCGTTCCGGCCGGCGATGTGGCGAGCGTGGTCAGCCCGGGACCTCCAGCGGGGAGAGGCTGGCCATGGCCTCGGCCAGGACCTCCAGCGCGCGGTCCAGCTCGGCCGTCTCGTGCTCGGCGCAAAGGAAGAAGCGCAGGCGGGCGGCCTGTTCCGGCACGGCGGGGAAAACGATGGGCTGCACGTTCACGCCGCGCTCGAACATCGCGACGGACAGCCGGGCGGCCTTCACCGAGGAGCCGGTGATGACGGGCACGATGGCATGGCCCTCGGAGGAGCCGGTGTCGAAGCCCATGGCGCGGGCGCGGTCGCGGAAGTGGCGGGCGTTGCGCTGGAGCTTCTCCACGCGCCAGGGCTCGGCGCGCATGATGCGCAGGGATTCGCTGGCGGCGGCGGCGAGGTTGGGCGGCAGGCCGACGGAATAGACGAAGCCCGGCGCGGTGTGGCGCAGCCATTCGATCAGGTCGCGCTGGGCCGCGATGAAGCCGCCGCAGCCGGACAGGGTCTTGCTGAGCGTGCCCATCCAGATGTCCACCCCGGCGGGATCGACGCCCTGCGCCTCGAAGACACCGCGGCCGGTGGGGCCGAGCACGCCGAGGGAATGGGCCTCGTCCACCATCAGCCAGGCGTCGTGGCGGCGGGCGATCTCCACGAAGCGGGCGAGGTCGGGGACGTCGCCGTCCATGGAGTAGTGGCCCTCGACCACCAGCAGGGCGCGGCCGGCGGCGCGGCGGGCGCCTTCCAGCGCGCGCTCGGCGGCGCGCCAGTCGTTGTGGGCGAAGGGGATGCGCCGGGCGCCGGAAAGGCGGGCGCCCTCGGTGCAGGAATTGTGGATGGCGGCGTCGTGGACGATGACGTCGCGCGCGCCCATCAGGTGGCCGATGACGGTGACGTTGGTGGCATGGCCGGAGACCATGCAGAGCGCGGCCTCGGCGCCGTAGTTCTCCGCCAGCAGGGATTCCAGCTCGGCATGGACCGGGCGCTCGCCGGAAACGAGGCGGGAGGCGGAGGGGGAGACGCCGTAGCGGTCGATCGCCGCCTTGGCCGCGCCGGTGACGCGCGGATCGCCGTTCAGCCCGAGGTAGTTGTAGGAGGAGAAGTTGAGGTAGCGGCTGTTGCCGATGGTGGTCCGGGCGCCCGCGACGCCGGCATGGGGGCGGAAGAAGGGGCTTTCCAGCGAGAGCGCCTCCACCGCCGTCTGCATCAGGGCGAAGTCGCGCATGCCGGGCAGGTCGGCGAAGCGGCTGCGGGTGCCGCGGGCCGCGCTCCCTCGGTTCCTCCCCTGGTCTTCCCCTTGGCCGATCCGCGCCTCGTCCTGGTGCGCGCGCCGCTTGGCCAGGCGCTGCAGCAGCGCCAGGCGGGCGGTGGTGGAGAGGCCGAAGGAATGGGTCATCGGGCGGTCTCTCCCTCGGTGGTCAGGGGCTGGCCGCCGGCGGCGCCGGGCTGCGGGCCGCCAGGGGAAGGATGCGAGGGAATTCCACGGGCAATGTCGCGGGAGGGCGCCGGCGGAGCGGCGTGGCCGCCGAAGGCCGCCTCGCCGCCCGCCGCCAGATCCTCCGGGGGATGCGAGGGCTCGAAATGCTCCAGCAGCATGGCGACCTGGGCTTCCTCGCCGCCGCCGCGCAGGCCATCGATCACGCGGGCGGCGAGGGAGCCGAGGGTGAGGTCGTCGGTCACGCCGGCGAGCGGGACGGAGAGGCCCAGGCGCTGTTCCAGCGCGCCGCGCAGCTCCAGCCCGCCCAGGCTGTCCAGCCCCAGGCGCGCCACGGGCGTGTCGGCGGCCAGGGATTCGGGCGGCAGGCGCAGGATGCGGCCGAGTTCCTCGGCGCCGATGCGGACCAGCAGGGCGCGGGCTTCCTCGGGCGGCAGGGTGGCGAGATGGGCGCGCATGTCCTCGACCTCGGCGCCCGTTCCGCCGGCCTCGCGCACCAGGGTGAAGGCGGGTTCGCGCAGCACCGGCAGGGCGGCGCCCAGGCGACGCCAGCCGAGCCGGGCGAGATGCACCACGGGCCGGTCGCCGGACAGCAGCGCCGGCAGGCTGTCCAGCGCCTCGCGCGATGCCATCGGCTCCACGCCCAGGCGGCGGGCCAGGGTGGCGGCGGTGCCGGATTCGCGGGCCAGGATGCCCGCATCGGCGATCGGTCCCCAGCCGACCGCCAGGGCGGGCAGGCCCTCCGCCCGGCGGGCGCGGGCCAGGGCCTCCAGCCCGGCATTGGCGGCGACGTAGTTGCCCTGCCCCGGATTGCCGAGCGGCGTGGTGGCCGAGGAGAAGAGCAGGAACAGCTCCAGCGGGTCGCGCCGCGTCAGGCGGTCGAGGTTCAGGGCCGCCCGCAGCTTGGGGCCCAGCACGGCGGCGAAGCGCGGCGCGTCGAGCGAGGCCAGCGCGCCGTCGTCGAAGACCGCGGCGGCATGGACCACCCCGGCCACGGGCCCCTCGCGCCGCAGCGTGTCCAGCAGCGTGGCCAGGGCCTGGGGATCGGCGGCGTCGCAGGCATGGGCCGAGGCGCGGGCGCCCAGGGCGCCCAGGGCCACCAGCGCGGCCTCGATGCCCGGCGTGGCGGAGCCGCGGCGGGAAACGAGGGCGAGGCGCCTGGCGCCGCTGGCGGCGAGCCACTTGGCGCATTCCAGACCGAAGCCGCCGGTGCCGCCGGTGACGAGGACGAGGCCCTCCGGCGGGGTCCAGCCCGGCTTCTCCTCCGCCTGGAGGCGCGGCGGCAGGATCACGATCTTGCCGATCTGGGCGCTGGCCTGGAGCAGGCGGAAGGCGTCCTCCACCTCCTCCGCTCGGCGGGTCAGGCGGGGCAGCGGGATCAGCTCGCCGCGCGACAGGCGGTCGCGCAGGCTCTCGATCAGCCGCTGCGCCTCGCCCGGGCGGGCGGCCGGAAGCTGGTCCACGTCCACGCCGAAATAGCTGATGTTGCGGCGGAAGGGGCGGAGCGCGATGCGGCGGTCCTCGGCATAGTCGCGCTTGCCCAGTTCGACGAAGCGGCCCCAGGGGCGCAGCAGGGCGATGGAGCGTTCCATCGCCTCCCCGGCCAGGCTGTTGAGCACCACGTCCACCCCGTCCGGCCAGTGGCGGCGGAGATGGTCGGCGAAGCCGGCGTCGCGGCTGTCCAGCACCAGGTCGGCCCCGGCGGCGCGCAGGAAGGCGCGCTTGGCCTCGGTGCCGGCGGTCATCGCCACCTCGGCCCCGGCGGCGCGGGCGACCTGCAGGGCGGCGAGGCCGACCGCCCCGGCGCCGCCATGGACCAGCACGCGCTCGCCCGGCTGGAGGCGGGCGCAGGCTTCCAGTGACCAGATGGCGGTGAGGAAGGCCACGGGGGCGGTGGCGGCGGCGGCGAAGCCCATGCCCTCCGGCATCGGCGCCACGGCCTCGGCCCGGGTCACGGCATGGGAGGCGAGCGCGCGCGGGGCGAAGCCGAAGACGCGAGCCCCGGGGCTCAACGCGGTGCCGGGACCGGCGGCCTCGACCACGCCCGCGAATTCCATGCCCAGGCCGGGCCCGGCGAAGCCGTCGCGCAGGGTTTCCTCCGGCAGCAGGCCCTGGGCCCACATCAGGTCGCGGAAGTTCAGCCCGGCGGCCTCGATGCGCACGGCGATCTCGCCCTGGGCCAGCGGGGCGTGCTGGACCGGCGAGGGTTCCCAGCCCAGGCTGCCGAGCTGTCCCGGCTGGCGCACGGCGAGGCGCGCGGGGGCGGCCGGCGGGCGCGGTTCGGCGCCGCCCGGGCGCAGGCGCGGGGCGCGGCGGGCGGCGGCCCCGATCAGCAGCTCGGGTTCCGCGCCCGGGGCGAGGAGTTCCGGCAGCAGGCGGGCCGCCGCGGCCCGGGGCGCCAGGGCGGTGTCCAGCAGGATTCGGCGCGGGGCGAGGTCCGGCATCTCGTTGGCCAGGCCGCGGGCGAAGGCGCGCAGGGCCTCGGCGACAGGCTGGGCGGGAGTGCCGGCGATGACCAGGGTGAAGCGCCGGACGGTGCCCTGGGCCGCCTCGGCCAGCCGGGCCAGGGCAGCCAGGGTGACGGCGAGGCTGGTGGCCGGGTCGGCCTCGCCGGGGGCGGCCAGGACCAGCAGGTCGGCGCCGCGCAGGTCGCGGGCCGGCAGTGCGGCGGCATCCTCCAGCCACCCGCCGTCGCGGAGGGCATCCGGCAGGGCGGCGGCGAGTTCCCCGGCCAGGGCGTCGCGCAGCGCGGCGGCGCCGGCATCGGCCAGGAGCAGGAGGCGGGCGGAAGCGGGCCGGGCCGATACGCTGCCCGTCGCGGGGTGGCGCACCGGCGCCGGACAGGTGGCGAGGAGCAGCAGGGCGGGCCAGGGCGCGGCGCGCAGCGGTTCGGCCCGCACGTGGTGCCAGCCGGCCTCCCGCGCCAGGGCGGTGCGCCATTCCGCGGCGTCCGGCAGGGGGCGGCCCGACCACCAGCCGGGCTCCTGCCCCAGGGCGAGGTCGAGCAGGCGGCCCGGCAGCGGCTCGGCCAGGAGAAGGGTGCCGCCTTCGGCCAATGCGGGGGCGAGGCGGGACAGGAGGGCGGTGCCGCAGCGGGCGCGAAGCGCGGCGCCGATGCCCACCACCAGATCCGCCGCCACGGGGGCGGGCTGTTCCGAAAGCGGGTCCCAGGCCAGGGCTTCCGGCGCCACATGGCCGCGCGCTTCCGGCAGGGGACGGCCCTCCCCTGCCACCAGCAGGGTGACGGCGCGGCCGGTCTCGGCCAGGGCGGCGAGCAGGTGGCGGGTCAGCGCGGCGCCGCCGAGGTCGAGCACGCGCAGCGGCCGGTCGGCGGGCCATGCGGCGGCCAGGGCGGCGGCGGCGGCGGCGGCGGTCTCGGCCAAACGGTCCTGGCCGCCGGCAAGGTCGGGCGGGGCGAGCGGCAGGGCGGGGACATGGCCGGCGAGGCTGTCCGGCAGGCGTTCCGCCGCCAGGGCGAGCCAGGCGAGGTCGTGCGCCAGGGCGGGCTGGTCGGCCAGGACGGACTGCCAGATCTCCTCGGGCGCCGGCAGTTCCTCCTGCGGCAGCAGGCGCCAGGCGGTGCCGTCATGGTGGGCGAGGCCGTCCTCCGCCAGGGCCTGCCACAGCCCGCCGGCCAGGGTGGCGGGCGGCGTGGCCGGGGCGGAACGGATGGTGGGCAGGGCGGACAGGGCGCGCTGCGCCAGGACACCGGCCCAGCCCTCCAGCAGCAGGGCGGATTCGCTGAGGTCCAGCCGCTCGTCGGCCCGCATCGCGGCGGCGAGGGCGTCGTCGAGGGCGGGTTCGGGAGCCGGCAGCGAGGGGTCGGCGACCGGCACGTCCTCCAGCCGGAAGGCACGCAGCGGCGCTTCCTCGCCGCGCGCCAGGCGCAGGCGCTGGAGGGTCACGCCCTGGGCGAAGGCCACCACCTGGCCGGCGGCGTCGCGCAGCAGGAGGCTGGCCTCGGCGGAACGCTCCCCCAGGCTGGCGAGGCGGAGCTCCGCGCTGTCCGCCGGGGCAGCGCCACGGCGGAAGACCAGGCGCTCGAAGCGGACGGGGACCAGGGCCTCGCCCTCCGGCAGCGCGTCGGCGCGGGCCGGGAACTGCGGCGCCAGCAACCCGATCAGCCCCTGCAGCGCGCCGTCGAGGCGGACGGGGTGGAGGTGGAAGCCCTCGTCCGGCGGGGCGGCCCCGGGCAGGGCGAGGCGGAGCAGCGCCTGCCCGCCCTCGGTGGCGACGGAAACCAGCGGGCGGAAGGCCGGGCCGTAATCCAGGCCGAGGCGGGCGGCGAGCGCGGTGATCTCCGGTCCCGTCATCTCGTCCGGCGCGGCCAGGGCCAGGGCGGCGGTGACGGGAAGCGCGGCCTCGCCGGCCTCGCCCAGGCGGCCGCGGGCATGCAGCGTCCAGGCGGTCTCGGCCAGGCGCAGGCGGCTTTCCAGGGTGACGACGCCATCATCGGCGAGGCGCAGACGCACCTGCCGCGTCTCGCCATCGGAAAGCGGCAGGGGGCGGAGGATCTGGAAGGTCGCGACCTCCAGCGCCGGGGCCTCGGGGAAGCGCAGGGCGGCGGCGGCGAGCGCCATTTCCAGCATGGCGGCGCCGGGCAGCACCGGCTCACCGCCCAGGCGGTGGTCGTCCAGCCAGGGTTCCAGCAGCGTGTCGAACTCGCGGCCCCAGAGGCGGGGTTCCGGGTCCTGGCGCTCGCCCAGCAGGCGGTGGTCGCGCGGCGCGTCGTGCAGGCGGTGGCTTTCCGCCGTCGCGCCCAGCCAATGGCGCTCCCGCGCGAAAGGGGTCAGCGGCAGGTCGCGGCGGGCCGGCCCCCGGAACAGCGCGCCGCCGCGCGGGTCGGCGCCGCGCGTGGTGGCGCGGTCGGCGATGGCGGGCACGGGGTCGCCGCCGGGAAAGGCCTCCGGGCGGTCGCGGCGGGACAGGCTGAAGAGCGTCCCGGCGGTGAGGCCGGCGGCGCGGGCGCCTTCGCGCAGGTAGGATTGCAGGACCGGGTTGGGGCCGATCTCCAGGAAGAGCCGGGCCCCCTGCCCCAGCGCCGCCGCCATGGCCTCGGCGAAGCGCACCGGGGCGCGCAGGTTGCGCCACCAGTATTCCGCGTCCGCCGCCTCGCCGGGCAGCGGGGCGCCGGTGACGGTGGAGACGAAGGGGATCTGGCCGGGGCGCGGCGCCATGGTGCCGAGGGCGCCGAGCAGGGCTTCCCGCACCGGCTCCATGGCGGCGGAATGGAAGGCGTAGTCGAGGTCGAGCGGCACGCAGCTGGCGCGGTGGGCCTTCGCCAGATCGGCCAGGCGGGCGATGGCCGCGGCGGGGCCTGCCACGGTGACGGCGCGGGGGGCGTTGCGGGCGGCGATCTCCAGCCCGGGACCGGCTTCCGCCAGCAGCGGCGCGGCTTCCTCGGGCGGCAGGGCCAGGGCGGCCATGCGGCCCTGGCCGCGGGTGCGGTGCTGCGCGGCGGAACGGGCCACCACGAGGCGGGCGGCCTGGTCCATGTCCAGGATGCCGGCGGCGAGCGCGGCGGCGGCCTCGCCGACCGAATGGCCGATGACCAGGGCGGGGCGCAGCCCCTCCCCCGCCAGGGCGCGGAGCAGGGCGGCCTGGATGGCGAAGAGCAGCGGCTGGGCGATGTCGGTGCCGGCGACCTCCGCCTCGGAGACGCCCGCGGCGATGCGGGCGGCGGGCGACCAGCCGAGCAGCGGCGCCAGGGCCGCGTCGGCTTCCTCCAGCCCGGCGCGCAGGGCGGGGCTGGCGGCCAGGGCCTCGCGCGCCATGCCGGGGAATTGCGAGCCGTTGCCGGAAAAGACGAAGGCGAGGCCGCCCGCTGGGATATCGGATGCGGCGGGGGCCTGGCCCTCGGTGGCGGCGGGGTTGTCGCGGCCTTCCGACCAGTCGGCCAGCGCGGCGGCGAGTTCGGCGGCGGTGCGGCCGCGCAGGGCGAGTCGCTGCGGCTGCAGGTCGCGGTGGCGGGCGGCGCCGCGCAGCAGGGCAGGCAGGTCCCCGTCCGGCGTTTCCGCCAGCCGCGCCTGCCAGCGCCCGGCGAGGAGGCGCAGGGCGGCGGGGGAACGGGCGGAAAGCAGCAGGGGCGGCAGCGGCGTGGCCGGGAGGGCGGGAACCTCCCCGGAGGCAGGTTCCTCCAAGGCGGCCGTCACGGGTGCGGTGGCGAGGACCACCGAGGCGTTGGTGCCGCCGAAGCCGAAGGAGTTCACCCCCACCACCGGCGCCGGGTCGCCGCGCCGGCGGGCCGGACGGCTGCCGAGGCGCAGCGGCTCCTCCGCCACCGGCACACGCAGGTTCAGGCCGTCGAAGGCGATGTTCGGGTTGGGCGTGGAGAAGTGCAGGCTGGGCGGGATGCTGCGGCGTTCCAGCACCAGCATCGCCTTGAGCAGCCCGGCCATGCCGGAGGCGGGCTCGGTATGGCCGATATTGGTCTTCACCGAACCCACCGGCAGCGGCGCGCGGCGGCGCTTCGCGATGGCCTCGCCGATCGCCCAGGTCTCGATCGGGTCGCCGGCCTGGGTGCCGGTGCCATGGGCCTCGAAATAGCCGAACTGCTCCGGCTCCACCCCGGCCTCGCGCATCACGCGCTCCATCAGCGCGGCCTGGGCCTCGCCATTGGGCAGGGACAGGCCGATGGTCCGGCCAGCGCTGTTGACGCCGGAGGCGAGCAGCACGGCGCGCACCCGGTCCCCCTCCGCCAGGGCCCGATCTAGCGGCTTCAGCAGCACCATGCCCGCGCCCTCGGCCCGGACATAGCCATCGGCGGCGGCGTCGAAGGCGCGGCACCGGCCGGTGGGCGAGAGCATCGAGGCCCGGGAGAAGCCCATGAAGGCATAGGGCGAGAGCAGAAGCTGCACGCCGCCCACCAGCGCCATCTCGGCATCGCCATGCGCCAGGGCGCGCAGCGCGTGGTGCAGCGCCACCAGGGCGGAGGAGCAGGCCGTGTCCACCGTCTGGGCCGGGCCGCGCAGGTCGAAGACGTTGGTGAGCCGGTTGGCCAGGATCGACAGGGCGTTGCCGGTCATGAAATAGCGGTCCGCCCCCGAAGGGTCGGAAAGCCGCAGCTCGGCATAGTCGGTGGAGGAGCCGCCGATCCAGACGCCGACCGGGCGCCCGGCCAGGGTGCTGGCGGGCAGGCCGGAATCCTCGATGGCCTCGGCCGCGACCTCCAGCAGCAGGCGCTGCTGCGGGTCGGCCTCCGCGGCCTCGCGCGGGGACAGGCCGAAGGCCCGGGCGTCGAAGCCGGCGATGTCGCCCAGATGCCCGGCGGCGAAGGTATAGGCGCGGCCGGGCTCGCCCTTGCGCGGGTGATGGAACCGGGCCTGGGAGAACCGGTCTTCTGGCAGGGTGGAGACGGCGTCACGGCCTTCCGCCATCAGGCGCCAGAAGGTATCCAGGTCCGCGGCCCCGGGGAAGCGGCAGGCCGCCCCGACGATGGCAACCGGGACAACCTTTTGTTGCGCTTTCGGTGCGCGATTCTTTCGAGGGTTTTTTAGCACCGGCATTCCGCAATCTTACGTTGCATTTCCGTAGATTGCGAGAGGAACCCGGGAAAATATTCCGATTTCGGAAGAGTTTTCCAGGGCCGCGGCACGACGCCAGCCGGACCAGCGGCGGAGGGCCGGGACGGCCGGCGGGGCGACGGCCTCGCTTCCAGGGCGGGGGCGGGTCACATGGTCCAGCATGGCGTCCACCTGGCGGAAGTGGGAGTCCCAGCCCGGCGGCCGCCAGTTCTGCAGCCGGGTGGCCTGGGCGGCGCGGGCGGCACTGCCGGGCCGGGCATAGTCCAGGATCGCGGCACGCCAGCCGGCGCCGTCGAGCGGATCGAGGTAGTGCGGCACCGGGCCGCCGACCTCGCGCAGCGCGGGCAGGTCGGAGCAGATCGCCGGCACGCCAAGGGCCAGGGCCTCGGCCAGCGGCAGGCCGTAGCCTTCCACGAAGGAGGGGAAAAGCAACGCCCGGGCGCCGCGCAGCAGCGCGGCCATCCGGGCATCGGGCACCTGGCCGAGTTCCTCGACCGTGCCGCGCAGGACGGCGCTGCGCTCCAGGATGTCGACGATGTTCTCGTTCTCCCAGCCGCGGCGGCCGATGATCAGCAGTCGTGGCACCGGGCCGCCGAGGCCGGCGGTGCCGGCGCGAACGAAGTCGCGCCAGAGATGCAGCAGCAGCAGGTGGTTCTTGCGGGGCTCGATGGTGCCGAGGGCGACGAAGTAGGGAGCCGGGCCGCCGGGCCGTTCGGCGGTGGCGTGCCGCATGGTCCCCGCTCCGGTGCCTCGGGTCCCGGCACCTGGGGCCTCGTCCTCCAGGGCCCTGGTGCCCAGGGTCTCGATCCCGAGAGGGGCAACGATCACCGGCGGGGGCACCGGGCGGATGCGCAGATGAGGGGCGAGCGCCTCGGCGGTGTCGGCGGAATTCACGATCACCCCGTCGGCGAGGCGGGCGGTGGTGTCGATCCGCCGCAGATGCCGTGCCGACTGCCCCGGGCGGGCATATTCCGGATGGGTCGCGGGGATCAGGTCATGGATCAGCGGCACGAAGGCGCAGCCGCGGGCCCGCATCGCCTGGATCGGGCCGGGCCGCTCCAACGCCCGGTGCGAGACCAGCAGGAAGGCGCGGCGCGCGCCCAGGCGGCCGAGGTTCGGCGCCAGCTGCCCGGCGCCGAGGCCCAGGCCGGCGAGAAGGCGGAGGCGGCCGGCGATCCTCTCGGCATCGCGCTGCGCCTCCCGTTGCATCTCGCCCCGGGCTTCCCATTGCGTATCCCATGGGTTCTCCTGCCGCTCCTCGCCGGCCGGCCCCGGGGATGGTTCCGCTGATGGCGGACAGGGAAACGGAGGGGCGGCGGGCGTGCCGCACCAGGAGATGGAAAGGGCCGCCACCAGATCTTCCACCGCGCGGCGGGGCAGCACGGACCAGGCGCCGGACAGGGCGCCGGCCACGAAGACGCAGCGGTCCTCCGGCAGGGCGGCCCAGCGGCGGGCATAGGCGAGTTCGACCCGGTCGATCCCCGAGGGCGCTACCTTGCGCCCCCGCGCGAGCAGGCGCGAGATGTCCAGCACCACGCCGGGGCCGGTATCGGGGCTTGCGCCGCTCTCCAGGCGCAAGGGCTGAAGCAGGGACCATTGACGGTCGAGAACCGATGGCGTGGCATCCATCTTGGCACTCCTGTCGGTTCCAGGGCATGCACCGACCGGCCATCACCCTTTGAGTGCATCATAAACGTTAATTACAACCTTAAGGAAGTGTTTCTTCTGCATTGCAATACGGCATAGTCGGAACTCACGGCCTGGTGTTACCGGTCGTTGCGCTCCTCCAGCACCTGGGGTTGTGACAACCGCGGCTCCATGAGAGGAAGCCCATGTGTTCCTTGTGGCGCCATGCGCCGGGCGCGCGTGGCGGCAGGTGGTCCTGGCCGATGCCGATTCAGGCTATGGTGTCGTGTGCCATGTCACCATGCCGCATCTGGATGTTTCCGATGAGCCTTTTTCCCCTGGCGGAGACCTGCCCTTGATCCGCGTTGCCTACCGGCGGCATGGCGATGCCGCCGTGGCCGCGGAACGCTGCATCGCCGACCTCGGCGCGATGTTGCCCGCCTTCCTCCTGGTCTTCTGCGGCGGCAAGCTGGATGGCGAGGTGGTGCTGGCGGCGCTGCAGGCGGCCTATGGCGCCGTGCCGGTGGTGGGCGGCGCGGCGGCGGGGGCCATCTCGCGCAATGCCTTCGGCTATAGCGGGCTGGAACTGCTGGTGGTCGCCTTTGGCGCGGGAGCGCCGGTCCCGGCGGTGGTTTCGGCGGAGTTGCAGCCCGACGAGCACCAGGGCGGCCTGGTGCTGGGGGAGCGCATCCGTGCCGTGGCAGCCGAGGATGCGAGCGTGCTGCTGCTCTTCGACAGCGTGGCCAGCCGGGCGCCGCTGCGGCTGCATCCGGCCAGCCTGATCGTGCGGGGGCTGCACGAGGGGCTGGGCGGGCACCGCATCCAGCTGGTTGGCGGCGGGCTGCTGACGGACATGAACCTGACCGATGCCTGGGTCTTCGACGGGGGGGCGGTGCGCAAGCACATCGCGCTGGCGCTGGTCTTCCCGCCGGAGGTGACGATGGAAACGGCGATCCTGCACGGCTGCCGTCCGGTCAGCACCTTCATGGAGATCACCCGCATCGACGGTGCCGAGGTCTATGAGCTGGACGGGCAGCCGGCGCTGGGGGTGATCGAGCGGATGCTGGGCCTCTCGCTCGGCGCGGCGCGGGGGCAGGAGCTGTCGCTGATGGCGACGCTGGGCCAGAAGCAGGGCGACCCCTTCGGCCCCTATGACGAGAACGACTACGTCAACCGGCTGATCCTGCGGGCCAATCCGGAAACCGGCTCGGTGACGCTGTTCGAGCCGGATTTCGCGCGCGGCGCCCGGGTGCAGATCATGGGCCGTGACAACATGCTGATGCTCGATTCGGTGGAGCAGGGCATGGCGGCGCTGCGGGCTTCGCTGGCGGCACCGGAGGCGCTGCTCGGCTTCTACATCGACTGCGCGGGCCGCGGCAGCGCGCGTTCCGGCGCGCCGGTCGAGGAAGCGGAGATGGTGCTGCGGGGCCTGCCGCCGGGCGTGCCCTTCGGAGGCTTCTATTCCGGCGTGGAGGTGGCGCCCTTCGGCGAATACAGCCGGCCGCTGGACTGGACCGGCGTGCTGGTCGTGCTGCGGCGGCGGGCGGCGTGAACGGGATCTTCCCGCCCCAGAGCGCCAGCACGGCGGCCGCGGATGGGCAGCTGGAGCGCGAACTCGCCTATTACCGGCGTGAGTGCAACGCGCTGGGGGCGCGGCTGCTGCGGCTGCAGGAGGAGCAGAGCCAGGCCTTCCGGGAGGCGCGGCGGTCCCGCACCGTGGCGAAGCTGATCCGCGAGGCCTATCGCCTGGCCGATCACGGCAACGCGCCCGAGGATATCGGCGAGCCGATGCTGGAGATCGTGGTGGACAACACGATCTGCGACCGCGCGGCGCTGTTGCAGGAAACCCCGCGCGGCAGCCAGCGCTTCCGCGTCACGCACTCGCTGGGCCTGCCGCCCGGCGGTCCTCCCGGACACCCCGCCATGGGGGACGGTGAGGCTTCCCTGGCGGGCCAGGCCGGGCATTCCCTGGTGGCGGGGGAAATCTTCGTGCCGGCGCCGCCGTCCTTCTTCTTCACCACCTCCCGCACCCGGCTGGAAACGCCGGCCTATGAGCTGACCGGCATCCTGCGCCTGCCCTATGTGCTCTGGGCCTATGACGCGGCGACGGGGATGGCGCTGATCATCGGCAACCAGTCGGAAAGCAATGTCAGCCGCCCCTTCGAGGAGGCCGACCAGGAGCTGATCGAGGGCGCGCTGTCGGTCTATATCGACGTGCTGCTGCGCAAGCGGTCCGAGGCGGAGCTGCGGCTGGCCAAGGCGCAGGCGGAGGAGGCGAGCTCCACGCGGTCGCGCTTCCTGGCGACGCTGACGCACGAGCTGCGCACGCCGCTGAACGCGATCATCGGCTTTTCCGAGATGATGGCGACGGGGTCCGGCTACGAACCCACGGCGCATGAGCGGGGCGAGTACAACCGGCACATCCTGAACTCGGCCAAGCACCTGCTGGCGCTGATCAACGAGATCCTGGACTATTCCAGCCTGGCGCGCGGGCGCACGACGCTGGGCCGGCGCTGGCTGCCGCTGAACGAACTGCTGAAGGAGGTGACCGGCGCCACGGCCGGCACCGCCGCCGAGCGTGAGGTCGAGGTGAGTTGCGACCTGCCGGAGGAGGTCTGGTGGATCCGGGTGGACCGGACGCGCTTCCGGCAAATCCTGGACAACCTGCTCAGCAATGCCATGCGCTTCACCGCGCCGGGGGGACAGGTGGTGCTGGAGGCACGCTGCCAGGAGGGCCGGGGGCTGTGCCTGCGGGTCCGCGACAACGGCGTGGGCATCGCGGCGGAGGACATCCCGCGCGCCCTGGAGCCGTTCCGGCAGGTGGGCGACCCGTTCAGCCGGTCCTCGACCGGCACCGGGCTGGGCCTGCCGATCGCCAAGGGCCTGGCCGAGGCGCATGGCGGTTCGCTGCAGATCGACAGCGTGCCCGGCATCGGCACCACCATCACCGTGCTGCTGCCGGCGGATTGCGTTGCCGCGGGCGGGCCGCCGCAGGGCTGAGGCGGAGGGGGCTTTTCCCCGGCCGCGTGTCGCTTCTCGGCTGGTCGCCGGGGGAGAGGCTCCGCCTCTCCCGCCGCCCCCCTCCGCCGGGGACCGAAGCCGGTCCCCGGACCCCGGGGCTTTCGTGGGTTCCGGTGGTGGCCGCTGTTCTGCGGGACGATCCCTGGGGACAGGTGGAGACGCGGGGCTCCCGAGGCGGCGGAAAACACCTTGTCCGCCCTGGTGGCGCCCGCAGTCGCCGGAGAGCTTGGCTCTCCGGCGCGACCCGGCCGTTGGCGAGCGCCAGCGAACCGGATCAAGGACCCGCCGGGCCCCGGCGGATCGTGCGGCCCGGGGGGCCGGCGCACTGCGCCGACGGCGGAGCCTTGCCCCCCGGAAAGCGGAAGGGCAGCCCTGATGCCCGGCTGGCGGAAGGATGCGGGGCAGGCCTGTCCGGGGAATATGGTGCCGCTCAATGCACCAGACCCGGAGGGGTGGCGGCGAGGGTGGCGAGGTTGCTGTCCACGGCGCGGATCAGGCCCCAGTTCTCGGTGTAGCCGACAGGGAAGCCGGGGGAGCCGGCATCGGAATCCTGCTGCCGCGCATGGGCGTAGCTGGTCCACTTGCGGTTGGCCGGGCGGCGATGATGGAAGTCATGGCAAGGGGCGTCGCCGACCAGCACGAAGGCGCGGGAGAAGACCGTGACGGTCAGCATGTTGGCCCACCACAGCGCCCAGGCCAGGATGCCGCGCAGGGTGTTGGCGCGGGCGTCCGGCGGCATGGCGCCGGGGAAGACGCCGGTGGTGGAGGCGCAGACGAAGGCCTTGCCGCGGGCGGCGATCAGCTCTGGCTCGGGGAAGCGGTGCTCGCAGAGGATGCGGAAGACGGTCGCGATCTGCAGCAGCACGGTGAGCGGCAGGACCCAGGCCACCAGGAACTCGGTCATCGTGCCGGTCGCGGCGGCCAGGGCGAAGGCGGCGAGGTAGGCCGAGCGGCTCATCCAGTTGTGCTGCCGGTCCTGGCCGAACATGGCGGCCTTGACGCGGCGGCGCAGGAAGCGGGCGTGGAAGAGCGGCGAGACGAGGTTGGTGACCACCCGGCGCCACAGCTCGCGCTTGCTCACCCCCGGCTCCAGCCGGCAGACGCCGAAGACGAAGCCGGTGAACTCGTCCTCGTCGGTCAGCATCTTGTTGGCGCTGTGGTGCAGCATGTGCTCGCGCTGGTAGTCCTCGAAGCGCGCGAAGAGCAGCAGGCTGGAGACCAGGCGGCCGATGGCGCGGTTGCGCTCCCGCGTCGGGAAGACGGTGCCGTGCGAGCAGTGGTGGAAGACCACGACCTGGTAGAGGCCGAGGCCGGAGGCGGTGGTGGTCAGCCCCACGAGGAGCAGCAGGCAGGCCAGCCAGAGCGGCATCGTCACGGCGATGGCGGCGGCACTCAGGCCCGCGCCACCGAGCATGGCCAGCAGGCCGCCCGCGACGAAGGCGATGGGGGAGCGCTCGGGTGTTTCCTCGCCGGGGGCCGGCTTGGCGGTGATCAGCGTCAGCAAAGGCTGTAGGAAGGCCGGAAGACGGGCCGCCATGTGGGCGCGTGGGTCATCGCGCAGGAAGGTGGCGGACTCCAGGCTCTGTGCGAGTCGGGAACGGTCCAGGGTCTGTCGGTTGGGGAGGAAGGACATGGTCTTTTTTCCTTTTCATGCTCTCAGTGGCGATCACCCGTTCCAGTGCAGCGAAACGGGAATGAACATTTCGTTGCGAGCAAAATAGATACTATTCACAATATTAAGGAGCATCTGTCTTGCGACAAACTACTCCTAATTGATTTGCTCGCAGTAGTAGCTCTTATTGCGTGTTCTATTTTCTGCAATACTATTTTTGCTCTGCAGAAGCGGTAATGTCCGGCCGGGTGCAGCCGATCCCGATCTTTCGAGCGTGCAACCGCCGCGAAAGGTGATCTGCCTTATGGTGAGCATGCTTCGCAATCGAATGGGAGGCGGTGATGGAAAAGGATCCATCCTCCGGCCAGCCTTGCTTTCGACGGAAGGAAGAGACGAACTCGCCTCATGGTTGTAGCCGATTCGGGGCAACCCCCGGCGGACTGGCCATGCAGGGGCGGAACCGGCCGGCCGCTGCCGCGCCAAGGGGCCGGGCGGATGAGAGCCGCGCAGGTGCCTGAGGCAAGACGCCGGACCTTGCGTCATCGGGGCTGCCGGCAGGAGCGATCGTCCGGATCACGCCGTGTGAAGCAGTGGGCTGGAGCGGATGCACGCCCCAGCGCACATCCGCCTCAGGGCGCTCCGTTCCGGGCTCCCGGCGGAGGGTGTCAGCCCGGCGTGTGTTCGTTCTGCTGCGTGCCGGCCCCCCGGACCCTCCGCCTGCGAGGGGCCTTCGCCCGGCCGGGCTCTTCCGCTCGATCGGGATTCTCCCCGGCACCGGTATCCTTGCCGGAGGCCAGGGCCCAGCGGAGCGTGACATAGCCGAGCAGGCCCGCCACCACGGAAGAGGCGAGGACGGCGATCCGGGCCAGTTCCTCGTGCCGGGTGCCGCCGAAGGCGAGGTGCGAGATAAAGAGCGAAACGGTGAAGCCGATGCCGGCCAGGATGCCCAGGGCGGCGATCATGCCCCAGCTCGTCGCTTCCGGCAGGCGGGCAAGGCCTGCGCGACAGGCCAGCCAGGTGGCGCCGAGGAAGCCCACCGGCTTGCCCAGGAGCAGGCCCGCCACGATGCCCAGGGCGACGGGGCTGGCCACGGCGTCGCGCAGCAGGTCGGGCGAGATGGCGATCCCGGCATTGGACAGGGCGAAGAGCGGCAGGACCACGAAGGTGATCCAGGGATTGGCGATGGCCAGGACGCGCTCGGCGGCTTCATAGGTCGCGTCCGAAAGCTCGCTGAGCGTGCCGAGGGCGCGGGCGGCGTCCTCGTGGCCCTCCTGCTTCCTTTCCTGCGAGTCGGATTCCATCTGGCGACGGGCCCGGCGGAAGAGGCGCAGGGGGTGGCGCACCTTGTGGGCGAAGCTGCCGGACGAGACGCGGGGGACGGTGGGCACCAGGAACCCCAGCGCGACCCCGGCCAGGGTGGCGTGGACATGGGCCTGCTGCATCAGGAACCAGACAACCAGGCCGAGCAGCACATAGGGAACACTGGAGATGACGCCGGTCCGGATCAGGCCCAGCACGGCGCCATAGGCGAGCAGCGCGCCCAGCAGCGGCCAGAACTGGACGTCCGGCGTGTAGGCGAAGGCGATGACCAGCAGCCCTCCGACATCGTCCACCGCGGAGAAGGCCATCAGCAGGACGCGCAGGATGCGGGGCATGCTGTGCCCGGCGAAGCCGAGAATGCCCAGGGCGAAGGCGGTGTCCATGGTGACGGGGATGCCCCAGCCCCCCTGCCCCTCCCCGCCCAGGTTGAAGGCGAGGTAGATGAGCACGGGCACGAGCAGGCCGCCGACGGCGCCGAAGAAGGGAAAGGCGGCGGTGGCGCGCTCCGAGAGCAGGCCCTTGGTCAGCTCCCTCTTCACCTCGACGCCGATGCCGAAGAAGAAGATCGGCAGCAGCGCCTCGTTTGCCCATTCGGCGAGGCTGTAGCGGAGCTCCGCCCCGCCGAAGGAGAGGGCAAGCGGCGTTTGCCAAAAGGCGGCATAGGCCTCGGCCCAGGGAGAGTTCATCGCCAGGATGGCGACGGCCGTGGCGATCAGCAGCGGACCGCCGGCGACTTCCGGGGCGAAGAAGAGTGGCGCGATGTTCTGGAAGTAGTGATGTGCGAAGCGGGAGTAATGCGCGCGTGCCCGCAGCTTTCCGTGCAGGCGGGGCGGAATTTTGGGCAACCGGGCTTCCTTCCTCCATCTGCCGCCACCCCGGCCAGGGCGGATGCCTGCCGGCAAGGATGTCCAGGGTGCAACGACCCGGCCCGGCCAAGGTTCAGTGCGGCACCTCATGGAGGGATGCGGGCAGCGGCCTGCGCCTCCTGATTGCGTGGCGCCGTCCCGGGGGGACAAGGCCCCACCTGCAGCCGGGGATCGGGCCGCGGGACAACGGCATCCACCGGAACCCACGAAAGCCCGGGGTCCGGGGACCGGCTTCGGTCCCCGGCGGAGGGGGGGTCCGGCGGGAGAGGCGGCCCCTCTCCCCCGGCGGCCAGCCACGGAGAGCGACGCCCACAGCGGATCGTGTCAGTTCCGCTGGCGGCTGAGGATCACCAGCCAGACGATGCCGCCGATGGTGGCGGCGATGCCCAGCAGCACGAAGAGGGGCACGCCCAGCCAGCGCGGGCCGTGCTGGCCCAGAAGGGGGGCGAGGCCGATGGCGAAGGCGCCGGTGACGACGGCGACGGCGACCTGCAGGGCCGCATGCTCGATGCGGCGGCCGAGCTTCTCCAGCTGGACGACCTCCAGCCGGGCGGAGAAGCGGCCGTACTGCATCCGGCGCAGCACGGTGCGGAGGATGCCCGGCATGTCCTGCGCCAGGCCCTGCATCTCCAGCAGCGCCGCTTCCGTGCGGTTGCGGAGCGCGCGGGGCGTGTAGCGCTGGCGCATCACCTGTTCGACCATCGGGCGCATGGAGCCGACGAGGTCGAAGCCCGGCTCCATGCGGCGGACCACGCCCTCGGCGGTGACCAGGGCCTTGAAGCCCTGGGCGAGGTCGGCGGGCAGGGCCAGGCCGTGGTCGCGCATCAGGCCCATGAAGTCCGGGATGGCCTGGCTGAGCAGGAGCGGGCCGGTGCTGTGGCGGGCGACGAAGGCATCGGCGGCCTCGGCCACCGCGACGGGGTCCACCTCCGGCTGGCCGGCCCAGTCGAGCAGGACGTCGCTGACGCCGGCCGACTTGCCGCGGGCCAGGGCGGCGATGAGGGTCAGCACCTGGTCCCGGCGGCGGAGCGAAAGGCGGCCGATCGTGCCGAAGTCCAGCAGGGCGATGCGGTTGCCGCTCTGGCAGAGGACGTTGCCCGGGTGCGGGTCGGCGTGGAAGAGCCCGTCCACCAGGGTCATGCGGAAGAAGGCCTCGGCGCCCCGGTGCGCCAGGATGGCGGTGTTCATCCCGGCCGCCTCCAGCGTCGCGCGGTCGCGCGGGTGCTGGCCCTCCAGGTGGTCCTCCACCAGCAGCCTTTCGGTGGTGTATTCCCAGTGGATGCGGGGGAAGACGATTTCCGGCCGGTCCGCGAAGCCGGCGGCGATGGCCTCGGCGTTGCGGCCCTCGTTGACGAGATCCAGCTCCTCCCGCATGGCGCCCAGGAGCTGGCGCAGGATGTCGCGGGCACGGTAGCGGGCGAGTTCGGGCCATTCGGCTTCCAGCATCCCGGTCAGGTGGGACAGGAGGCGCAGGTCGGCCTCCACCAGCGGGCGCAGGCCGGGACGGCGGATCTTGACCACCACCTCCTGCCCGTCGCGCAGCGTGGCGCGGTGGACCTGGGCGATGGAGGCTGAGGCGAGCGGCAGGGGTTCGAAGCGGGCGAAGACCTCCTCCGGCGGGGCGCCCAGGTCATCCTCGACCTGGGGGCGCAGGGCCTCGAAGGGCAAGGCGGGGACGTGGCTGTGGAGCCGTTCCAGCTCCTCGATCCAGTCGGGCGGCAGCAGGTCGGCGCGGGAGGCCAGGACCTGGCCGAGCTTGATGAAGGTGGGGCCCAGCTCCTCCAGCGCGCGGCGCACGCGGGCGGGGAGCGAGAGGAGGCGGGCCTCCGCATCGGGCGGTTCCTGGCGCAGGCCCAGCTGGCGCAGCAGGCCGCGCAGGCCGGAACGCTGCACGAAGTCGTCCAGCCCGAAGCGGACCAGCACCGTGCCGATCTGCTGCAGGCGGCGGCGGTCCCGCGCGGCGACGAGGGCGGTCTGGAGCATCTAGAGGCTGTTGTGGACTGACGTGAGGGCCAGATTTGCGGGATGACCCGCAAGTCCTATCCGTCCGACGTATCTGATGAGGAATGGGCGTTGGTTGCGCCCTATCTGGTGCTGCTGCCCGAGGCGTCGGGGCAGCGGCGCCATGCCTTGCGCGAGGTGTTCAACGGGCTGCGCTACGTGGTCAAGACGGGCGCGCCCTGGCGCTGGATGCCCAATGACCTGCCACCATGGGACATCGTCTACGCCCAGGCCCGGCGCTGGCTGGCGGCGGAGGTGTTCGAGGCGATCGTGCACGACCTGCGGGCCGTGCTGCGGCTGGAGGCAGGCCGCGCGGCCGAGCCGACGGCGGCGGTGCTGGACAGCCGGACGCTCCGATCCACCCCGAGAGTGGGGCCAGGGCGGGCTACGACGGGGCCAAGCGCAAGCGGGGCTCGAAGGTGCATGCGGCCGTCGATACGCTCGGCCACCTTCTGGCGCTGCACGTCACGCCGGCCACCGCCGACGACCGTGCCGAGGTCGGGCGCCTGGCCGACGCCGTCCAGAATGCCACCGGCGAGAGCGTCGAGATCGCCTTCGTGGACCAGGGCTATACCGGTCCGAAGCCCTCTGAGGCTGCCGCCAGGCACGGCATTCAGCTCGAGGTCGTCCGCCACCACGAGGCCAAGCGCGGCTTCGTCCTCCTGCCCAGGCGTTGGGTGGTGGAACGCTCCTTCGCCTGGGCTACCCGCTTCCGACGCCTCGTCCGCGACTATGAACGCCTGCCCGAAACACTCGCAGGCCTCCATCTCGTCGCCTTTGCTTGCCTCATGCTCAAGCACCTCACCTCAATCACCCAGGTCCACAACAGCCTCTAGAACAGGCCGCGCCGGTGGCGGGCGTGGCCGGAGGCCCGGGCGGACAGGGTCACGGGGTGCCGCGGGAGGTGCTCGGGGCGGCGCCCGTCGCCGCCCAGGGATTCTCCTTGAACCGTGCCATGAAGGCGGCGTGGCGCTCCAGCTCCCCGGGCGACGGGACGATGGGGCGGGGCTGGCGCGGGCCGGCGGGGCCGGTGGAGGCGACCAGCACGGGGCCCGTGGCCTGGGCCGCCAGGGCGAGGCCCGGCTGCTTGCCGCCCATCAGCTCCAGATAGACCTGGGAAAGCAGCTTCACGTCCAGGAGCGCGTTGTGCGAGGTGCGCATCGAGTTGTCGACGGCGAAGCGCCGGCACAGCGCATCCAGGCTGTTGGGCAGACCGGGGAAGCGCGCCTTGGCGATGGCCAGCGTGTCCACCATGCGGCGGCGGTCGATCACCGGCGCGCCGCAGCGGCGGAACTCGTGGTCCAGGAAGTTGAAGTCGAAGGGCGCGTTGTGCGCCACCACCGGATCGTCGGCCAGGAAGTCCAGCAGATCCGGCAGGATGGCGTCGAAGAGCGGCTTGCCGGCCAGCATCTCGCGCGTGAAGCCGTGGATGCGGGCGGCTTCCTCCGGCACGTCGCGCTGCGGGTCGATCAGCCGGTGGAACTCGCGGCCGGTGGGCATGAAGTTCACCACCTCGATGGCCGCGACTTCCAGCACCCGGTCGCCGGTGGCGGGGTCGAGGCCGGTGGTCTCGGTGTCCAGGATCAGGGCTCGCATGGCCCTGCCCCTAGCACAGAGTGGCGGCGGGTGGCAGCGGCCGTGCCTCCGGCCCTGCGTAGCGGCGCACCAGGGCGCGCACCGCCCGCTGGGCGGCATGGCGCGACAGGCCGGTATGGATGACGTGGTCGGCCAGGCGGCGCTTCTCGGCATCCGGCATCTGGCGGGCGAGGATGGCGGCAAGGCGTTCCGGCGTCATGCCCCGGCGGCGGAGCACGCGGGCGCGCTGCACGGCGGCCGGGGCGGAAACGACGACGACCGTGTCCACGCGCCGCTGCCCGCCGCCTTCCAGCAGCAAGGGGATGTCCAGCACCGCGAGTCGGCGGCCGGCGCGGCGGGCGCGGGCCAGGAAGCGGCGCTCCTCGTCGCGGACCAGCGGGTGGATGATGCGCTCCAGCCGGTTCAGCGCCGCGTCGTCGCCGATCACCGCCCGGCGCAGGGCCTCCCGGTCCACCCGCCGGCCGCCGGGCAGGTCGCGCACCGTGCCGGGAAAGGCGGCCTCGATCGCGGCCAGGGCGCGCCCGCCCGGCCCCTGGAGGCGGTGGACCGTGGCATCGGCGTCGAAGACCGGCACGCCCAGGCGGCGAAAGGCAAGGGCGGCGGTGGACTTGCCCATGCCGATGCTGCCGGTCAGGCCCAGGACCTTCATGCGGACTGCCCTCCGCGCCCGGGGCGGCGGGGGCGGATCGTGGTGGCGGAGCGCGAGTCCCGGCTGGCGTGCATGGCCCACCCTAGGTGGCATCGCCCCGTAAGCCTGGGAAGCCGCCGAGACGATTTGTGGCAGGGGCCGGGGAACTGTGACGCGGGGATGTTCCGGGCGGACGCCGGATCAGCGCGGCGGGATATCCGCCGCGACATGGGCGCGGAGGGCGGCATCGACCTCCGGCATCACGCCGAACCAGGCCGCGAAGCCCGGCCGGCCCTGGTGGAGCAGCATGCCGAGCCCGTCCACGGCGCGCAGCCCGCGCGCCCGGGCGGCGGCCAGCAGGGGCGTTTCCAGCGGCACATAGACGATGTCGCAGACCACCGCCGCGTCCGGCAGGGGCGAGAGGTCGATCTCCAGCGGCGGCTGGCCCCGCATGCCGAGCGGCGTGGTGTTCACCAGCAGGGCGGTTTCCGCCAGCGGCGGGGCGGCGGCGACCTCGATGCGGCCCTCGCCGGGGCGCTCCAGGTCGCGCGCCAGCTTCTCCGCCCGCCAGGTGGCGCGGTTGACCAGCACGACGCGGGGGCAGCCGGCCTTCAGCAGGGCCGCGGCGATGGCGCGCGCCGCGCCGCCGGCGCCGAGCAGGGTGACGGTGCCGTCCGTGGCGCGCCAGCCGGGCGCCTGTTCCTCCATGCTGGCGAGGAAGCCCCAGCCATCGGTGTTGGAGCCGATGATCAGCCCGCCCTGGAAGACCAGCGTGTTGACCGCCCCGGCGCGGTGCGCGGTGTCGTCCACCTCGTCGCAGCAGGCGAAGGCGGCTTCCTTGTGCGGGATGGTGACATTGGCGCCGGCGAAGCCCGCCAGGGTCAGGGCGCGGGCGACTTCCGGCAGGCGGCCGGGTTCCACCGGCAGGGGGATATAGGTGCCGTCGATGCCGTAGCGTTCCAGCCAGAAGCCGTGCAGGCGGGGCGAGCGGGAATGCGAGACGGGCCAGCCGAACACGCCGGCGACCTTCGACCTGCCGGTCAGCATGGGCTGCGCCTCTTCCGCCGCGTCATCGCTGCTGGTCCTTCCTCCTGGTGCGGCGCCTTTCTTGGCACGCCACGTAGCGAATTCCGAATCCCCGCTCCGGGATCGATGGGGTGGCGGGAGGGCCGCCCGCCCCCTGCTAGGGAGCCCCGGCGGGGGCCTGAGGGAGCTGCCTTTCCGGGGAGGCTCCTCCCTGACGGGGCTGGGCCGGAGCGAATGCGGGGCGAAACCCCTCTGGCATTGCCGGCCCGGGAATGCGACCAAGATCGCATCCCGGACGGACTTCCCCAACGGGCTTCAGGGAATGGAAGGCATGACGCGCACGCTGAAGGTCGCGGTCCAGATGGACCCGATCGGCTCCATCGACATCAAGGGCGACAGCACCTTCGCCCTGATGCTGGAGGCCCAGGGCCGGGGGCACCGGCTCTGGCACTACCACCCGCGCGACCTGGCGATGCATGCGGGGCGGGTGATGGCCTGGGCGCAGCCGGTGGAGGTACGCCGCGAGGCCGGCAACCACGCCACGCTGGGCCCGGACGAGGAGATCGACCTCGGCGACATGGACGTGGTGCTGATGCGCCAGGACCCGCCCTTCGACATGGCCTACATCACCGCCACGCACCTGCTCCAGCACATCCATCCGCGGACGCTGGTGGTGAACGACCCCTTCGAGGTGCGGAACGCGCCGGAGAAGCTCTACGTCCTGCAATACACGGACCTGATGCCGGAAACGCTGGTCACCTCCGACCGGCGCCGCATCCTGAAGTTCCGCGAGGCGCATGGCGACATCATCCTCAAGCCGCTCTACGGCAATGGCGGCGCGGGGGTGTTCCATGTGCGGCCGGACGACCCGAACCTCGCCTCGCTGCTGGAGATGTTCACCGAGCGGTCGCGTGAGCCGCTGATGGTGCAGAAATACGTCCCCGCCGTGCGCAAGGGCGACAAGCGCATCATCCTGGTGGATGGCGAGGTGGGCGGCGCGATCAACCGCGTGCCGGCGGAGGGCGAGAGCCGTTCCAACATGCATGTCGGCGGCAAGGCGGTGCAGACAACGCTGACGGAGCGGGAACGCGAGATCTGCGCGCGCATCGGGCCGGACCTGCGGGCGCGCGGGCTGATCTTCGTGGGCATCGATGTGATCGGCGACTACCTGACCGAGATCAACGTGACCTCCCCCACCGGGCTGCAGGAGGTGGCGCGCTTCGACAATGTCTTCCTGGAGAAGCAGATCTGGGAAGCGATCGAGGCGCGCGTGACGCCGCGCTGAGGTGGGCGTGGGGAGAGGCCGGGTCCCCTCCCCACGGACCCCGAAGCGCCCTGTGTCAGCCGCGTTCGCTGTCCAGCGTGGCCATCTGCTTCGGGTCGTAGCGTTCGCCCGCGGCGGCGCCCTTCGGCACGGCACGCCCGATGGCGGCGAGGTCCTCCGGCGTCAACGTGACGTCGAGCGCGCCGAGGGCCTCGTCCAGGCGGTCGCGGCGGCGGGCGCCGACAAGGGGGACGATGTCCTCGCCCTGGGCGGCAACCCAGGCGATGGCGATCTGGGCGACGCTGGCGCCCTTCGCCGCCGCGATGCGGCGCAGTTCCTCCACCAGGGCCAGGTTGCGCTCCACATTGCCCTGCTGGAAGCGCGGGCTGTGGCCGCGGAAGTCGCCGGCGCCGGACTGCCCTGCCTGCCAGTGGCCGCTGATCAACCCGCGCGACAGGACGCCATAGGCGGTGATGCCAATGCCGAGTTCGCGGCAGGTGGGGAGGATGCTGTCCTCGATGCCGCGGGAGATCAGCGAGTACTCGATCTGCAGGTCGCAGATCGGGTGCACGGCGGCGGCGCGGCGGATGGTGTCGGGGCCGACCTCGGACAGGCCGATCTGGCGGACATAGCCGGCCTGCACCATCTCGGCGACGGCGCCGATCGTGTCCTCGATCGGGACCTCCGGATCGAGGCGCGCGGGGCGGTAGATGTCGATGTAGTCCACGCCAAGGCGTTGCAGCGAGTAAGACAGGAAGTTCCTCACCGCCGCCGGACGGGCGTCGTAGCCGGTCCAGTTCAGGGCGGGATCGCGCAGGGCGCCGAACTTCACGCTGATCAATACGTCCTCGCGCCGGCGGGTGCGGAGCGCCTCGCCGATCAGCATCTCGTTATGGCCAACGCCGTAGAAATCGCCGGTGTCGAGCAGGTCGATGCCGGCATCCAGGGCGGCATGGATGGTGGCGATGCTCTCGGCGCGGTCCGCCGGGCCATACATGCCGGACATGCCCATGCAGCCGAGGCCGAGGGCGGAGACGCGCGGGCCTGCCGCGCCGAGTTGGCGGTTCTGCATGATGACTTCTCCTGTCTGCCAATCTTCCCGACGCCGCGATGCGCTGCTTTCCGGGCTGACGGGGAGTATGGGGCGGCGCGGCTCGTGCGATAATCCGGCCTTCTCCGCACGGGTTGTTTGGATTTTTGCACAATGGCCGGTCCCGATCTTGCCGATCTCGATGCCTTCGCCGCGGTGGCACGGACGCGCAGCTTCCGGCGGGCGGCCGGGCTGCGCGGGGTATCCGCATCCTCGCTGAGCGAGGCGGTGCGCCGGCTGGAAACCGTGCTGGGGGTCAGGCTGCTGAACCGCACCACCCGCAGCGTGACGCCGACCGAGGCAGGGGAGCGGCTGCTGGAACGGCTGGGACCGGCCCTGGGCGAGGTCGCGGCGGCGGTGGATGCGGTGAACAGCTTCCGCGACAGCCCGGCGGGGACGCTGCGGCTCAACGTGCCGACGGTGGTGGCGCGGATGATCCTGCCGCCGCTGCTGGAAGCCTTCCTGCGCCGGCATCCGGGCATCCGCATGGAGGTGGTGAGCGACGACAGCTTCATCGACGTGCTGGCCGCCGGCTTCGATGCCGGCGTGCGCTACGACGAAAGGCTGGAGCGCGACATGATCGCCGTGCCCATCGGGCCGCGCGTGCAGCGCTTCGTGGCGGCGGCCTCGCCGGACTACCTGGCGGCGCGGGGCGTCCCACGGCATCCGCGCGACCTGCTCGGGCATGACTGCATCCGGCACCGCTTTTCCAGCGGGATGGTCGCCGTCTGGGAGTTCGAGAAGGACGGGCGCGTGGTGAAGATCGCGCCCGAGGGAAGGCTGGTGGCGGGCAATGCCGAACTGGAGATCTTCCTCGCGGCGCGGGGCTTCGGGGTGGTCAAGCTGTTCGAGGAGTATCTGGCGCCCCACTTGGCTTCCGGTACGCTGGTCCCGGTGCTGGAGGACTGGTCGCAGCGCTTTTCCGGGCCCTTCCTCTATTATCCGGCACGCCGCCACATGCCCGCGCCACTGCGCGCCTTCGTGGATTTCCTGCGGCAGCGGGACAGGCCCGATAGCGCGTGAGGCGCGGCGTCACTCCTTGCGCAGGGCTTCCGGCTTGTGCGCCGCCTTGCCGCCGCTCTTGTCGCTCTTCACCAGGAACTGCGGGTCCTCCGGCGAGGCCCTGACCTTGTGGGCCTTGATCTGCGTGTCGCCGGTCAACTTCTTCTCCACCGTACCGTGGCTGGTGCCGCCGGAGCTTTCCCAGCGCACATGGTCGCCGGGCTTGAGGGACTTGGTCATTCCTGCTCCTCCATCCTTGCCGATGGGCCGGCACGGGTCTGCACGGTCCCTGCAAACGAACGCCTGGTTCCGGTGGGCGTTCGCTCCGGCACGCGATCGTGCGCCCCCAGCCCGCGCCGAGAGGGCGGTGGGTTGTCACGAGAATGTCTTCTCGCACTGCCGGCGGAAATGGCAACAGCGCCGCCCTTTTCCACGGAGGCACGGATGGACGCGACAGGCGGGCGACACATGGACCCGGCGACGGCCACGAAGCGGCTGGGCGAGGCCCCGGCCATCGATCCCAGCGCCAGCCTGCGCGACACGCGCCTCGGCCGGTATTGCGAGGTCGGGGCGCGGACGAAGCTCGCGGAATGCGTCTTCGGCGACTACAGCTACGTCGCGAACGACAGCGACATCATCTATGCCACGCTCGGGCGCTTCTGCTCCATCGCCGCGCAGGTACGGATCAACCCCGGCAACCACCCGCTGGAACGCGTGGCGCTGAACCACTTCACCTACCGCTCCGCCGCCTATGGCCTCGGCGACGATGACGCGGATTTCTTCGCGTGGCGGCGGGACCACCACGTCACGCTCGGCCATGACGTGTGGATCGGGCATGGCGCGGTGGTGCTGCCAGGTCTGCGCATCGGCAACGGCGCCGCCATCGGCGCGGGCGCGGTGGTGACGAAGGATGTGCCACCCTTCGCCATCGTGGTCGGGGTGCCGGGGCGCGTGCTGCGCTTCCGCTTCCCGCCGACGGTGATCGCGGCGCTGGAACGCATCGCCTGGTGGGACTGGCCGCACGAGGTCCTGGGCGAGCGGCTCGGCGATTTCCGCTCGCTCGGCGCGGAGGAATTCTGCCGGCGCTACGATCCGGCATAGGGCCTGGCCCTTTCCTGGCACTGCCGCTCCTGGTGCCGCGCTTCGTGTCCACCCCCGGGGGAGAGGCGCCGCCTCTCCGCCCGGACCCCCTCTCCGCCGGGGACCGAAGCCGGTCCCCGGACCCCGGGCTTGCGTTGGCTCTGCGTGGTGGCCGTCAGCCTGCGGCTCGATCCCTGGGAGCAGGTGGCGACGCGGGGCTCCCGAAAAGGAGAAAACATCGTGTCCGCGCTGGTGACATCGGCAGTTCGCCGGAGAGCGATGCTCTCCGGCGCGATCCGGCATCAGCGAGCGCCAGCGAACCGGGTCCAGGGCCCGCAGGGTCCTGGCGGATAGGGGGTCCGGGGGAAAGGCAGCGCCTTTCACCCGGGACAGAGCAACGCCAGACGCTGGCGCGCAACCCGCGTTTCAGACGGCGCCCTCGGCGAAGATGCGCGAGACGTCGCCCTGCCAGGGGCCACGGGCGCGGACCAGCCAGCGGTCGGCCTGGGTCTGGCCGGTTTCCGCGATCTCCTCGACCGGGGCGAGGAACTTTTCTTCTCCGAGGCCACGCGCCGCCAGCCCGTCGCGGGCGATGCGAACCACGTCGCGCGCCACGTCGCGCAGCGGGCGGCCGCCGATCTCGGCGCGCAGGCCGAGCTTCGGGACCTCGGTCCGCAACCGGCGCATCTCCCCGACGCTCCAGCCGCGCACCAGTTCGAGCCCGGCCTTCTGCGCCGCGTCGTCGTAGAGCAGGCCGGTCCAGAAGGCGGGATGGGCCACGATCATCGCCGGGCTGCCGACATCGGCGCCGCGCATCTCCAGGAAGCGCTTGAGGCGGACATCGGTGAAGACGGTGGTGACGTGATCCGCCCAGTCGCCCATGGTGGCATGGACATCCGGGTGGCCCGGCAGGCCGTGGCGGATGAAGTCGCGGAAGCTGGTGCTGGTGGCGTCCACGAAGGCGCCTTCGCGCATCACGAAGTACATCGGCACGTCGAGAACGTATTCGGCGAAGCGCTCGAAGCCGAAGCCTTCCTCGAAGACCACCGAGGGGATGCCGGTACGGTCGGGGTCGGTGCGGGTCCAGACCTCGCCGCGCAGGGTCAGGTAGTCGGTCGCCCTGCCCTCGCGGAACGGGGAATTGGCCCAGAGGGCGGTGGAGAGGGGCTGCAGCGCCAAGGAGAGGCGCAGCTTCTCCACCATGTCGGCCTCGTCGCCGAAGTCGAGGTTGCTCTGCACGGTGCAGGTGCGGAGCATCATGTCCAGGCCGAGCTCGCCCACGCGCGGCATGTACTGGCGCATGATGGCGTAGCGTTGCTTGGGCATCCAGGGCATGGCGTCACGGGCCGCCAGCGGGTGGAAGCCGACGGGCAGGAAGGCGGTGCCGAGGGGGCCGGCGACCTCGCGCAGCTCCGACAGGTGCGAGTCCAGCTCGGCCGCGGTGGCATGCAAGTCCGCCAGCGGGGCGCCGGAAAGCTCGGTCTGCCCGCCCGGCTCCAGCGAGACGGAGGCATTGTCCTTCACCAGGCCGATGGGGTTGCCGCGGTCGAGGATGGGCTCCCAGCCCCGGGCGGCCAGCCCTTCCAGGATGGCGCGGATGCCGCCGGGATGCTCGTCATAGGTGGGGGGACGCAGGTCGTCGCGGCGGAAGCCGAACTTCTCGTGCTCGGTGCCGATGCGCCAGTCCTGGCGCGGCTTGGAACCCTCCGCGAACCAGTCGGCGAGCTGCCGCACGGAGTGGATCGGCGTGGGATCGGCCTCGCCGGGATTGGACATGCTTCGCTTGCCTATGCGCTCTCGGGCACGCGTGCCCTCAGTTACGACCCTCGGCCCAGTCGCCGCAGAGAGACTGCAGCACCGCGAGCCCCGAGATTGCCGCCGTCTCGGCCCGCAGGATCCGCGGGCCGAGGGCAACCGGCACAACAAAGGGACGCCGCCGCACTGCGTCAAGCTCCGCCGGCGCGAAGCCGCCCTCCGGCCCGACCAGCCAGCCGGGGCCGGAGGCGGGAGAGGCTTGCCGGAGGGTCTCCGCCAGGGGCGGCGCGGCCCCGCGTTCCGCCCCCAGGAAGAGCGGGGCGACGGGCTCCTGGCGCGCCCAGAGGTCGAGGGCCGTGTGCAGCGGCAGAGGGTCGGCGATCTCCGGCACGTCCAGGCGCTCGCACTGCTCGGCGGCCTCGCGGGCGATCAGGCCCAGGCGGTCGCGGTTCACCTTGTCGGCCACGCAGCGGGCGGTGAGGACGGGCCGGATGGCCGCGACGCCGAGTTCGGTCGCCTTCTCCACCGTCCATTCCATCGCGTCGCGCTTCAGCAGGGCGAGGAGGAGGATGGGGCCGGCGGGGGGCGGCTGCGGGCGCAGGCGGCGGCGCAGGACGAAGCGGGCGCTGTCCTTGCGGAGCGCGGCGATGCTCGCCTCGAACTCCCCATCCCGGCCGTTGAACAGGAGGACCGCGTCCCCCACGCCCCGGCGCAGCACGGAGCCCAGGTAGCGGCCCTGGCCGGGGAGGGAATCGGCCTCGGTATCCTCGGCCAGCGGGGCATCGATGAAGAGACGTGGGATGGACATGGCGCTTCAGGCAGGGAGAGTAGCACGCATGGCCGCCTATACCGATATCCGGGCCGAGGGCTGGGTCGCCCGCCTGCCCGTCGCCGCCCGTCCCTATGCGCTGCTCGCCCGGCTGGATCGGCCGATCGGCTCCTGGCTGCTGTTCCTGCCGGGGCTCTGGGCCTTCGCGGCCGTGGCACCGGGCTGGGTGGAGGGAATCCGCCTGGCCCTGTTGTTCGCCATCGGCGCGGTGGCGATGCGCGGGGCGGGCTGCGTGGTGAACGACCTGTGGGACCGCGACATCGACCGGAAGGTGGAGCGCACCGCCGGGCGGCCGCTGGCCTCCGGCGCGGTGACGCCGCGGCAGGCCCTGGCCTGGCTGGCGGTGCTGTGCCTCGTGGGGTTCGCGGTGCTGCTGCAACTGAACGGGCTGGCGATCCTGCTGGGCGTGCTCTCGCTGGTGCCGATCGCGCTCTACCCGCTGGCCAAGCGGGTGACGGGCTGGCCCCAGGCCATGCTGGGCTTCGTCTTCTCCTGGGCGGCGCCGACCGGCTGGGCGGCCGCGACGGGAACGCTGCCAGTGGCCGCCTTCGCGCTGTGGCTCGCCGCCTTCTTCTGGATCCTGGGCTATGACACGATCTATGCCCACCAGGACCGGGAGGACGATGCGATCGTCGGCATCGGTTCCTCCGCCCTGATGCTGGGCGAACGGACGCGGCCCTTCCTGGTGGGGTGCTACGGGCTGGTGCTGGTGCTGCTGGTGGCCACGGGGCTGCTGGCGGGGCTGCGCTGGCCCTTCCTGCTGGCCATGGCACTGCCGGCGGTGCTGCTGGCGCGGCAGGTGCTGACGCTGCGGCTGGACGATCCGGGGCATTGCCTGACCCTGTTCAAGTCGAACCGCGAGGTCGGGCTGGCCATCGCCCTGGCCTTCCTGCTCGGCCGGCCCTAAGGGGACAGCCCCCGGGGGGATGTCATCCCGGAGGATGACTCCGGAAGGGGCGATCGGAATGCCGGCGATGGACAAGCCCCTGGCGGAGGATTTCATCCGCGCGCAGACCGTCCCCGCCCGCCCGTCCCTGGTGCCGGAGGTGGAGCTGTATCTCGCCACCGAGATCACGCCGATCTGGAAGGCGACCGAGACCTGGCTGGAGGCGGAAGGGGTGGAGCCGCCCTTCTGGGCCTTCGCCTGGCCGGGCAGCCAGGCCCTGGCGCGGCTGGTGCTGGACGAGCCCGCCCGCGTGGCGGGGCGCCGGGTGCTGGACTTCGCCGCCGGAGGTGGGCTGGCCGCCATCGCCTGCCACCGGGCCGGGGCGACGTCGGTGGAGGCGGCGGAGCTCGACCCCCTGGCCTGCGCCGCCATCCGGCTGAACGCGCGGCACAACGGGGCGGATTCGGTGCGCGACGTCTGCGGCGACGTGGTGGGGGCACCCGGGCGCTGGGATGTCATCCTGGCGGGCGATGTCTGCTACGAGGCGCCGATGACCCGGCACATCCTGCCCTGGCTGCGCGGCCTCGCCGCGGGCGGGGCGGAGGTCTGGCTGGCCGATCCGGGCCGGGCCTACCTGCCACGCGAGGCCCTGGCGCCCGGGCCGCGCTACACCGTGCCGGTGACGCGGGAGCTGGAGGACCGCGACACGCGGGAGGTCACGGTCTGGCGCGTGCTGCCGCCGGAACAGGCTACTCGACCTGCCGCTTCTCCAGCTTCCGGGCCAGGGTGCGGCGGTGGAGGCCGAGGCGGCGGGCGGATTCGGAAACGTTGAAGCCGGTTTCCGCCAGGGTCTGGTGGATGCGTTCCCATTCCAGGGTCTTGATCGAGGTCGGGCGCTGGCTGAGCGGCGTGGTCACGTTGCCGGCGGCCTTGCCGAAGGCTTCCTCGATGTCGTCGGTGTTGGAGGGCTTGGCGAGGTAGTGGCAGGCGCCGAGCTTGATGGCCTCCACCGCCGTGGCGATGCTGGCGAAGCCGGTGAGGACCACGATCAGCATCGCCGGGTCGTGGTCGTGCAGGGTCTGGACACAGGCGAGGCCCGAGGCGCCGGAGAGCTTCAGGTCCACCACCGCGTAATGCGGCGTGCGGGCCTGGAGAAGCTCCTCCATCTCCTCCGGCCCGGCCGCGACCAGGACCTCGTAGCCACGGCGCTCGAAGGAGCGGCGCAGGGTGCGGGAGAAGCTGGCATCGTCCTCGACGATCAGCAGGAGCCGCTCATCGGGCATCGTCGTCTCCTTCCAGGGCCTCGCCGATGGCGATGGCGGCCAGGGGCAGGGTCAGGGTGACGGTGGCCCCCCGCCCCGGCCGGTTGCGGGCGGTGACGGTGCCGCCCAGCTTGCGCGCGACATTGACCACGAGGAAGAGGCCCAGCCCGCCGCCGGTGCGGCCCTTGGTGGAGCGGTAGGGGCTGCCGAACTCGGCCAGCATCCCCGGCGCGAAGCCCGGGCCGTCGTCGCTCACCTCCAGCAGCAGGTCGTCGCCGTCGCGCGAGGCGGCGAGGTGCACGGCGGGCGAGGGCGCCTCCTGGGCATTGACCAGGAGGTTGGCCAGGACCTGCTTCAGCGCCGGGTCGGCCACGATCGGGATGTCCTCCACCAATTCGTTGCGGAAGGTGAGGCCGAAGCTGGGATGGGCAAGCTCCCATTCGTGGAGGAAATCCTCCAGGAAGGCACCGATGGTGGTGAGCGCCGGGTCCTCCCCCCTCGCCTCCCCGGCGGAAAGGAGGATGCCGCCGATGATCGACTTGCAGCGGTCGATGGCGGCCTGCATCTCGTCGATCTCGCCCTGCAGGTCCTGCATCTCTCGCAGCGCGGGCATGCGCTGCCAGTCGCCCAGGATGACGGAGACGGTGGCCAGCGGCGTGCTGAGCTCATGCGCCGCGCCGGAGGCGAGCAGGCCCATGCGGATGATGTGCTCCTCCTCCACCGCCTGCTGCCGCATATGGGCGAGGTGCGCATCCCTGTCCCGCAGGTTGCCGCTGATGCGGGTGGTGAAGACCATCAGCAGCACGGCGACCAGGATGAAGCAGACCAGCAGCCCGTAGAGATGCAGGGTGAAGAGGTCCGCGCCCAGGCTCTCCGGCAGGAGCAGCGGCCGGTAGTCCAGCGTCAGGCCGAGGAAGCAGGCGATGGCGATGGCCACCACGGCCCAGGCGCCATGCTGTCCCAGCAGCACCGCCGCCAGGGTGACCTGGAGCAGGTAGAGCGAGACGAAGGGGTTGGTCATCCCGCCGCTGAGATAGAGCTGCACCGTCAGGGCGGCCACGTCGAAGGCCAGGACCAGGAAGAGCTCCAGCCCCCCGACGGGGGTGCGCAGGCGCAGGCGGAGCAGGCTGAGGAGGTTGAGCCCGATCAGCGCGGCCACCACCAAGGCCATCTGCCGCAGCGGCAGGTCGATGCCCAGCCCGTAGCGCACGGTGCCGATGGTCAGCACCTGCCCCACCACCGCGACCCAGCGGAGCTGGACGAGCTGGAGCATGTTCTTGCTGCCGGCCTCGTCCCGCGACAGCGGGGGCTGGGCCGGGGCGAGCGGACCGCGGGAGGCCTGCATCAGGCGTTCCGCCTCGGGCCGGGTCCTCCGGCCGCGCCGGGCGGGCGGGCGCTCCGCTGTGCTCGGGGATGGCATCCGCCTCTCCTACCCCCGGGCGGCCTGTCCCGGCGAGGGGGACTCGTCGGGGCGCGGGTCAGCCTTGCGGCATGAGGCGGGCGAAGGCGGTCAGGCCTGCCGTCGGGCCCGCCATTCCTCCCGGGCGACATAGGCGGTGGCGGCGGCCACCATCAGCGCCAGGGCATACCAAGTGATTGCATAGACCAGATGGTTGTTCGGGAAGCTGATCACCGTCAGCCCGCCGACCGGCAGCCCACCCGGGTTGGGAACGGCGTCAGCATCGATGAAATAGGGAGCGACCGGTCCGGGGAGCCCCCGGACGGCGGCGATGGCGGCCACGTCGCGGGAGTACCACCGCCCCTCGGCCGGGCGGTTGCTGCGCAGGAAGCTGCCCCCGGGCTCGGTGACGCGGAGCAGACCCGTGACGGTGACGGGACCGGCCACCTGCCCTTCCGCACGGCCGGCCGGATCGCGCCGGTCGCCGGGGACGAAGCCGCGGTTGACAAGAACGGTGAAGCCCGCCTCGTCGCGCAAAGGGGTGAGCACCCAGAAGCCCGCGCCCAGGTTGGTATTGGCCTGGACCAGCGTTTCGCGGTCGTGGAGGAAGCGGCCCATGACCCGGACGTGGCGGTATTCGTCCCGCGCGGCGGTGACGCCCGGCCAGGCATCCACCCCGGGCGGGGCGGCGGGCGGGGCATGGACGCGGCTCTCGACGCGCTGGATCAGGTCGAGCTTCCAGGCGCGGCGCTCGACCTGCCAGGTGCCCAGCGCCACCAGCCCGGCAAAGGCCAGCAGCGCCAGGAAGCCCAGAAGAAACAGGCGGGCCGGGGAATGCGGGCGCCAGCCCTCCCCGGCCCATTCCGGATCGTGGCCCTTGAGTTCAGGCCCCGTGGATGGAGGCAAGGCCAGGCCTCAGGGCATGTTGCTCATGTCGTGGGCGTTCATGGGCATCATGTTCGCGTTCAGGTGGTACATGACCCAGAGCGAGCCCGAGAGGGTGATGACGACCAGCACGATCGTGAAGATCAGCGCCAGCATGGTCCAGCCGCCCTCGGAGCGGGAGTTCATGTGCAGGAAGTAGACCATGTGCACGACGACCTGGATCGCCCCCAGCCCCATGACCGTCATGGCGGTCACCCGCGGATCGGCGATGACATCGCCCATCACCAGCCAGAAGGGAATGGCGGTGAGGATGACCGACAGGATGAAGCCCGTCAGATACCCGCCATAGGTGCCGTGATAGCCGCCGTCGTGATGGTCGTCGTGGCCATGGCCGTCAGGGCCATGGTCGTGACCGGGCTGGTGCGCGGTTGCGTGCGAGCTCATTGCAGCACCCCGAGGAGATAGACGAAGGAGAAGACGCCGATCCAGATGACGTCCAGGAAGTGCCAGAACAGGCTGAGGCACATCAGGCGGCGCTGGTTCGCCTGGTGCAGCCCGAAGCGGGCGACCTGCACCATGAGGGTGATCAGCCAGATGATGCCCACCGTCACGTGCAGGCCGTGCGTGCCGACCAGCGTGAAGAAGGAGGACAGGAAGGCGCTGCGCTGCGGCCCCGCCCCTTCCGAGATCAGGTGGTGGAACTCGTAGAGCTCCAGCCCGAGGAAGGTGGCGCCGAACAGGCCGGTGACGAACAGCCAGAACAGCACCGCGCCCTTCCGCTGCTTCATCATCGCCAGCATGGCGAAGCCATAGGTGATGGACGAGAACAGCAGCATCGCGGTGTTCAGCGCCACCAGTGGCAGGTCGAACAGCTCCTGCGGCGTGGGGCCGGCGGCGAAGCTGCGGCCCAGCACGCCATAGGTGGCGAAGAGCACCGCGAAGATGAGGCAGTCGCTCATCAGGTAGATCCAGAAGCCCAGCATGGTGCTGTTCTCCGGATGCGCGTGATCGTCGTCCAGAACGTAGAAGGGGACGTTCGCGTCCACGGCGGGATTGTAGGAATGCGTGCTCATGCGCCGCTCACTCCCCCGCCGCCATGGCGGCCGCGCGGGCCTGTTCCGTCCGCGCCACCACATCCGCGGGGATGTAGAAGTCGCGCTTGTAGTTGAAGGTATGGGCGATCGCGGTGACAAGGATCGCCACGAAGCTCAGCGCCGCCAGCCACCACATGTACCAGACCATCGCGAAGCCGAAGACCAGCGACAGGCCGGCCAGGATGATGCCCGCGCCGGTGCCCTTGGGCATGTGGATCGGGCGGTAGCCCCCCTGCGGGTACTGGTGGCCGCGCTGCTTCATGTCCCACCACGCATCGTGGTTGTGGATCACCGGGGTGAAGGCGAAGTTGTACTCCGGCGGGGGCGAGGAGGTCGCCCATTCCAGGGTACGGCCGTTCCAGGGATCGCCGGTCACGTCGCGCAGCTGGTCGCGCTTCATGAAGCTCACCACCAGCTGGATGATGAAGCTCAGGATGCCGAGCGCGATCAGGAAGGCGCCGAAGGCGGCGATGATGAACCAGATCTGCAGCGAGGGGTCGTCGAAGTGGTTGATGCGGCGGGTCACGCCCATCAGCCCCAGGACGTAGAGCGGCATGAAGGCGAAGTAGAAGCCGATCAGCCAGAACCAGAAGGACATCTTGCCCCAGAAGGGATCGAGCTTGAAGCCGAAGGCCTTGGGGAACCAGTAGGTGATGCCCGCGAGCATGCCGAAGACCACGCCGCCGATGATGACGTTGTGGAAGTGGGCGATCAGGAACAGGGTGTTGTGGAACTGGAAGTCGGCCGGCGGGATGGCGAGCATCACGCCGGACATGCCGCCGATGGTGAAGGTCACCATGAAGCCGACGGTCCACATCATCGGCACCTCGAACCGGATGCGGCCGCGGTACATGGTGAAGAGCCAGTTGAACAGCTTGGCACCCGTCGGGATCGAGATGATCATCGTCGTGATGCCGAAGAAGGAGTTCACGCTGGCGCCGGAGCCCATGGTGAAGAAGTGGTGCAGCCAGACCAGGTAGGACAGGATGGTGATCACCACCGTGGCGTAGACCATGGAGGTGTAGCCGAAGAGGCGCTTCGAGCAGAAGGTGGAGACCACCTCCGAGAACACGCCGAAGGCCGGCAGGATCAGGATGTAGACCTCCGGATGGCCCCAGATCCAGATCAGGTTGACGTACATCATGGGGTTGCCGCCGAGATCGGCGGTGAAGAAGTTCGTCCCCACGTAGCGGTCGAGCGAGAGCAGGACCAGCACGGCGGTCAGCACCGGGAAGGCCGCGACGATCAGCACGTTGGTGCAGAGCGCAGTCCAGGTGAAGACGGGCAGCTTCATCATGGTCATGCCCGGCGCGCGCATCTTCACGATGGTCGCGATCAGGTTGACGCCTGATAGCAAGGTGCCGATGCCCGCGATCTGCAAGGCCCATATGTAGTAGTCGACCCCGACCCCGGGATTGGCCTCGTAGCCGGAGAGCGGCGGATAGGCGAGCCAGCCGGTCTGGGCGAATTCGCCGATGAACAGCGACATCATGACCAGCACGGCGCCGGCCGTGGTCATCCAGAAGCTGAAGTTGTTCAGGAAGGGGAAGGCCACGTCGCGGGCGCCGATCTGCAGCGGCACCACGAAGTTCATCAGGCCCGTCACCAGCGGCATGGCCATGAAGAAGATCATGATCACGCCATGGGCGGTGAAGACCTGGTCGTAGTGGTGCGGCGGCAGGTAGCCCTCGGACCCGTTGAAGGCGATGGCCTGCTGGGTCCGCATCATGACGGCGTCGGCGAAGCCGCGCAGCAGCATGATGATGGCCAGGATCACGTACATGATCCCGATCTTCTTGTGGTCCACCGAGGTGAACCACTCCTTCCAGAGATAGCCCCAGAGCCGGAAATAGGTGAGCGCGCCGAGCACCGCGAGGCCGCCGATGGCCACGCCGATGAAGGTCACGATCAGGATCGGCTCGTGGTACGGGATCGATTCGAGCGAGAGCCGCCCGAACACGAGTGTCGCGAGGTCCGTGTTGGAGGACATTGGGTCTACTCTATCACTTCGTGATCGAGGGCCGGACCCTGGAAGGGCCGGCCGGTTTCACGGGCCACCGGGGCTCCCCTGCGGGAGGAGGAGCGGCTACCCGGCGGGATGGGTCGGCCGCCGGCGGAGGGCCGGCGGCGGGCGGAGGAGGTCAATTCGCGATCTCGGCCTGCGCGCGGCCATAGGGGTCGGCGGGGGTGCAGAGAGCCATCACGTAGCGCTGGCGGGGCGCGTTGCGGTCTTCGGCCCGGGCCTCCGCCACTTCGCCGCCCGTGCGGGACGCCGCCGGACGGCTGCCCACGTTGAAGGTGCCTGCCGGGCCGAGCCCGCCATTGGCGTCGATGCGCATCATCTGGCTCTGGCACATCCGGCTGGTATCGACGCAGCGGTCCAGGATGGCGGCGAAGAGCTCGGGATCGACGGTGCGGAAGCGGCGCACCGGCTCCTTCTGGCTGGGGCGCTCCAGCTGCAGGTAGGCGGCGCGGGTCAGGTCCTCGTTCGAGGTCTTGGCCTCCACCACCCAGCGGCCGAATTCCTCCTGGCTCATGCCCTTGAACTGGAAGTGCATGTCGGAGAAGCCGGCGCCGCTGTAGTTCGCCGAGAAGCCCTGGTAGCTGCCGGGCGCGTTGATCACCGCGTGCAGCTTCGTCTCCATGCCGGGCATGGAGTAGATCTGTCCCGCCAGGGCCGGGATGGAGAAGGAGTTCATCAGGGCCGAGGAGGTGATCCGGAAGTTGATCGGCACGTCCACCGGGGCGGCCACCTCGTTGACCGTGGCGATCCCCTGCTCCGGGTAGATGAACAGCCACTTCCAGTCGAGGGACACGACCTGGATCTCCAGGGGCTTCATGTTCTCCGTCACCGGCCGCTCGGCATCGATGCGTGAAAGCGGGCGATAGGGGTCGAGCAGGTGGGTGCCGACCCAGGTCACGGCGCCCAGGGCGATGATGATCGTCAGGGGCGCCGCCCAGATGACCACTTCCAGGGGCGTGGAATGATACCATTCCGGATCGTACTTCGCCTTGCTGTTCGAGGCGCGGTAGCGCCATGCGAAGATCAGGGTCAGCACGATCACCGGAACGATGATCAACAGCATCAGGACGGTGGAGATCACGATCAGGTCACGCTGCTGGACAGCGATGTCACCCGATGGATTCAGGACCACCATTTTGCAGCCGGACAGCAGCGCGGCCAGCGCCACCAGAGGCAGGGTACGCAGGATCTTGGAGGGCATGCCACTCGATCGTGAAACTATGGTGCGATGCACAGCTTCTACGGAAGGACGGGCGCCGGAGGGATTGGACATTTTGTCCAATGGACGGCACCTCGCCTTGTATGCTGTGCTCTGCGATGATGCCTATAGTCTTTGGATCGAATCGGCAATCTTTCTGTGGCGAGGGCTATTCTGGCCGCCGGAAGGATGCCGGAGCTTCCAGGCGGGCGGGTCGGAACGGGGAGGGTAGAATTTGATAGCGGTCACCGAAAGGCGTGGCATCCCGAACTCAACGGAACTGGAGCGGGACGCTCGGCGCGCTCACAAGGACGATCACGCGGTCTCCCCGGCACAGATCGCGCTCGGTGTCGTCATCGGGCGCATGTCGGAATTCTTCGACTTCTTCACCTATGCCCTCGCGTCGGTGCTGGTCTTTCCGCGATTCTTCTTTCCGAACACCGATCCCACCTCGGCGATGCTGGCCTCCTTCGCCATCTTCTCCCTGGCCTTTATTGCCCGGCCGATCGGCTCCTTCATCTTCATGGCCGTGGATCGTGCCTATGGCCGCGGCGTAAAGCTGACCATCGCCCTCTTCCTGCTGGGTGGCGCCACCGCCGCGATCAGCTTCCTGCCCAGCTATGCCGACAAGGGCGTCGCGGCCGTGGTGTTGCTGGGGGTGTTTCGTTTCTGCCAGGGCTTGGCGCTGGGTGGTGCCTGGGATGGGCTGGCCTCGCTCCTGTCGCTGAACGCACCGCAGAACAGGCGCGGCTGGTATGCGATGATGCCTCAGCTGGGTGCACCCTTGGGTTTCATCCTGGCCGGCGCGCTTGTTGCCTTCTTGGTCGCTACCCTGCCGGAGGCCGATTTTCAGGAATGGGGCTGGCGTTATCCCTTCTTCGTGGCCTTTGCCATCAATGTGGTCGCCCTCTTCGCCCGCCTTCGACTCGTGGCTACGCGGGAATTCTCCTCGTTGCTGGAACGAGAGGAACTGGAGCCCGTTCGGGTCACCGAGATGCTGCGGGCGAACGGTCGCAACGTGCTGATCGGTGCCTTCGTGCCGCTGGACTGCTTTGCGCTGTTCCATCTGGTGACGGTTTTCCCGCTGGCCTGGATCGTGCTGCACACGGACCGCGATGCGGGGAACTTCATCCTGATACAGATGCTGGGGGCGCTCATCTGCGTGCTCACCGTGATCATCTCCGGCCTTCTGGCCGATCGGATCGGGCGAAGGAAGCTGCTTGTGATCGGCTCGCTGCTGATCGGCGCCTTCAGCTTCGCCGCGCCGTTCCTGCTGGGCGGCGGCCGAAGCGGCGAGGAGACCTTCGTGTTGCTGGGCTTCGGCCTGCTGGGCCTGGCCTTCGGGCAGGCCAGCGGTGCCGTGGCCTCGAACTTCGAGCGCCGCTACCGCTACACGGGCTCGGCCATCACCTCGGACATCGCTTGGCTGATCGGCGCCGGATTCGCGCCCTTGGTGGTACTGGCCCTGTCCAATTGGTTTGGCTTGGCGGCTGTGGGCGCTTACCTGTTGTCCGGCGCGGTCTGCACCGTGGTTGCCCTGGCGACCAACCGCCAGTTCGAGACGCGCGACCGATAGGCCAGGACAGGCCCGCTCAACCTGGAGACTGGCCTCCAGGCATCTGCTGACTTGGGAACCCCTGGGAGCTTTGTTCTCCCGGGGGTTCTTTTCGGCCCGGGGCCGCGCTTCGGAAAAAAGCAGCCGGGACGAAGAACCGCAGGCAGCCACGACAGCCAGTGAACAGAACCGCGAAAGCTAAGGAGAGACGCGAAGCGGGAATGGTGGAGCTGAGGGGAATCGAACCCCTGACCTCCTCATTGCGAACGAGGCGCTCTCCCATCTGAGCTACAGCCCCATGCCCGCTAAGGCGAGGCGGCTTATCCATCACGTCACGGCCGCCGTCAAGCACCTCTCGCGCTTGCTCCGCGTGCGCGGGCCCCATACACCCTGCCTCGGCACCTCGGCGCGCGGCCGATACGCACATCAACACCGGGAAGGCGACCTATGGCGGCATTGTTCTGGCTCGTGGATCAGATCATCGGGATTTACATCTGGGTCCTGATCGCCGCAGCCGTCTTCAGCATGCTGACCGCCTTCGGCGTCCTCGACACGCGGAACCGGCTGGTCTGGACGATCGGCGATTTCCTCTACCGGATCACCGAGCCTGCCCTGGCGCCGATCCGGCGCTTCCTGCCGAGCCTGGGGGGGATCGATATCTCTCCGGTCATTCTGATCCTGGTCCTGCAGGCGCTGCGGATCTTCATCGCCACCACGCTCTGGCGCCTGGCCTTCTAGCCTCATGGGCGTACCTGCGCATGAGGCGGCGCCGGTGCCCGGGAGTCGGGAGCAGGTGGCGTGAGCGGCGGCCGTACCCTCTCCCCCCTTGCCTGGCGGGTGGTGCCGGAGGGTTTGGAGCTGCGGGTGCGGGCGCAGCCCAAGGCACGGAGACCTGGCATCACCGGGGTGGTGGAAGGAGCGGACGGGCCACGTCTGCGGGTCGCCGTCTCCCCGGCACCGGAGGACGGCCGCGCGACCCGGGCGGTGGTGGAGGCGCTGGCCGAGGCGCTGCGGGTGCCACCCTCGGCCATCACCTTGCTGGCGGGCGCGGCCTCGCGCGAGAAGACCTTCCGAATCCAGGGCGAGGCGGAGGGCCTCGCCGCAGTATTGGAGCAATGGGCATGAGTGCCACGATCCTCGACGGCAAGGCGCTGGCGGCACGCCGGCGCGCGGCGCTGGCGGAGCGGGTGGCCGGGCTTGGCTTCCGCCCCGGCCTGCGCGTGGTGCGGGTGGGCGAGGATCCGGCCAGCGGCGTCTATGTGCGCAACAAGGACCGGGCGGCGAAGGAGGCAGGCTTCGACAGCGCCACGCTGCAACTGCCGGAGGGCACGACCGAGGCGGAGCTGCTGGCGCTGGTGCGGCGGCTCAACGACGACCCGGCGGTGGACGGAATCCTGGTGCAGCTTCCCCTGCCCGCTCATATCCGCACGGATGCCGTGCTGGATGCGGTCGACCCGGGCAAGGACGTGGACGGGTTCCATCCGGTGAACCAGGGGGCGTTGGCGCTGGGGCGGCCGGGGCTGGTGCCCTGCACGCCGCGGGGCGTGATGCTGCTGCTGGAGGAGGCGAAGGTTTCCCTGAGCGGGGCGCGGGCGGTGGTGGTCGGGCGCAGCACCATCGTGGGCAAGCCGGTGGCGGCGCTGCTGCTGGCGGCCAATGCCACGGTGACGGTGGCGCATTCGCGGACCCGCGACCTGGCGAGCGAGTGCCGGCGGGCGGAGATCATCGTCGCGGCGGTGGGCCGGGCGGGGCTGGTGCGCGGCGACTGGGTGGACAACGAGGCCACGGTGATCGATGTCGGCATCAACCGTGGGGCGGATGGCAGGCTGGTGGGCGATGTCGCCTTCGGCGAGGTGGTGGACCATGCCGGGGCGATCACGCCGGTGCCGGGCGGCGTCGGGCCGATGACCATTGCCTGTCTGCTGGAGAACACGGTGCAGGCGGCGCTGGGCCGGCGGGGCGCCTGACCGGCGGCTGCCGAGGACGGGACTGAGCCCTCGGCCTTGCGCCGGAGTGGCGTGCGGGCGGGGGCATTCATGCTTTGTTAAGCGTGGGGACGTAGGAGCAGGGCACCGCCAGGAGGGCAGACCGAGATCCTTCGAGGGGGTCAGCCTTGCCCGATTCCGCCTGTCGTTCGCCGCACCAGTTCCCGTTGCAGGAGCGCCGACCGGCGTGGCGGTCGCCGCGCCGGGCGTGGCGGCTGCTGATGGTGGCGATCGTCTTCGCCTGGCTGCCGGACAGGAGCTGGAAGCTGGCGGCCTTGGCGGGGCTGGTGGCGACGCCGGCGGTGAGATGGGGGGTCGTGCTGCTGGCCCAGAGATGGGTGCGGCGGCTGGGGCCTTCGGACCCGGATGGGTGGCAGGGGTGGTGAAGGGGGCGGCCCGGGATGGGTGCCCCCTGCCCCATGTCAGAGGGCGCCGCCCTTGCGGCCGGCCATGGCGCCGAGGCGCAGGCGCAGCGCGTTCAGCTTGATGAAGCCCTGGGCGTCGAACTGGTCGTAGGCGCCCTGGTCCTCCTCGAAGGTCACGTGCTTCATCGAGTAGAGGCTGTTGGGCGAGCTGCGGCCGGTGACGATGGTGTTGCCCTTGTAGAGCTTGAGGCGGACCTCGCCGCTGACGCTGTGCTGGGACTGGTCCACCAGCGCCTGGAGCATGCGGCGTTCCGGCGAGAACCAGAAGCCGTTGTAGACCAGCTCGGCATAGCGGGGCATCAGGCTGTCCTTGAGGTGGGCGGCCTCGCGGTCCAGGGTGATGCTCTCCATCGCGCGGTGCGCCACGTAGAGGATGGTGCCGCCCGGGGTCTCGTAGCAGCCGCGGGACTTCATGCCGACGAAGCGGTTTTCCACGAGGTCGAGGCGGCCGATGCCGTTCTCCTTGCCGAGCGCGTTCAGCTTCGTGAGCATCGCGGCCGGGGAGAGGGCTTCGCCGTTGATGGCGACGGGGTTGCCCTGGTCGAAGGTGATGGTGATTTCCGTCACCTTGTCCGGGGCGTCCATGGGGCTGATGGTGCGCTGCCAGACGACCTCGGGGGGCTCGTCCCAGGGCTCCTCCAGGACCTTACCCTCGCTCGACGAGTGCAGGAGGTTGGCGTCCACGCTGAAGGGGGCCTCGCCGCGCTTGTCCTTGGCGATAGGGATCTGGTGCTGCTCGGCGAACTCGATGAGCTTCGTGCGGCTGGTGAGGTCCCATTCGCGCCAGGGGGCGATGACCTTCACGTCGGGCTTGAGGGCGTAGTAGGCGATCTCGAACCGGACCTGGTCGTTGCCCTTGCCGGTGGCGCCGTGGGAGACGGCGTCGGCACCCATCTGCTCCGCGATCTCGATCTGGCGCTTGGCGATCAGGGGGCGGGCGATGGAGGTGCCGAGGAGGTACATGCCCTCGTAGAGCGCGTTCATGCGGAACATCGGGAAGACGAAGTCGCGGACGAACTCCTCCCGGAGATCGTCCATGAAGATGTTCTCTTCCTTGATGCCCAGGAGCTTTGCCTTGTCGCGGGCCGGGCCGAGTTCCTCACCCTGTCCCAGATCGGCGGTGAAGGTGATGACCTCCGCCCCATAGGTCGTCTGGAGCCATTTCAGGATGACCGAGGTGTCGAGGCCGCCCGAATAGGCCAGCACAACCTTCTTCACGTCCTTCACACGCATTTCGCCGCCGGTCCTTGCTGAATGGGAATGCGAGGGCCGGTTTAGGCCCGTGCGGTGCGGCGGGGCAAGGCCGCGCAGGGCGCGGTTCATGGCCAGGAGAGGCGCACGGAGCGGGGGATGCGGCGGCGGCCGCCGGCGGTGCGGGCGACGGCCATCAGGGAACGGAGGTTTTCGCGCGTCAGCGGCAGGGTGCGGAGCAGGCGGGCGACGGTTTCGGACAAAAGGGGATCGGGGAGCAGCCAGGGGGGCGCGGGGAGCGCCGCGCGGAGGCCGAGGCGGCGGATCAGGATGAGGAGGGGCATGCCGCCGAGGCGCGCGGCGAGGCGGGCGGCACGGCAGATGGCGTGTTGCAGCAGGCGGAGGGGGTGGGAGGGGGGTGCATCCGCCAGAGCGCGGAGGAGGCGGTGCCAGAGGCCGGCATGGGTGAGGCGGCGGAAGAAGCGGGCGACGGTGTCGGGGCGGCCATAGTGCGACGGGAGGGAAGCCCAAGGGGCGCCGGGGGTGGCGGCATGGTGGAAGATGGCCTCCATCCGCGTGCGGAGGGAGGTGGTGCGGCGGCCCTGTGGGGCGAGAGTGGGGAGGTGGGGTTGGAGAGCGGTCCAGGCGGGGTCGGGGAGGAGATAGAAGAGTTGAGGAGCAATCGAGAATGGATGCATATGGGTCATATAAAGGAATATATTCTTATTGTCAATAAAAATTGCCGACCGCCGGTTTGCTGATCTTGCCTCTCGTACTGCCCTTGAAGAACATGCGTCGCAAATGCGTGAAGAGCCATTGGCATTACGGGAATTGACGAGCCATACTACTAGATAGTCGGCCTTGAATAACTCGTAAGGCACTGATCTAGCTGTGAGATTTTCCGGGCTCGGCGACCTGGATTTGCAGGGTTCGATTGTTTTCGACGACAAACCCTGCGAATCTTGTGGGCATGAAGCACCGCCCGCGCCCGCCGGAACAGGCCGATCTGCTGCGGCCGCGGCTGGTCGACATGATCGATGGGCGGCACGAACTGGTGCGGCTGGCGGCGCTGATCGACTGGTCCTGGTTCGAGCGGGAATGGGCCGGCTTCTTCCCCGCCGCTGAGGGACGGCCGGCCACGCATCCGCGTCTGGTCGCCGGGCTGATGTACCTCCAGCACGCCCATGGCCTCTCCGACGAGGCGGTGCTCGCGCGCTGGGTGGAGAACCCGTACTTCCAGCACTTCACGGGTGAGACCTTCTTCCAGCACCGTGCGCCCATCCATCCCTCCTCTCTCAGCCGCTGGCGCGGTCGCATCGGTGAGGAAGGTGTCGAGTGGTTGCTGACCAGGACGATCGAGGCGGCTCAGGCTTCGGGAGCTGTGACGTCGAACAGCTTGGCCGAGATCGCAGTGGACACCACAGTGATGGAGAAGGCCATCGCCCATCCGACCGACAGCCGCCTCTATGAGCGGGCCCGCCACTCGCTGGTGACGCTGGCGCACAAGGCCGGGATCGCCCTGCGCCAGAACTACAATCGCCTGGCGCCGCGCCTGGCCGGCCAGGTGGGGCGCTACGCCCACGCCCGGCAGTTCCGCCGCATGCGCAAGGCGTTGCGCACGCTCAAGGGCTACACCGGCCGCATCCTGCGCGATGTTGAACGCAAGCTCGGCGCCGTCCCTGACGGGCCACTGCGGGCGCGCATCGAGCAGCGCATCGCCCTCGTCACCCGCCTGCTGCTCCAGACACCGAAGTCGTCCCGCAAGCTCTACGCCCTGCACGAGCCCGAGGTGGACTGCATCGCCAAGGGCAAGGCGCGGGTGCGCTACGAGTTCGGCACGAAGGTCAGCATCGCCACCACCCTCGCCGGTGGCTTCGTCGTCGGCATGCGCAGCCAGCCCGGCAATCCCTACGACGGCCACACCCTCGCCGACGCCCTCCAGCAGGTCGAGACCCTCACCGGCCAGCGTCCCAGCCTCGCCGTGGTCGATCGCGGCTACCGCGGCCATGGCGTCACGGCAACCAGGGTGCTCGTCAGCGGCACCAGCCGCGGCCTCACGCCCCGCCTGCGCCGGCTGCTCCGCCGCCGCAGCGCCATCGAGCCCGAGATCGGCCACATGAAGACCGATGGCCGCCTCGCCCGCTGCGCCCTCAAGGGCACGCTCGGCGATGCTCTCTACGCCGTCCTCTGCGGCTGCGGCCACAACATCCGCAAGATCCTCGCCCACCTCAGGGCCCTTTTGGCCGCTCTCCTCGCCGCCCTCCGACAGGCAATCCTCACCCCGATCAGCCAAGCCAGCGTCCCGACAGGCCGCACCCTGCTCGCAGGGGCGACAGCCTGAAGACGTTGTTCAAGGCCGACTAATGACAGCAAAGGAAAAGATGTCGCCACAAAGTGGCTTGGCTACTGGAAAGGATACGCACCAGAGGAAGCCAAATGGTTAATCATACTGGGCGAGTATGGGACGGGCAAAACATCACTCACCAGGGTGCTTCAGCATCGCTGGCTAAGTGACTACCATGGCGATCCCTCGCAGCCAATTCCAATACGAATTGAACTCAGAAATTTCAGCAGGCAATTTGATGCCTATGGCTTACTCCATCACTTTTTGGATGCAAACAAACTAAGCCATGTTTCCATCGACTTTATGCTCCACCTCATCAGAACTGGTCGAGTAATTTTGCTTCTAGATGGTTATGACGAAATGGCCCAATTCATGAATAGTCGTGAAAGACGAGCTTGCTTGGCCGCATTAGCTGAACTCGCAAAAGATGGCGCGAAAGGAATTTTAACAAGCAGACCCAACTATTTTTCCGAAAGCGAGGAACTAAATGTTTTCGAAGCGCTTTATCGAAATTTAGAGCAGCAAAGATATTATCTCTCAAAAAAAGACTCGGAGTTTATCGAAAGTGAGCGTATCGTTGATGCCCTTGTAGAACGCTATGTTCTCAATAGGTACGAAAGAAATCTACAAGATTTAACACCAGAACAAACAGAGTCACTCGTTAAAAGGAGTTTAGCAAAAAATCCAACAGGGCAACGAATTGTTCTATCAATATTAAACAGGGTTTTCAGAGAGGAGGCTCTCGGGACACGTCAAGCTTTGTCTGGAAAGCCAGTGATTGTCTCCTATCTTCTAGAGCTAGTCGAGGAAATACAGAAAGCTCAGGATGCTGATACTTCAGCCAACACGATAACAGAATGGGATATATACAAGCTAATTATCGATAGATTGATGGCTCGCGATATGCAGCGATCTACATTGCTGCCACACGATCGTCGCTTGGCTTTGCAAACGCTAGCACTCAAAATATCTTCAAGAGATAACCCTATAGCAACCGAAGACACATTTAATAAAATTGTTGATGAGCACTTCCCTGCCGAGCTGCGACGCCTCTCACCTGAGGAACGCCGAACACGAAGACTAGAGTTGTTCGAAGATCTAAGAAGTTCTGCAACACTAACTAGAGCAGTTGAAGCTAAGCATGACGGATGGGTTTTTTCTCAGAACCCGTTTCATAACGGCTGAGGCGGGGTGAGCGGCGGGAGTTCTGCGCGTTCGGAGGGTGTCTGACGTCCTTCGAGGTGGCCCATGTGGACCCCTGCCGCCCGCGCGCAGCTTGCGCGCGGCTCCCAGCCTTATGCAACGTGCCTAACCGATGCCGAGTGGGCCCTGGTCGAGCCCTTCTTGCCAAGCCCTGCAAAGACCGGACGACCCCGGTCCTGGCCGATGCGGCGGGTGGTCGATGCGATCCTCTACGTGCTCCGTACCGGCTGCGCCTGGGCGCATCTGCCCCGCGACTTCCCGCCGCCCGGGACCGTGCACCGTTGGTTCCTGCGCCTCTCGCGCCGGGGCACCTTCGAGCGACTGGCGCACGCCCTCATCATGGCCGACCGCGAGCGGGTCGGCCGAGAGGCCTCACCGACAGCGGCGGTGTTGGACGCCCAATCCGTCCGCTCGGGCGGTGTCGGCGTGAAAGGTGTCCGCGGCTACGATGCCGGGAAGAAGGTGACGGGCCGCAAGCGCCACGCCCTGGTGGACACGGACGGTAGGCTCCTGCTCGCCGCCATCTCGCCCGCCTGCCTGCATGACAGCCGAGGGGGTGCGGCCCTCCTGGCCATGTCGCGCCGCCCTTGGCCGTTCCTGGCCCGCTGCTTCGCCGACCGCGCCTACGCCGGTCCGCGGGTCGCCCGAGCCTCCCCCGTCGCCGTTACCATCATCGGCAGCGCACCCGGCCAGAAAGGCTTCGCCGTGCAACCCAGGCGCTGGGTGGTGGAGAGGTCCTTCGCTTGGTTCGGCCGCTGCCGACGCCTCGCTCGCGATCACGAGGCCACCGTCGGTTCCGCCGTCGCCTTCTTCACCCTCGCCGCCGCCATGATCCTCGTCCGGCGTCTGGCTCAGCCGTTATGAAACGGGGTCTCACAACTCACTTAGAACCCGTTTCATAACGGCTGAGGCGGGGTGAGCGGCGGGAGTTCTGCGCGTTCGGAGGGTGTCTGACGTCCTTCGAGGTGGCCCATGTGGACCCCTGCCGCCCGCGCGCAGCTTGCGCGCGGCTCCCAGCCTTATGCAACGTGCCTAACCGATGCCGAGTGGGCCCTGGTCGAGCCCTTCTTGCCAAGCCCTGCAAAGACCGGACGACCCCGGTCCTGGCCGATGCGGCGGGTGGTCGATGCGATCCTCTACGTGCTCCGTACCGGCTGCGCCTGGGCGCATCTGCCCCGCGACTTCCCGCCGCCCGGGACCGTGCACCGTTGGTTCCTGCGCCTCTCGCGCCGGGGCACCTTCGAGCGACTGGCGCACGCCCTCATCATGGCCGACCGCGAGCGGGTCGGCCGAGAGGCCTCACCGACAGCGGCGGTGTTGGACGCCCAATCCGTCCGCTCGGGCGGTGTCGGCGTGAAAGGTGTCCGCGGCTACGATGCCGGGAAGAAGGTGACGGGCCGCAAGCGCCACGCCCTGGTGGACACGGACGGTAGGCTCCTGCTCGCCGCCATCTCGCCCGCCTGCCTGCATGACAGCCGAGGGGGTGCGGCCCTCCTGGCCATGTCGCGCCGCCCTTGGCCGTTCCTGGCCCGCTGCTTCGCCGACCGCGCCTACGCCGGTCCGCGGGTCGCCCGAGCCTCCCCCGTCGCCGTTACCATCATCGGCAGCGCACCCGGCCAGAAAGGCTTCGCCGTGCAACCCAGGCGCTGGGTGGTGGAGAGGTCCTTCGCTTGGTTCGGCCGCTGCCGACGCCTCGCTCGCGATCACGAGGCCACCGTCGGTTCCGCCGTCGCCTTCTTCACCCTCGCCGCCGCCATGATCCTCGTCCGGCGTCTGGCTCAGCCGTTATGAAACGGGGTCTTAGAGAGTATCTCGTATGCGAGGCACTTGTTGAGAGCCTAAGGAAAAAAGAAGCAGCACCAATTGACAGTCCTATTACAACAGCAATGCGAGCCTTCGTAGCCTCAATCGACAAGACTAATGCAATCAGTTTATGGCAGTTCTTGGTTGATCTTTGGCCAAAACGAAATACTGAAAGCACCCTTGGATCTTATTTGGTATTATTATGGGATTTAGCAGCCAGAAGTGATGCAGGCCTACATGAGAATCTAAAGTCTCTAGGGATTGCAGGACCCATGGAAACTATAGCTATGAATAACATAAGTATAAAGGATATCAATTTCAGTCAGATTGAAAACAGCGCCGGATTACGATTTAATATGGATAGCAGCACTGTTGCTGATTGCACCTTTGACGGCATGGACCTTAGCAGTAGTAGCTTCGAGGAAGCGTTACTGGATAACGTTTCGCTAAAAGATTGCAATCTGAGCCAAACACTATTTCAAAAAAGCTATTTCTTTGAGTGCGATATATCTGGATCAACGCTCCAAGGTGCTGACTTCAGAGGCATAGACCCCGAATCGAGTTTTCTAGTTTCGCATAGCAACAACACCATGCGGCAACTCAGCAATATGGACGCCATAGGTTTTCTTAATTTCAATGGAGCAAAGACGGACCCTATTGATGATATATACATTTATAAGAACCATCCCAAATTTCCCATGATAGCAAAAATCTGCGAAAAAGTTTCAGAGCAGAGGAATAGCCAACTCAGAGGACTAACGCAAAGGGGCGAGGCAAGAGTAGATCCACCTTTTGCACGGGATTTCGTTAGTCGCCTTGAAGCGTTGGGGTGGGTAATGGTGGATAAGAATGATCTAGTTTCGTGCACACCAGTAGGGCGGCCCTTGTTAGCGTCCCTCGCCGCCGGTACTAAAATTGCCGCAGAGATAGTGCAGTTCATTGAAGAGAAAGATTAGCAAACGCGGCGCAATTTTGCTCGAATCTATTGAGTCGGCCTTGAACAACGTCTTCAGGCTGTCGCCCCTGCGAGCAGGGTGCGGCCTGTCGGGACGCTGGCTTGGCTGATCGGGGTGAGGATTGCCTGTCGGAGGGCGGCGAGGAGAGCGGCCAAAAGGGCCCTGAGGTGGGCGAGGATCTTGCGGATGTTGTGGCCGCAGCCGCAGAGGACGGCGTAGAGAGCATCGCCGAGCGTGCCCTTGAGGGCGCAGCGGGCGAGGCGGCCATCGGTCTTCATGTGGCCGATCTCGGGCTCGATGGCGCTGCGGCGGCGGAGCAGCCGGCGCAGGCGGGGCGTGAGGCCGCGGCTGGTGCCGCTGACGAGCACCCTGGTTGCCGTGACGCCATGGCCGCGGTAGCCGCGATCGACCACGGCGAGGCTGGGACGCTGGCCGGTGAGGGTCTCGACCTGCTGGAGGGCGTCGGCGAGGGTGTGGCCGTCGTAGGGATTGCCGGGCTGGCTGCGCATGCCGACGACGAAGCCACCGGCGAGGGTGGTGGCGATGCTGACCTTCGTGCCGAACTCGTAGCGCACCCGCGCCTTGCCCTTGGCGATGCAGTCCACCTCGGGCTCGTGCAGGGCGTAGAGCTTGCGGGACGACTTCGGTGTCTGGAGCAGCAGGCGGGTGACGAGGGCGATGCGCTGCTCGATGCGCGCCCGCAGTGGCCCGTCAGGGACGGCGCCGAGCTTGCGTTCAACATCGCGCAGGATGCGGCCGGTGTAGCCCTTGAGCGTGCGCAACGCCTTGCGCATGCGGCGGAACTGCCGGGCGTGGGCGTAGCGCCCCACCTGGCCGGCCAGGCGCGGCGCCAGGCGATTGTAGTTCTGGCGCAGGGCGATCCCGGCCTTGTGCGCCAGCGTCACCAGCGAGTGGCGGGCCCGCTCATAGAGGCGGCTGTCGGTCGGATGGGCGATGGCCTTCTCCATCACTGTGGTGTCCACTGCGATCTCGGCCAAGCTGTTCGACGTCACAGCTCCCGAAGCCTGAGCCGCCTCGATCGTCCTGGTCAGCAACCACTCGACACCTTCCTCACCGATGCGACCGCGCCAGCGGCTGAGAGAGGAGGGATGGATGGGCGCACGGTGCTGGAAGAAGGTCTCACCCGTGAAGTGCTGGAAGTACGGGTTCTCCACCCAGCGCGCGAGCACCGCCTCGTCGGAGAGGCCATGGGCGTGCTGGAGGTACATCAGCCCGGCGACCAGACGCGGATGCGTGGCCGGCCGTCCCTCAGCGGCGGGGAAGAAGCCGGCCCATTCCCGCTCGAACCAGGACCAGTCGATCAGCGCCGCCAGCCGCACCAGTTCGTGCCGCCCATCGATCATGTCGACCAGCCGCGGCCGCAGCAGATCGGCCTGTTCCGGCGGGCGCGGGCGGTGCTTCATGCCCACAAGATTCGCAGGGTTTGTCGTCGAAAACAATCGAACCCTGCAAATCCAGGTCGCCGAGCCCGGAAAATCTCACAGCTAGATCAGTGCCTTACGAGTTATTCAAGGCCGACTATTGATCACGAGAGGTCTAAGGAACCTCAGGCTCCTGGCAGATGGGGGTTCGGGGGCAAGGCGGAGCCTTCCCCCGAGGACGGCGCGAGGCGGGAACACCCCCTCCCCAGCGCACATCCCCCAGCCTCAATCCAGCGGATCGAACGGAAACCCCACCGGCAGCAGGGCGCCGCGATGGGCGGCGATGGTGCTGTCCAGGAAGGCGACGGCGGCGCGGAGGCGTGGGCTGCGGCGCAGGTCCTCGTGGAAGAGGAGCCAGAGGGGGAGCGGCGTCATGGCGCGGGGGGCGGGCAGGCGGCGCAGGCCAGGGTCGGATTCGCCGGAGAAGCAGGAGAGGAGGGTGGCGCCGAGGCCGGTGCGGGCGGCCTCCTGCAAGGCGTGCATGGAGTTGGCGCGGAGGGCGATGCGTTCCGGCGGGACGAGGTCGGCCAAATGGCGATGGATGGCGGCGTGGCTGACGCTGTCGCCATAGGCGAGGAAGGGCTGGTCCTCGAAGGGGCGAGGGTCATGGGCGGCGGCGTAGAAGGCGAAGGCGAGGCTGCCGAGGCGGCGGGCGACGAGGCCGGGGGTGTCGGGGCGGGAAAGGCGGAGGGCGAGGTCGGCCTCTCTCCGTGAGAGGTCGAAGGCGCGGGCGTCGCCGACGAGCTCGACCTGGAGGCCGGGGTTCTGGGCCAGGAAGGGGGCGAGGCTGGGGGCGAGGAGCGACGTGGCGAGGTGGGGGGTGGTGGTGAGGCGGATGGTGCCGGTGAGGCCGGTGGGGGCGCCGTCGAGGCGGCGGAGGAGGCCGGTGACCTCCGCCTCCATGCGGGCGGCGGCGGCGAGGAGCTGTTCGCCGGTGGGGGTGGGGGTGAAGCCGTCCGGGGTGCGGGTGAAGAGGGGGGTGTCGAGGTCGCGTTCGAGGGAGTCGAGGCGGCGGGCGACGGTGGTGTGATCGACGCCGAGGCTGCGGGCGGCGGCGGAGAGGGTGCCGCCGCGGCGCAGGGCGAGGAGGGTGCGGAGGCGGTCCCAGTCCGTGAGGGCGCGGTCGGGGCCGGGCGCGTGGGCAGGCGTGGCTGTGCGTTTCTGCGCGGGCATTGTGGGAAGGAGCGCGTTTCCTGTGCGGCTGTCCACGGGCATGTTGCGTGGGTGTGTGAGACAGCAATGGAGCGGTCCGATGGTGCGGGTGCCGGTTTGGTTACGGGGCGGGGCGATGCTGGCGGGGACGGCGGTGGCCTGGGGCGGGATGTTCGCGGTGACGAAGCCGCTGATGGGGATGGTGGACCCGTTCACGCTGACGCTGGTGCGGTACGGGGTGACGGCGCCGGTGTTCCTGGCGCTGCTGGTGCTGGTGGAGGGGGTGGGGGCGCTGCGGCTGGAGGGGCGCGGGTGGCGGCTGTGGTGGCTGGGGACGCTGGGTTTCGCGGGGTTCGGGGTGCTGGCCTTCCTGGGGCTGCGGGTGGCGCAGCCGGAGCATGCGGCGGTGATCCCGGCGACGATGCCTTTGATCGCGGTGGCGGTGGCGGCGTGGCGGGCGCGGCGGCGGCCTTCGGGGCGGGTGCTGCTGGCGGTGGCGCTGGGGCTGGCGGGGGTGGTGCTGGTGGTGACGCGCGGGGCGCCGCTGGAGCTGGTGCGCGGCGGGGCCGGGCGCGGGGAGGCGCTGGTGTTCCTGGGGGCGTCGCTGTGGGTGTTCTACACGCTGGGGGCGGCGGCGTTCCCGGGGTGGTCGGGGCTGCGGTACACGGCTTTGAGCTGTGCGCTGGGGGTGCTGAGCATCGCGGCGCTGGATGTGCTGGCCTTTGCCGGGGGCTGGGCGCGGTGGCCTGGGGGCGTGGCGCTGGCGGGGGCCTGGCCGGAGCTGGGGTATCTGATCGGCGTGGCCTCGGTGCTGGGGGTGCTTGGGTGGAATGCCGGGATGCGGGCGATGGGCGCGGCGCGGGGGGTGCTGTTCATCAACCTCGTGCCGGTGACGGCCTTTGCGATCGCGGTCGTGGGCGGGCGCGTGCCGGTGGGGACGGAGCTGGCGGGCGTGGCGCTGGTGATCGCGGCGCTGGTGCTGAACAGTTTCGCGGGGGTGCGGGGTGCCGGGGCGGTGCCGCGGGAGGCGGTGGTGCCGGTGGCGACGGGTTGTGGGGTGCGGGAGGCGGTGCCGCTGCGGGTGGCGGGGCGGTAGGGGTTCCTGCCCCGGCTTTCGGCCCCGATCTCCTGTCCTGGCCTCCTGCCCTGGCCCCCTGCCCTGGCCCCGGCGATGGGGCCGCCGCCCGGGTGGGACCGGGCGGCGGTGGAGGCGGTCAGCCGGCGCTGGTGATGTTGTTGGCCTTGACCACTTGGCCCCAGCGGGCGTGGTCGCTGCGGACGAGCTTGTCGAAGCTCTCGGGCGTGCCGCCGCCGGGTTCGTCGCCCTGGCTGGTGATGCGGTCGCGCACGGTGGGGTCGGAGAGGGCCTCGTTGAGGGCGGCGTTGACCCTGGCCACGACCTCGGGCGGGGTGCCACGGGGGCCGGAGATGCCGATCCAGGAGCTGACGATGAAGTCGTCGAGGCCCTGCTCCTTCGCCGTCGCGGCGTCGGGGAAGGCGGGGACGCGGTTTTCGCTGGTGACCATGATGGCGCGGATCTGGTTGGCCTTGACGAAGGGCGCGACCACGGAGGCGGCGTCGAACATCATGGGGAAGCGGCCGGCGATGAAGTCCTGCATGGCGGGGCCGGAGCCACGGTAGGGGATGCTCTGCATGGCGGGCAGGCCGGCGCGGGCGCGGAAGAGTTCCGAGGTGCAGTGGGAAAGGCTGCCGGCGGAGGCGATGCCGTAGTCGGGGATGTCCTTCTGGGCTTTCACCCAGGCCACGAATTCCTGGATGTTGCGGGCGGGGACGGAGGGGTGGACGCAGAGGACCATGGCCGAGCGGAGGGCGAGGCCGATGTTCACCATCTCCAGCGGGTTGACGGTCATGTTGGGGAAGGTGTGGGGGTTGATGGCCATGGGGGAGGAGTTGGAGGCCATCAGGGTGTAGCCGTCGGGCTTGGCGCGCATGACCACCTCGGTGGCGAGGTTGCCGCCGGCGCCGCCGCGGTTCTCGATCACCAGGGTCTGGCCGAGGGCCTTGCCGATGCCGGGCTGGACGATGCGGGCGGCGAAGTCGGTCTGGCCGCCGGGCGGGAAGCCGACCATCAGGGTGACGGGGCGGGTCGGCCAGTTGGGCTGGGATGACGCGGACTGGGCGTGGGCGAGGCGCGGGGTGGCCAGGGGGGCTGCGAAGGGGGTGGCCAGGGCGGCGAGGCCCAGGGCGCGTTCAAGGGCGCGGCCGAGCGCGGCGCGGCGCGAGAGGTCTTGGGATGACATGCGCGGTTCTGTCTTTCTGTCCTGGACGGGGCCGGCGGGTCCGGCCTTGTTCGCAGCCGCCTGATTCGGCGGGGCGGTGCCGGTGCATCATTACGAAATCTGCATGAAACGTCCATGCGGTTCCGGCAGGTGGGCGGCGGAATGGAAACGTCACGGGAGCGTCATACGCGGGGGTGCGGGGAGCGGTTACATCCGCCGGCGCCTGAGATCACAGAATCCGGAGTTCGGATGCGCCGCCTTCTGCTTGCCGCCACCTGCCTGGCCCTGCCCTGCCTGGCGGGCGGCTTTCCGTTCCTGAACGCGGCGCGTGCCGCGGAGCCGCAGATCACCATCCTGGACGACCATGATCCGGGCATGAAGCTCGGGACTGTGCGCTTTCCGGGCGGCAAGACGCTGGAGCTGACGGTGGGGATCGGTTCCGCCGCCTATCGCCGGCCGGGGGATGCGGCGGACATCGTCTATACGATGTCCGACCGGGGACCGAACTTCACCTGCGCGGAAGGGGTGAAGATCACCGGGCTGGCGATCGGGAAGCTCTGCGCGCCGGACGAGAAGGGGCGGGTCTATCCGGTGCCGTCCTACAGCCCGACGATCTACGGGGTGATGCTGGACCCGGCGGCGAAGCGCTTCCGGGTCTTCGAGGCGATCGCGATCAAGGGGCAGGACGGGCAGCCGGTCACGGGGCTGACGAACCCCCTGCCCGGCCGCACCGAGACGCCGATCGATGCCGAGGGGAAGAAGCTGGATTTCAACCCCTCCGCGCTGGATGCGGAGGGGCTGTTCCAGGCGCCGGACGGGAGCTTCTGGATCGGCGAGGAGAATGCGCCCTCCATCGTGCATATCGGCGCGGATGGGCGGGTGCTGCGGCGCTATGTCCCGGCGGGCGGGACCAAGGGGGAGCTGGCGGGGGCGCGGTACGAGGTGGTGGACACGCTGCCGGCGATCCTGGCGAAGCGGCAGTCCAACCGGGGGATCGAGAGCCTGACCGGCACGCCGGATGGCAGCGCGCTGTACGCCATGGTGCAGAACCCGCTGGCCAACCCGGATGCGGCGGCCTTCCGCAAGGCGAAGAACACGCGGCTGCTGCGCTTCGACCCGGCGACGGGGAAGGTGACGGGCGAGTGGGTGTACCAGCTGGAGGACCCGCGTTCCTTCCGGCTGGACCCTTCGGAGAACCAGTCGGCGCCGCGGATCAGCGAGATGACCTGGCTGGGGCCGGACCGGCTGCTGGTGCTGGAGCGGACGGACGGCACGACGAAGCTGTTCGAGGTGAAGCTGAACGACGGCGCCACCGATATCGCCGGCAGCAAGTGGGACGACCCGCAGACGCGGCCGACGCTGGAGCAGGGCAACGACCTGTCCGGAACGGGCGTCACGCCGCTGCGCAAGCGGCTGGTGCTGGATACCGCCGACCACAAGGACCTGCCGGTGAAGCTGGAGGGGATGGCGGTGCTGCCCGACGACACGCTGCTGCTGGTGAACGACGACGATTTCGGCATCAGCGGAGAGCGCACGCGGATCGTGCTGGTGCGCGGGCTGGGGCTGAACGCCGGGAAGTGAGGCGGCGGTTGCTGCCTGGAGTTTGGCGCCGCGCTTCGTGGCCGGCCCTGGGGGAGGCTCCGCCTGCCCCGGTCCGGTGAGCCCTTCGGGGAGCGGAGCCGGGGCCTAGGGAGACGGGGGAGTCCCGGTTTCGGCAAGGGCGGCGGCCAGTTCGGCGAAGGCCTGCCGGATGGGGGCGGCCTGGCCGCCGAGATCGGCTTCCGGGTCGATCGGGGCACCCCGGATCACCGATTCGGGCAGGGTGATGCCGGGCATCGCCGGGACCACGCGCATCTTCAGCCCTTCCGCGACCTGCCGGAGCTGGGCGGCGCATTTGCCGCCGCCATGGCCGCCATAGCTGACGATCACCAGGGGCTTGCCGCGCCATTCGGCGTGAAGGTGGTCGATGGCGTTCTTGAGCGGGGCGGGGTAGCCCCAGTTGTACTGCGGCGTGACGAAGACGAAGGCATCGGCGCCGGCGATCTTCGCGCTCCAGGCCCGCGTGTGCGGCTGGAGGTAGGCGCCGAGGGCGGGGATGCCGGGTTCGTCGTCCATGGGCAGGGGCCAGTCGGTGAGGTCCACCAGCTCGCAACCGAGGCCGGCGGAGGCTTCGGCGATGCCGGCAACCCAGCGGGCGATCGTGGGGCAGAGCCGGCTGGCCCGCGTGCTGCCCATGATCAGCAGGATTTTCGGGGTTGCTGGTGCGCCCACGGGATTCTCGTGTATCATGCACGGAGTTCTACGTTGCTTCCGGATGGCCGTAAACCGTGCATGATACACATGATCTCGATCTGCTCGCAGGGGCGCTGATCGATCTGGTGGGCGCCCTGAACAGCCCGCGCCAGGACGAGGTGCTGTTGCGGGAGGCAGGGGTCACGCTCGACCGGGCGCTGTTTCCCCTGCTGGTGCGGATCGCGCGGGCCGGGTCGGTCGGCATCGTCGAGCTGGCCGGGCAGGCGGGCCGCGACCATTCGACGATCAGCCGGCAGGTCGCCAGGCTGGAACGGCTCGGCCTCGTGGCCCGGCAGGCGGCCGCCGGCGACCAGCGGGTCCGCGAGGCGCACATCACGGAGGCGGGGGAACGGCTCATCGCCGCGATCACCGGGGCGCGGCGGCGGCTCCTCGGCCGGCTCCTCGCGAACTGGAGCGCGCAGGAGCGCCGGTCGGTGGCGCAGCTCAACCGGCGGCTGGCGGATGCGATGAAGGCGGCCCTGCCTCCGCCGGGGTGATGGGGGGCGCGGCATTCCGGCCGGTTGTTTCCCCGGGGCCAGTCCATGGATCAGGCCTCGCCCGGATCGTCCTCCGGTGGGTTCCTCGCAGGCAGCCCCCCTGCCCCGGCCGGTGCTTCCGGGAGTTTCACCGGCTGTCCCCTTCGGAGCGTTTCCGCTGAAAGGTTTCCCTGGGGAGTTCCCCTGGGGAGTTCCCCTGGGTGGTTCCCTCTGCGTGGTTCCCTCTGGGCAGGACGGGCGGAAGCCCTACCTTGCGCGGCGATGCGAGGCAGGAGGGATGGCATGGCCGGGATCAACGGGTTTTCCGCCAGGACGCTGCGGGGGGAGGAGGTTCCCCTGGCGGATTATGCGGGGCAGGTGCTGCTGATCGTGAACACCGCGAGCAAATGCGGCTTCACCCCGCAGTATGCGGGGCTGGAGGCATTGTACCGGGCCTATTCGGGGCGGGGCTTCGCGGTGCTGGGCTTTCCCTGCAACCAGTTCGGCGGCCAGGAACCGGGCGGCGAGGCGGAGATCGCGACGTTCTGCTCCACCACCTATGACGTCACCTTTCCGGTCTTCGCCAAGGTGGAGGTGAACGGGCCGGGGGCGCATCCGCTGTTCCAGTGGCTCAAGGGCGCGCGGAAGGGCGTGCTGGGCACCGAGGCGATCAAGTGGAACTTCACCAAGTTCCTGGTGGACCGGGAGGGGACGGTGGTGGACCGCTTCGCGCCGACGACGAAGCCCGCCGAGCTGGAGAAGCGGATCGAGGCGCTGCTGTAGCGGGGCTTCGCGGGGGGCCGGGCGCCTCGCCCGGGGAGGCCGGGGAATGTGCCGGAGGGGTGGGGGACGGCTGGCCATCCCCCTTCCGCGGGCCGCATCCTCCCACCCGGGCACGGGACATCGCCTCCCCCCCCCGAGGTGGCGGCCGCCGCAGCCTGGCGGACCGCATCCTCGCACGGGGGTATGGGGGGCCATCGCCCCAGGCCCGGAAGGCCGTTGGCGCTGCCCCGGCGAAGGTCAGCCGGCGCGTGCCGCGAAGACCTCCCGGGCCGCGGACAGTCCGTTCAAGGCGGCGGGGAAGCCGGCATAGACCGCCATCTGCATGATGATCTCGACGATCTCGTCCTGGCTCAGCCCCACGTTCAGCGCCGCCTGGATGTGCACCCGCAGCTGCGGCCCCGCGTTTCCCAGGGCGGTCAGCGCGGCGACGGTCGCGACCTCGCGGCTCCGGAGATCGAGCCCGGGGCGGGAGTAGATGTCCCCGAAGGGGAACTCGAGCAGGTAGCGCGCGAAGTCCGGCGCGATGCCGGCCAGCGAGTCGATGACGGCCTGTCCGGCATGGCCGTCGATGTCAGCCAGGGCGCGCAGGCCCCGTTCGTAGCGGCTCATGGCCTCGGGGGGGTTTGGCGTCATCGGCTTTCTCCATCCTGGAACGACCGCCGTAGCCGGCGATCTTGCTGTCGAGGACGGACAGGCACGCCTGAAGCTCGGCCAGTTGCCGCCGGACATGCTGGCGATGCCGCCGGAGGAGGTCTTCCCGTTCCGGCTCGCTCGCGACGCCCTGCGACCGCAGCGTGGCATACCGGACCATCTCCCGGACCGGCATGCCGGTCCGCCGCAGGCGCCCGACGAAGTCGATCCAGGGCAGGATCGAGGCGTCGTAGTCCCGCTGCTTCGACGAATCCCGCGATGCCCGCGGCAGCAACCCGATCCGCTCGTAATAGCGCAGCGTATGGGCCGTCAGCCCGGTGCGCCTGGACAGGTCGCCGATCTTCATGCTGTGCCTTGTCCTTCCTGACGCCACGGTTGCTACGACTTCGAGCGCACTCGAAGTCAAGGCGGCTTTTTCCCCGCCTGCGCCGGGGACGTGCCACGCGGGGCGCCGGGGGCCGCGCCGGAAGGGTTCAGCCGGCGTCCTGCCGGAAGAAGCGGACGGTCTTGCCGGTGATGAGGTCCGGCACGCCGTCGCGGAAGGGCAGGTAGTGCGGCATGGTCAGATGCGTCTCGAAGGCGGCGCGGCTGTCATAGACCTCGTGCAGCACGGCGAGGGTCTCGTCCTCCTCCGGGAGGAGGAGGTCGAACTGGTGGCAGCCGGGCTCGTCGGCGACGGAGCCCCGGGCATCGGCGCGGGCGAGCTCGATGAAGCGGGCGCGGCCCTCTGGCTTCAGGCGGAACTCGGCGAGCACGACGAAGCGGGTCTGCGGCATGGTGGTGTTCTCCCTGGGGCGGTCCGGGCCTGTCGCGATGAGGCGGCCGGGATGAGGCGCTTCGCGGGGCGGGGGGTCAATCGCGGGCCGTCCCGTCAGCCCGCGCGCGTGGGCAGTTGGAGGACGCTGCCTTCCACCGTCACTCCGGCCGCCCGCAGCGCATCCTGCCGCGCCGCATCGACCGGGAAGCCGGGCGTGAGCCGGGTGCCGCGCAGGCGCAGCACGGGGGGGCTCCCCGCCGGCATGTCCTGCATCAGCGCCAGCAGGGCGGCGTCCAGGGCCGGGCGCCGGACCCGGAGCTCGGCCGGTTCCCCCTCGGCCTCCAGGGTGAGCTTGCGGCCCGCGGCGAGGCCCAGCAGCGGCAGCAGGTCCTGCAGGTAGGCGCTGGCGCGGAGGGGCACTTCCTGCTCGCTGCGGGTCAGGGCCAGGAGGCTGCGCATCAGCCGGTCGTATTCCTCGGCCGCCTCCAGGGCGCGGGCGATCTGCCGGCTGCCGCGCTCGGTGGGCGGGATGACGCGCGCCGCCGATTCGAGGTTCATCAGCAGGACCATGGCGAGGTTGTTCGCCGCGTGGCGCACGGGGCTGAACAGGAAGGAGAACTCGGCCAGAGGGGGGGAGCCGGAGGTCTCTCCGGGGAGGTTCTCCGGGGGGGGCGTCTCCGGCTTCATCGCGGGATCTCCTCGAGGATCTCATGGAAGAGGCGGGCCGGCAGGGTGCCGCCCTGGACGTCGTTCATCGGCGTGGCGTCGTCGTTGCCGAGCCAGACCCCGATCACGGTGCGGCCGGAGAAGCCGATGAACCAGGCGTCGCGCGAATCCTGGGTGGTGCCGGTCTTGCCGCCCACCAGGCGGCCGGGGACGGCGGCGGCGCGGGCGGTACCGCGCGCCACGACGCTCTCCAGCGCGCGGCGGATGGCATAGGCCTGGTCCACCGTCATCACGCGCGCCGGGTCGGGCGGCGGCAGGGAGCGCAGGGTGTTGCCGCCGCGGGCGGCGGCGAGGCCGAACGGTTCCACGTGCAACCCTCCATTGGCGAAAGCGGCGTAGGCGGACACAAGTTCCAGCAGGGATGCCTGCCCCGTGCCAAGGGCCAGGGTGGCGTCCTGCGGGAAGGGGCCGGCGAGGCCCAGGCGTTGCGCCACCGCGATCGCCGGCTTCGGCCCGCCGGCGCGGAGCAGGGTGCGGACCGCCGCGGTGTTGACGCTGTGGACCAGCATATCCTCCAGCGTGATCTCGCCCCGGCTGGCCCAGTGGCCGTTGCCGGGGGACCAGTTGCCCAGGGTCAGGGGCGCGTCGGAGACGGTGGTGGAGATGTCCATGCCTACTTCCAACGCCGCCAGGACGACGAAGGGCTTGAAGGCGGAGCCCGGCTGGCGGCGCGCGTCCACGGCGCGGTTGAACTGGCTGGTGCGGTAGGCGCGGCCGCCGACCATGGCGCGCACGGCGCCGGTGGGGGCATCCAGCACCAGCACGGCACCGTCGCCCACCCCGGCCGCCGCGCCGGGGCCGGCGAAGAGGGCGTTGAGGCGGGCTTCCGCCACGGCCTGGATGCGGGCGTCGAGGGTGGTGCGCAGGACGAGGTCGGCGCTTTCCGGGAAGCGGCGGCCCAGCTCGTCCTGCACCCAGTCGGCGAACCAGCCGGCGTTGCGGCCCGGGCGCGGCGGCAGGGCGATGCGGGTGGCCTCGCGCTCCGCCTGTTCCGGGGTGATGGCGCCGGTCTCGGCCATGGCGCGCAGCACGTCCTTCGCGCGGCGGATCGCGGCCTCCGGATCGGTGCGGGGGTTGAGGCGGGAGGGGGCCTTGGGCAGCCCGGCCAGCATCGCCGCCTGCCACAGGTTCAGGCGGCGGGCGGAGATGCCGAAATAGGCCCGCGCCGCCGCGTCCACGCCATAGACGCCGGAGCCCAGATAGACGCGGTTCAGGTAGATCTCCAGCAGCTCGGTCTTGGTGAAGCGGCGTTCCAGCCAGAGGGCCATCAGCACCTCCTGCGCCTTGCGGCGGAAGGAGCGGTCGGGGCTGAGGAAGAGGTTCTTGGCGAGCTGCTGGGTCAGGGTGGAGCCGCCCTGCACCACATGCCCCGCGCGCAGGTTGGCCCAGGCGGCGCGCAGCAGGCCCACCGGGTCGATGCCGGGATGGCTGAGGAAGCGGCGGTCCTCGATGGCCATCAGCGCCTGCGGCATGGCGACGGGCATCTCCTTCAGCCGCAGGGCCTCGCCATAGAGGTCGCCCTGGGTGGCGATCACGCGGCCGTCCATGGCCTCCAGCGTCAGGGAGGGGCGGCGGGTGGCGGAGAGGGCCTTTTCCGGCGCCGGCAGGTCCCAGACCAGGGCGAGGAGGAGCAGGGCCGCGCCGATCGCGGCCCAGATGGAGAGCACCAGGCCGCGGCGCAGCCAGCGCCAGCCGCCGCGGCCGGGTTGTGCCCGCCGAGGGGATGGCATGGCCGGCGGGGGGCGGCCCGCGCCTTGCCGGATGCCGTCCCTGGTCTCCCCCTTGGCCCCTCCCCTGGTCCCTGCCCTGGGGCGCGGGGGCGGCAGCCCGTCCGGATCGGGGGCTCTCCTCACGGGGTGGCCGTCACCGGGGTTGCCTCACCGGGCCTCGGAGGGGCGGCGGGGTCCCTGCCCCGGGATGCGTCACCCGCCACCCGGGCGGGGCGCGGCGAGGAGGAGGCGGTTCAGCGGCTCCATCACCCCGCGCAGCGCGGCGAGGTCACGGGCCACCTGTTCGCGGGAGGCGCCGCCCGCCGCCACGGCCTCGGCGATCTCGCCCAGGCTGCGCCGGCCGTCCACGCGGGCCAGGATCGCCGGGGCGAGGCGCGGCAGGGCGAGGTTCATGCGCACGCCGTCGAAGTTCACCGGCAGCACGCCCTGGGGGGCCACGGCGCGGGCCAGGGTGGCGCCGTCCATCTCCCGCAGCACGGGGACCGAATCGGGATCGTCCCAGTCGGGCTCCGGCGCCGGGTCGCGGGTGCAGTAGGCGATGTGGATGCCCATGTTGCCCGCCACCGCCTCCGCCAGGGCGGCGCGGCCGATGGGGCCGAGCCGGGCGGCGCGTTCGCGCAGGCGCGGGTCGGGCAGGTAGCGGTCGGGGTCGTAGCGCAGGGGCTCCACGAGGCAGCGCAGGCGCAGGCCGGCGGCTTCGATCAGGGCGGCGAGCTGCGGCACGGTATAGGCCACGTCGCGCGGGTTCAGCAGCAGGTCGTAGAGGCCGGCGTCGCCGCCCTCCGTGTGGTCGGTGATCCAGGGGTTGCGGCGGAGCCAGGCGGTCTCGGGTGCCTGCTTCCAGAGGCGCTTGCCGATCTCCAGCCGTGTCGCCGGGGCTTCCTCGGGCGGGGTGAGGAGGCGCAGCGCGTCCTGGAGCATGTAGACGCCGGTGCGGCCATGCGGGGCATAGACCATGAGGCCGATGCCGCCGCCGGGGGCGAGCGAGGCGGCGAGGTTGCGCAGGCCCTGCAGCGGGTCGGGCAGGTGGTGCAGCACGCCGCAGCAGTCGATGTAGTCGAAGAGGCCGAGCTGGGGGTCGGGCAGGTCGAGGATCGAGCCCTCGGTGAAGCGGATGTTGCCGAGGCCACGCCTTTCCGCCCGGGCCTGCGCCACCTTGCGCGCGGCGGCGGAGCGGTCGAGCCAGACCACCTCGCCCGGGCGGCCGGCGCGGGCGAGGTGCTGGGCCAGCATGATGGTGCCGTCGCCCGAGCCGCCGCCGGCCATCAGCGCGCGCAGCGGCTGCGACTCCGGGCGGCGGGCGCCGAAGATCCAGTGGTCCACTTCCCGCAGGTGGGAGGGGCTGCCGATGATCAGGCGCTTGGCCTCGTCCGCCGGGTTGCGGGCGGGATAGGGGTAGCTGTCGTACTGGGCGGCGAGCTGGCGGTCGCGCTCGTCCTGCTCGGGTAGGGGCTGGCCGGTCATGCGCGCATCCTGCATGGGCCGGGCTGATAAGGCGATGTGGCCGGGGCGCCAAGCGGGGATGCCCGCTGGGGGGCAGTGCCGGCCGGGCTGGGCGGGATGACCGGGCGGAGCGTCGCCGGGAGGCACGCGGCGCGGGCGGGCGAGGCCGCTGGGCACTACCCGGATGCGGGGCGGGAAGCGTGCCGGGAGGCGGAGGCGGCGCCGTTCCTTGCCGCCGTCCGGACCGGCCCGGCTGCGGAACATGGCTGATCCGGTCATCTCCGCGGTTGAACCGGGTGGCTCCGGGGCCTTATCTGCGCCGCCATGAAGCGATTGCTCCCTGTTCTCGCCCTCGCGCTCGTCTCCCTCGCCCAGGTGCCGGAGGCCTCAGCGCAGAATCGTGCCGCCGGCGGTCCGCAGCGCCTCGGCAGCTTCGGCAGCTGGACGGCCGCGACCCACCAGGAGAGTGGCGGCAAGGTCTGCTATGCCTTCACCCGCGCGGCGAAGAGCGAGGGCGGCGGCAGCCGGCAGAACGTCATGCTGACGGTGACGCAGCGGCCGCAGGGGCGCGACCAGGTGGCGGCCTCGCTGGGCTATGCCTTCCGCCGGGAGAACAACCGCGATGCCGAGATCACCGGCGCGGTCGGCTCCAACGAGCTGCGTTTCTACGGGGTGCAGAACAATGCCTTCGCCCAGGAGGGTTCCGCCGCCGTGGCCGCCTTCAAGGCGGGCCGCGATCTCGTGATCAAGGGGCCCGGGCCGCAGGGCAAGGGCGCCACCACCGATACCTTCTCCCTCAGCGGCTTCTCCGCGGCCTATGAGGCGATCTCCAAGGAATGTCCCCCCCGCCGATGAGCGACGCCGCCCTCCGGACCCGCCCCGATGCCGCGAACCCCGCCGAGCTGACCGAGGCCGAGGCCGCGCGCATCCTCGCCAAGTCGGCGATCTTCGCCCCGCCCCCGGCCACGCTGCCGGATGGGCGGCGCGACCTCGTCGGCCTGTCGCGGGCGGAGCTGGAGGCGGAGATGGTGGCGATGGGCGAGAAGCCCTTCCGCGCCCGGCAGCTCTGGCACTGGATCTATCACCAGGGCGTGCGTGACTTCGCGCAGATGCCGACCATCGCGCGGCCGATGCAGCAGCGGCTGGCGGAGCGGTTCGCCGTGGGGCGGCCGGACGTGGCCACCGAGCAGCTTTCCAAGGATGGCACGCGCAAGTGGCTGTTCCGCTTCCGCGACGCGCAGCAGGTGGAGACGGTCTATATCCCCGACGGGCAGGAGGATCGCGGCGCCGTCTGCATCTCCACCCAGGTCGGCTGCACGCTGTCCTGCCGGTTCTGCCACACGGGCACGCAGAAGCTGGTGCGCAACCTGGGCGCCGCCGAGATCGTCGGCCAGTTCATGGCGGCGCGCGACAGCTATGGCGAGTGGCCCTCCCCCAAGGACGGCACGCCGCGCCACCTGAGCAACATCGTCGTGATGGGGATGGGCGAGCCGCTCTACAACTACGAGAATGTCGCCAAGGCGCTGACCATCGTGATGGACAACGAGGGGATCGGCCTGTCGCGGCGGCGGATCACCCTGTCCACCTCCGGCGTCGTGCCGATGATGGACCGCTGCGGGCGGGAGCTGAATGTCGGCCTCGCCGTCAGCCTGCACGCGGTGACGGACGAGCTGCGCGACGAGATCGTGCCGCTGAACCGGAAGTATCCGATCGCCGAGCTGATGGCCGCCTGCCGGCGCTATCCCTCCGCCTCCAACGCCCGCCGGATCACCTTCGAATACGTGATGCTGGACGGGGTGAACGACAGCGAGGCCGAGGCGCGGGAGCTGGTGCGGCTGCTGCACGGCATTCCGGCCAAGGTGAACCTGATCCCGTTCAATTCCTGGCCGGGCAGCGCCTACAGGACCTCGAAGCCCGAGGTGGTGCGGCGTTTCGCCCAGATCGTCAGCGATGCGGGGTATTCGGCCCCGATCCGCCGGCCGCGCGGGCGCGACATCCTGGCCGCCTGTGGGCAGTTGAAGACCGAGTCCGAGCGGCAGCGGCGGCCCGCGGCGACCGAAACGGTGGGGTGAGGCCCCGGAGGATATGGCAGGGGCGGTTGCCACTCCTGCCCTGACGTCCGGCGCCGTGCCCCTTTCCCGGCGGGCGGCCACGAGGCGCGATGCAGCGATGGCCGGGAACCGCGGCCGCCATGCGCAGGGACGGGCGGCGATCGGGGGATGGCGTTCCTATATCCCTCCGGCATGACGGATGTCGCGACGCCGCCCCCGGCCCCTCCCCCAGCGCCTGCCCTGGACGCTCCCCTTTCCATCGCCCCTGCCTATCCAGGCGGATTGGCGGAATTCGTGGCGCGGCACCCGCGCCTTTTCGTGCTGTCCGGTGCCGGATGCAGCACCGGGTCGGGCATTCCCGACTACCGTGACGCGGAGGGGCAGTGGAAACGTGCCCAGCCGGTGACCCTGCAGGCCTTCCTGGGCAGCGAGGCCACGCGCCGCCGCTACTGGGCGCGGGGCATGGTCGGCTGGCGCTTCTTCCGGCAGGTGCGGCCCAACCGGGCGCATGCGGCGCTGGCGCGGCTGGAGGAGCGGGGACGATGCGAGCTGCTGCTGACCCAGAACGTCGACCGGCTGCACCAGGCGGCGGGCAGCCGGCGGGTGATCGACCTGCACGGGCGGCTCGATGTGGTGCGCTGCCTGGGCTGCGGCCATGAGATGCCGCGCGAGGCGATGCAGGAGGAGCTGGTGCGGCGCAACCCGGACTGGGCCGGGCTCGGCGCCGGGATCGCGCCGGATGGGGATGCCGACCTGGAGGGGCGGGATTTCGGGCGCTTCGTCGTGCCGGACTGTCCGGTCTGCGGCGGGCTGCTGAAGCCGGATGTGGTGTTCTTCGGCGAGAACGTGCCGCGGGAACGGGTGGAGGAAGCCTATCGGGCGCTGGAACGCGCCGATGCCATGCTGGTCGTGGGGTCCTCGCTGATGGTCTATTCCGGTTTTCGCTTCGTCCAGGCGGCGGCCAAGGCCGGCAAGCCGCTGGCGGCGGTGAACCTGGGCCGCACCCGGGCGGACGGGATGCTGGCGCTGAAGGTGGAACAGAGCTGCGAGGAGGCCCTGGCCTTCCTGCTCTGATCCCTGGGGGACGGCTTTGCGTCCGGCGTTGCGCTGTCCCGGGGGAAAGGCGCCGCCTTTCCCCCGCCCCCCTATCCGCCAGGACCCTGCGGGCCCTGGACCCATTTTCGTTGGCTCTCGCTGATGCCGGATCGCGCCGGAGAGCCTGGCTCTCCGGTGGACTGCCGGCGCCACCCGCGCGGACAGGGTGTCTTCTTCTTCTCGGGAACCCCACGCCTCCACCTGTTCCCTGGGATCAGGCTGCAGAACAACGGCCACCAGGGGTGCCAACTCCCCGGGTCCAGGGCACGCAGTGTCCTGGCGGAGAGGGGGTCCGGGGCGAGAGGCAGAGCCTCTCCCCCGGCGCGGTTGACCATGAAGCGCGACGCGGTTCAGCCGGCGCGCTGGTAGGCCAGGGCGGCGGCGGCGAGGTCCTCGCCAGCCCAGCCGACGGATTTGAAGACGGTGACCTCGTCCGGCGATTCGCGCCCCCGGCTTTCGCCCCGGCAGAGCTGGGCCAGGTCGGCGGCGATGCCGGCCTCGGTGATGGCGCCCTCGGCGATGGCCTGGACCACGTCGCCGGCCTCGGCCAGGGCACCGGGGCGGGTGTCCACCACGAGGCGGGCGCGGGCCAGGAGGGCGCCGTCGCTCTCGCGCATGGTGGGGCGGAAGGCGCCGACGAGGTCCACATGGGTGCCGGGGCGGATGGCGGCGCCGGTGACCAGCGGCGTGGCCGAGAGGGTGGCGCAGGCGACGATGTCGGCCGAGGCGGGGTCCGGCCGGGCCACCGATTCGGCGGGCAGGCCTTCGGCACGCAGGTGGCGGGCCAGGGCCTGGGCGTTTTCGGGGCGGCGCGACCAGATGGCGATGCGTTCGAGCGGAAAGGCGCTGGCGTAGCAGGCAGCCAGGGCCTCGGCGACGCGGCCGCTGCCCAGGACGAGCAGGTGGCGGCTGCCGGGGCGGGCCAGGAAGCGGGCGGCGAGGACGCTGCTGGCCGCCGTGCGGCGGTCGGTCAGGGCGCCGCCGTCGAGCAGGGCCAGGGCCTCGCCGGTGCGGCCGTCGGAGAGGAGGTAGGAGGACTGGACGGCGGGCAGGCCGGCGGCGGCGTTCGCCGGCATGACATGCACGATCTTGACCCCCGTGAAGCGGTCTGCCCACCAGGCGGGCATCAGCAGGAGCGATCCGGTGGCATCCGGGCCGTTCGGCAAGGGGTGGTGATGGCGCAGCGGGGCGTCGCAGCCGAGGCGGAAGACCTCCTCCAGCGCGGCGATCAGTTCCGGCCAGGGAAGCAGCCGGTCCACTTCCGTTTTCGGGATGATGCGCATGGTGGTGGCCTTCCACGGGCTGGGGTTCGGGCGGGCCTGTTCCAGTTCATGGCACGGCCCTTGCTGTCTGCACTGCGTTCTTATGGCGCGGATTCGGGCAGAGGCCGATGCGAAGGCGGGATTTGCGCCGCCCGAAACTCAAGGGTATCGATTTATGCAGGGCTGCCAGACCGGAATGTAGGAACCCGGGATGGCGGCCCACCGTGCCGGGCAACGGGGCGGGATCTGTGGAATTCATTTTTGGAGAGTTCAGGGAATGCGGCCTTTTCGGCTTGCCGTCATGCTCGGATCCCTTGGCGCCCTGGCGCTCGGGGCCTTTGCGACGCCGGCTGCGGCACAGCAGGCACCCGCCGCTCCGTCCGGGGCGACGCTGGATGCGATCAAGTCCCGAGGCAGCCTCGTCTGCGGGGTGAACACCGGGCTGGCGGGTTTCGCCCAGCCGGACAGCCAGGGCGTGTGGCGCGGCTTCGACGTGGACTACTGCAAGGCAGTGGCGGCGGCGATCTTCGGCGATGCGAGCAAGGTGCGCTACGTGCCGACCACGGCGCAGAACCGCTTCACCGCACTGCAGTCGGGCGAGGTGGACATGCTGGCGCGCAACACGACCTGGACGCTGTCGCGCGACACCAGCCTGGGCTTCGATTTCGCGGCCACGACCTTCTATGACGGCCAGGGCTTCATGGTGAAGACGTCCACCGGCGTGAAGAGCGCCAAGGAGCTGGACGGCGCCACGATCTGCGTGCAGCCGGGCACCACCACGGAGCAGAACCTGACCGACTGGGCGCGGGCCAGCAACGTCAAGTTCACCCCGGTGGTGATCGAGCGGCTGGAGGAGCTGGTGAGCGCCTTCGTGGCCGGGCGCTGCGATGCCTATACGACGGACGCCTCGGGGCTGGCGGCGACCCGTTCCACCCAGCCGAAGCCGGACGACTACGTGATCCTGCCGGAGCTGATCAGCAAGGAGCCACTGGCGCCGGCGGTGCGGCAGGGCGACCCGGGCTTCGCCGACCTCGTGCGCTGGACGCATTTCGCGCTGGTGACGGCGGAGGAGCTGGGAATCGATTCCAAGAACGTGGATTCGATGGCCAGCAGCCCGAACCCGGACATCCAGCGCTTCGTCGGCAAGAACGGCGACCTGGGCAAGATGCTGGGCGTGTCGAACGACTGGGCGGTGAAGGTCATCAAGGCTGTGGGCAACTATAGCGAGGTGTTCGACCGCAACCTGAAGCCGATCGGCCTGCCGCGCGGCAAGAACGCGCTGTGGAACAAGGACGGGCTGCAATACGCGCCGCCGATGCGCTGAGCCTGACCTGAACGCCGCGGGCCGGTCCTGGCCCGCGGCCCTTTCCTCCGGGACGCGGCCCGCAGAAGGCCGGACAGATGCAAGGGGCTTTCCCGATGTCGCAAAGCTCGACGGACCCGCGCCACATGAAGGCGCCCCCGAAGAAAGCCTTTCGCCTGAGCTGGCGGGACGAGCGGGTGCGCTCCATCGTCTGGCAGGTGCTGATCGTGGGGCTGGTGGTGGCCGTCGTCTGGTGGCTGGCCAGCAACACCGCGCGCAACCTGGAGGTGAGGCGCATCGCCACGGGCTTCGGCTTCCTGTGGCGGGAGGCGGGGCTGCCGATCGGCGAGCACCTGATCGAGTATTCGCCCACCAGCACCTATTTCCGCGCCCTGGCGGTGGGCGTGCTGAACACGCTGAAGGTGGCGGTGGTGGGCGTGATCCTGGCCACGGTCTTCGGCACGCTGGTGGGCATCGCGCGGCTGTCGAGGAACTGGCTGCTGGGCAAGATCGCGGCGGTCTATGTCGAGGTGGTGCGCGACGTGCCGCTGCTGCTGCAACTGCTGTTCTGGTACACGATCATGCAGAGCCTGCCGGTGCCGCGGCAGTCGCTGCACCCGGTGGAAGGCGTGTTCCTGAGCAACCGCGGGCTGAAGCTGCCCTGGATCGAGTGGACGGACGCGCACAACTGGGCGCTGCTGGGCCTGGTCGCGGGGGCGGTCGCCACCTGGTTCTATGCGCGTTCCGCGCGGGCCAAGCAGATGCAGGACGGGCAGCCGCGGCGGGTCTGGCCGGCGGGGCTGGCGCTGATCCTCGGCCTGCCCATCCTGATCTGGGCGGTGCTGGGCGCGCCCTTCACGCCGGACATCCCGGCGCTGCGCGGCTTCAACTTCCAGGGCGGGCTGACGGTGAGCCCGGAGTACTTCGCGCTGCTGCTGGGGCTGGTGATGTACACCTCGGCCTTCATCGCCGAGATCGTGCGCGCGGGCATCACCTCGGTGCCGCAGGGGCAGTGGGAGGCGGCGCAGGCGCTGGGGCTGCGGCCGGGGACGATGCTGCGGCAGGTCATCCTGCCGCAGGCGCTGCGGGTGATCATCCCGCCGATGACCAGCCAGTACCTGAACCTGACGAAGAACTCCTCGCTGGCGGTGGCCATCGGCTACCAGGACATCGTGTCCATCGCCAACACGGTGCTGAACCAGACGGGGCAGGCGATCGAGGGCATCGCCATCATCATGCTGGTCTACCTGACCATCAGCCTGAGCATCAGCCTGTTCATGAACTGGTACAACACGCGCATCGCGCTGGTGGAACGCTGAGAGAGGGAGCGGCAGCATGAGCGACATCACCCTCAACACCGCCGCCGCCGGATCGCCCGAGGCGGTGCCGCGCCAGCCGCCCACCACGGTGGTGGGGCCGGTGGCCTGGCTGCGGACGAACCTGTTCTCCTCCTGGTGGTCCACCGCGGTCACGCTGGCGCTGATCTACCTGATCGTGCGCTGGGCGATCGGCTTCGTGGACTGGGCCTTCGTCAACGCCGTCTGGTCGGTGCCGGACAACCAGACCCAGGCCTGCCGCGCGGTGCAGGGCACTGGCGCCTGCTGGGCGGTGATCACGGAGAAGTACCGCTTCATCCTCTTCGCCACCTATCCCTATGACGAGCAGTGGCGGCCGGCGCTGGTCTGCCTGCTGTTCATCGGGCTCTACATCGTTTCCGCCATGCGGCGCTTCTGGCGCTGGGAGCTGGCGGTGGTGTGGGTGGTGACGCTGGCGGTCATCGCGCTGCTGATGTGGGGGGGCGTGCCCGGCCTCACCTATGTGCCGCAGGAGCGCTGGGGCGGGCTGCCGATCACGCTGATCCTGTCCACCTTCGGCATCGCGGTGGCCTTTCCGCTGTCGATCCTGGTGGCGCTGGGACGGCGTTCCTCGATGCCGGCGATCCGGCTGCTCTGCATCGTCTATGTCGAGCTGATCCGCGGCGTGCCGCTGATCTCGCTGCTGTTCATGGCGAGCGTGATGTTTCCGCTGTTCCTGCCCGAGGGGATGAACATCGACAAGCTGCTGCGCGCGCAGATCGCCATCATCCTCTTCGCCGCCGCCTATCTGGCGGAGGTGGTGCGCGGCGGGCTGCAGGCGCTGGGCAAGGGGCAGTACGAGGCGGCGGACGCGCTGGGGCTGAGCTACTGGAAGAAGACCGGGCTGATCGTGCTGCCGCAGGCGCTGCGGCTGGTGATCCCGCCGCTGGTGAACACCTTCATCGGCTTCTTCAAGGACACGTCGCTGGTGCTGATCATCGGCATCTTCGACCTGCTGACCGCGGCCAAGACGGCGATCGTGGAGCCTGCCTGGCAGGGCTTCGGCATCGAGGTCTACATCGTGGTGGCGCTCATCTACTTCTGCTTCTGCTTCGCCATGTCGCGCTACAGCCAGAATCTCGAGGCCGAGCTGAACCGGCACCGCCGGCGCTGAGCCCTTTCCGGAGAACGACACCATGAGCGCAACGCTGAGCCCGGAATCGCATGTCGCCTCCGCCGTGCGGGCGGGGACGGCGCCGGCGATCCTGCTGGAGAACGTCAACAAGTGGTACGGCACGATGCATGTGCTGCGCGACGTGAACCTGCAGGTCGCGACCGGCGAGCGGGTGGTGGTGTGCGGGCCCTCGGGCTCGGGCAAGTCCACCATGATCCGCTGCATCAACCGGCTGGAGCAGCACCAGCAGGGCCGCATCCTGGTGGACGGGGTGGAGCTGACGGACGACATCCGCGCGCTGGATGCCATCCGGCGCGAGGTCGGGATGGTGTTCCAGAGCTTCAACCTCTTCCCGCACCTGACGATCCTGCAGAACTGCACCCTGGCGCCGATCTGGGTACGCAAGATGCCCAAGGCGCAGGCCGAGGAAGAGGCGATGGAGTACCTGCGCAAGGTCAAGATCCCCGACCAGGCGAACAAGTACCCCGGCCAGCTTTCCGGCGGGCAGCAGCAGCGCGTGGCGATCGCCCGGGCGCTGTGCATGAAGCCCAAGATCATGCTGTTCGACGAGCCGACCTCGGCGCTCGATCCGGAGATGATCAAGGAGGTGCTGGACACCATGGTCAGCCTGGCGGAAAGCGGCATGACCATGATCTGCGTGACGCACGAGATGGGCTTCGCCCGCACCGTGGCCGACCGGGTGGTGTTCATGGACCGGGGCGAGGTGGTCGAATCCGGCACGCCGGAGGAGATGTTCAACAACCCCCGCACCGACCGCCTGCGCGCGTTCCTGTCGCAGATCCTGCGCGGACACTGATCGCCCGGGAGGCGGCGCGCTTCGGGGGCAGGGCTCCGCCTCGCCCCCGAACCCCCACTTCGCCAGGATCCTGCGGGCCCTGGACCCGATGATCTGGCGCTCGCTGACGCCGGATCGCGCCGGAGAGCCAAGCTCCCCGGCGACCATGGGCGCCGCCAGCGCGGACATGGTTGTTTTCCTTTTCCGGGGGCCCCGCCGATCCACCTCCTCCCAGGGATCGGGCCGCAGGCCGACCTCGCCACCCGGTACCAGCTCAAGGCGGGGTCTGGGGGAATACCATTCCCCCAGCGGAGGGAGCCGGGGGAGGCGGCACCTCCACCGGGGCCGGACACACAAGCGCGACGCCACCGCCCGGGAAGCCGGCGCGCACAGGAAGTTCAGCGGCGGGCGGGGGATCGGCCTCGCACGGTCCGGAGAGGCGCCGGGGGGCGGGCCTTGCGGGCGTCTCCGCGTCCAGCGTATGCCTTGGGGCTCCACTGGAACATTCCGGACATCGTGACACCGACCACGTCCAGCAGTGAATCCCGCCCTCTGGGCGTCGGCCTTGTGGTAGGGGTGCTCGGCGTCGTTTTCGGCGATATCGGCACAAGCCCGCTCTACGCGCTGCGGGCCGCGCTCGTGCACTTCGCCTCCGATGGGCTGGAGCGCTGGGAGATCCTGGGGGTCCTCAGCCTGATCGTCTGGTCGATCATCATCGTCGTGACGGTGAAGTACGTGTTGATCGTGCTGCGGGCGGACAACCGGGGCGAGGGCGGCATCCTGGCGCTGATGGCGCTGGCGCAGCGGGCGGTGGGCACGGAGCGGGGGCGCCACATCGTGGCGCTGATCGGCATCGCGGGCGCCTGCCTGTTCTTCGGCGACGGGATCATCACCCCGGCCATCTCCGTGCTTTCGGCGGTGGAGGGGCTGAAGGTGATCTCGCCCACCTTCGGGGAAATCGTGGTGCCGGTCTCGCTGGCAGTGCTGATCGGGCTGTTCCTGGTCCAGTACCGCGGCACGCATGCCATGGGGCGGATCTTCGGCCCGGTGATGGTGCTGTGGTTCGGGCTGATCGGGCTGCTGGGGCTGGTCGAGATCCTGCGCGAGCCGGGGGTGCTGGAGGCGCTGTCGCCGCACCATGCCATCCAGTTCTGCATCGCCTACCGGCTGGCGGCCTTCATCGCGCTGGGCTCGGTGGTGCTGGCGGTGACGGGGGCGGAGGCGCTCTATGCCGATATGGGACATTTCGGGAAGCGGCCGATCCGGCTGGCCTGGCTGTACTTCGTGCTGCCCTCGCTGATCCTGAACTACCTGGGCCAGGGGGCGCTGGTACTGAACAACACCGAGGCGCTGGAGAATCCCTTCTTCCTGCTGGCGCCGGACTGGATGCGCCTGCCGATGGTGGTGCTGGCGACGCTGGCCACGATCATCGCCAGTCAGGCAATGATCTCGGGCGCCTTTTCCATCGCGCGGCAATGCGTGCAGCTGGGGCTGCTGCCGCGGCTGGTGGTGAAGCACACCAGCGAGACGGAAGAGGGGCAGATCTACGTGCCCCAGGTGAATTTCTCGCTGCTGGCGGGCGTGGTGGTGCTGGTGGTGGCCTTCCGCAACTCGGACAGCCTGGCGGCGGCCTATGGCATCGCGGTGACGGGCACCTTCCTGGCGACCTCCTGCCTCGCGGGCATCGTGTTCCACCGGAACTTCCGCTGGTCCTGGCCGCTGGTGGTGGCGGTGTTCCTGCCGCTCTTCCTGCTGGACCTCGCCTTCTTCATCTCCAACGTGCTGAAGGTGCCCGATGGCGGCTGGGTGCCGCTGCTGCTGGGGGCGGCGCTCTATACGCAGATGCTGACCTGGCGGCGCGGGCGGGAGCTGCTGTTCCGGCGCTTCCAGCAGGACAGCCTGCCGCTGAAGTCCTTTCTGGCGCGGCTGCCGCAGTCGCGCACCATCCGGGTGCCGGGAATCGCCATCTTCATGACCGGGCAGGCGGACTACGTGCCCAATGCGCTGCTGCACAACCTGAAGCACAACAAGGTGCTGCACGAGCGGATCGTGTTCGTGACGGTGCTGAACGAGGATGTGCCGCAGGTGCGCAACCGGGGCTCGGCGGAGGAGCTGGGGCCGGGGATCTATCGCGTGCTGCTGCGCTACGGCTTCCTGGAGAGCCCGAACATCCCGCGCGACCTGGAGATGATGCACGAGACGATGGGCGTGCCCTTCGAGCCGATGCAGGCCTCCTATTTCCTGGGGCGCGAGACGGTGGTGGCGGCCTCCGTGCCGAAGATGCCGGGCTGGCAGCAGTGGCTGTTCACGCTGATGAGCCGCAACTCGCTGCCGGCCACGGAGTTTTTTCGAATCCCCAGCGACCGTGTGGTGGAGCTGGGCGCGCGGGTGGCCATCTGAGGCGCTGGCCGCCGCGATCCGCTGAAGGAGGTGGCGCTTGGCCCTGCTGATCCTCTCGCCGAGTGGCGGGACAGGGCTTCCGGAAGGAAGCCGCGAGCACCGCTACGAGATCACGCTGACGCTGGGCCCGGACGGGCTCCCCTCCCCCGGGGCATGGCAGGCGGACCCCGATCCCTGGCCTGCGCGGCGCCTCTGGCCGGGCGAGGGCCTCTCGGAGGGGGATGTGCAGTATGACGAGGACCTGGGCTGGGCGCTGCGCTTCTTCCGGCGGGGCGGGCAGGCCTCGGCGGCGATGGATGCGCCGCTGCATGCGGTGATGCAGTTGCGGGCGCGGCTGCGGCCCGGCGAGAACGTCACGATCGTCGAGGCGGACGGGCAGGAGCATGCCTGGCGGGTGGTCGGCCTGAGCTGAGGCGGGGCGCGGCCATTCGCCGGAAGCGAGGCGTTCCGGGCGACAGCTTCGTGCGGATGGTGGCGTGGACCAGACCGTTTCCGCGTTTGCAGGCCCCCGGAAAAGGTTCGAGGGGTTTCCGTTTCCGGAAACCCCTCGTCATGGTGGAGCCAATCGGAATCGAACCGACGACCTCCTGAATGCCATTCAGGCGCTCTCCCAACTGAGCTATGGCCCCGCCGTGCTGCGGTGAACGGGCTTTTAGCGGCGTCCGCAGACCCCCGCAAGCCCCCCACCATGACTTTAAAACATGCGCGTGACGGATTACCGTGCTGCGAAATCCGCAGGGCAATGGGCCGGCGCATGGGGGCCAAGCATGAAGGCCAGGGAGTGGGAATGAGCAGAAAGGTCTACGACAGTCCGGCGGCGGCGCTGGACGGGTTGCTGCATGACGGGATGCTGATCCATTCGGGCGGCTTCGGCCTCTGCGGCATTCCGGCGGCGCTGATCGAGGCGGTGCGGGACAGCGGCGCGAAGGACCTGACGGTCGTGTCCAACAACGCAGGCATCGACGGCGCGGGGCTGGGGCTGCTGCTGGAGACGCGGCAGATCCGCAAGATGATCTCCTCCTATGTCGGCGAGAACGCCGAGTTCGCGCGGCAGTACCTGGCCGGGGAGCTGGAGATCGAGTTCAACCCGCAAGGGACGCTGGCCGAGCGCATCCGGGCTGGCGGCGCGGGCATTCCGGCCTTCTTCACCCGCACCGGCGTCGGCACCGCGGTGGCCGAGGGCAAGGAGGTGCGGAACTTCGATGGGCATGACCATGTGATGGAGCGCGGGATCTTCGCCGATCTCGCGCTGGTTCATGCCTGGAAGGCGGATACCGAGGGCAACCTCGTCTTCCGCAAGACGGCGCGGAACTTCAACCCGATGATGGCGACCGCCGCGAAGGTGACGGTGGTACAGGTGGAGGAGCTGGTGGAGCCGGGGACGATCGACCCGGACCACATCCATACGCCGGGGATCTATGTGCAGCGGATCGTGAAGCTGCCGGCGGGCTACGAGAAGCGGATCGAGCAGCGCACCGTGCGCAAGCGCGCCGGAACGGCGGGTGCCGCCGCCGGTTCCGAAACCGCCACCGCCTGAGGAGACGCGACGATGCCCTGGACCCGCGACGAGATGGCGGCGCGCGCCGCCCGCGAGCTTGAGGACGGTTTCTACGTGAATCTCGGGATCGGCATCCCGACGCTGGTGGCGAACCACATCCCCGAGGGGGTGAGCGTGCAGCTGCAGAGCGAGAACGGCATGCTGGGCATGGGCCCCTTCCCCCATGAGGGCGAGGAGGACCCGGACCTGATCAATGCCGGCAAGCAGACCGTGACGGCGCTGCCGACCACCTCCTTCTTTTCCTCCGCCGACAGTTTCGCGATGATCCGCGGCGGGCATATCGACCTGTCGGTGCTGGGCGCGCTGCAGGTGGCGGAGAACGGCGACCTGGCGAACTGGATGGTGCCGGGGAAGATGGTGAAGGGCATGGGCGGGGCGATGGACCTCGTCGCCGGCGTGAAGCGCGTTGTGGTGCTGATGGAGCACACCGCCAAGGGCGCGCCGAAGCTGCTGCACAGCTGCGACCTGCCGCTGACCGGCAAGGGCGTGGTGGACCTGGTGATCACCGAGCTCGCCGTCTTCGCCATCGACAAGGAGGCGGGGAAGATGACCCTGGCCGAGTTGGCGCCGGGGGTCACGCTCGACGAGGTGCGCGGCAAGACCGAGGCGGATTACGCCGTGGCGCCGGGCCTCGCCGGCTAACGGGACGGGCGCCCTTCCCCGGCGTCGCGCTTTGCGGCTGGTCGCCGGAGAGCCCGGCTCCGGCGCGATCCGGCGTCAGCGAGCGCCGACGAGCCCGGTCCAGGGCTCGGAGAGTCCCGGCGGATAGGGGACCGGGGGACAGGCGGCGCCTTTTCCCCCCGGGACAGCACGACGGAGGACACAAGGAAAAAGGGCGGCCGGATGATCCGGCCGCCCTTTCCCGTTCCAGCGCCCAGGAGCGCGGCGGATCACGAACGCTTCTGCGTCACCTTGTAGGTGCAGGCGCCGTTCTGCGTGGTGGCGGTGCCGGTATAGGCGCCATCGGCGAACTTGCCGGTGGCGTGGCCGCCGTCGAACAGGAAGTCCACGCTGCCGTCCTGCTGGAGCTTGGTCTCGACCTCGGCACGGCGGGCCCAGCGCACCACGGCGGAGCCGTTGGCGACGGTGGTGGTCACCGGCTGGCGGGCGGGACGGCAGGCGCGCTGGGAGGCCACGGCGTAGCCGGTGTAGACGCCGTCGAGGCCCGGCGGGAAGGCCGGGGTCTCGGCGACGGGAGCGGGCGCAGGCGGCGGCGGCGGCGGCGGGCTGCTGGCGCAGGCGGCGACCGCGGCGAGCAGGGGAAGGGCAAAGAAAAGACGGGCATTCATCCCGCATACTCCCTAGTTCTCAGGAGCGAATCGTGACGATCCGCCTGTCAAAAGAAAGAACAGACAACGGCCCTGGTTGCCACTACGGAAAGAGAGCGGGGCGTAACTTTTCGGCATCACTGTATCGCGGAAGACACGCCGGCCGCAGGCTTCGTGCCACCGTCCGAAGCGGTCCGCAGGCCCTGCAGACTGCGGCGGTCCGCCTCGATCTGGCGGCGCATGTCCTCCAGCTGCTTCTCACGTCCGGCGAGGCGCTGTTCCAGGTCGTTGATCCCGGTGGCCGAAGTGGAGGCGGACTGGCTCTGGGCGGCCGACCTCGGGGTGGTGGCGCGGGCGGTACGGCGGGGTACGGCGCGGGCGGGCCGGGGCGGCGGGGCCTGGGTCCAGACCGGCAGGGGCGCCACGGAGGGCGGTGGGAGAAAGGCGGCGGGGGCCGTGGAGGGTGGCGGTTGCAGGCGTTGCAGGGGCCGGAGGGCGAGTTCCTGCATGTCGCGGCGGGGGCCGACCTCGTTGGGCCACATCTGGGCCCTGGCAGGGTCCGGCAGGAGCCCGGCCAGCAGCAGGGCGGGAAGCGCGAGAGCGGCGATTCGGCGCATGGACCTCGGGGGAGCCTTTCCTGTCGCGGCGCCGGGCGCCACTTCAGGGTGAGCTTAGCGGAGGAAGTTCCCCCGAGGGTAGTCTTCCTGTCCTTGCCTCAGCGCAGGCTGAGGAGCGCGAGCATGACGAGGCCGAGAGCGATGCGGTACCACCCGAAGGGCTGGAAGCCCATGCGGCTGATGTGGCGGAGCACCCAGCGGACCACCAACAGCGCCACGACGAAGGCGGCGAAGAAGCCGATCGCGATCTCGCTGATGTCGCCGACGGCGAGCTCGGCGCGGGCCTTGTAGAGGCTGTAGACCGTGGCGGCGAGCATGGTGGGGATGGCGAGGAGGAAGGAGAACTCGGCGGCCGCCTTGCGTTCCACGCCGAAGAGCAGGGCGAAGATGATGGTGGCGCCGGAGCGGCTGGTGCCGGGGATCATGGCGAGCACCTGGCCGAAGCCGATCAGCAGGGCGCTGAGGGGACCGATCTCCGCGATGGAGTGGATGCTGGGCTTGGGGCGGTTACGCTCGATGATGATGAGCGCGATGCCGCCGATGATCAGGGCGAAGCAGACGACATAGGGGTTGAACAGGACCTCGGTGATGGTCTTGTGCAGCAGGGCGCCGAGCACCATCGCCGGGATGAAGGCGAGGAGCAGGTTGACGACCGCGTAGCGTTCGCGCGAGCGAGGGGTCCAGAAGCCGGTGGCCATGGCGATGAGGTCGCGCCAGTAGACGACGATGACGGCCAGGATGGCGCCGAGCTGGATGACGATCTCGAAGGTCTTGCCGGGCGGGCCCTGGAAGCCGATCAGGTCGCTGAGCAGGATCAGGTGGCCGGTGGAGGAGATGGGCAGGAACTCGGTCAGCCCCTCCACGATCCCCATCAGCAGGGCCGGAAGAATAATGGCGAGATCCATGCGGGCCGATGCTCCTGCGTCTCAAGAAATAGGCCGCACATCAGGACCGGGAAGAATATTCACCGGCCTGGATGCACGCGCGGGTCTTGTGGAGCATTCCGGAAGCAGGCGGAAGGCAGGAATCCGGCCATGGAATTAATATTTGGCCGGACTTCTGTCTTATAGCGGAACCTCTTCCTGCTGCCGCCGATAGGGGTGGCCGGGATAGGCGCCGAGCACGTGCATCTGGCGCGAGAAGTAGCGCAGTTCCTCGAAGGCGCGTTGCAGCGGCGGGCTGCCGGGGTGACCGTCCACGTCGCAGAGGAACTGCGTCGAGGCGAAGCGGCCGTCGAGCATGTAGGATTCGAGCTTGGTGATGTTCACGCCGTTGGTGGCGAAGCCGCCGAGCGCCTTGTAGAGCGCGGCGGGGACGCTGCGGGTGCGGAAGACCAGGGTGGTGACGCAGCCGGGCGCGTCCACCGGCGGCAGGGTGGCCTCGCGTGACATGACGTAGAAGCGGGTGGTGTTGTGGGTCGCGTCCTCGACGTTGCGGCGGAGGATGTCGAGGCCGTAGAGCTCGGCGGCGAGCGAGGAGGCAACGGCGGCGTCCTCGGTGCCGCCGCGCTGGGCGACGAGCTGGGCGGCGCCGGCGGTGTCGGCCTCGATCACCGCCTGGAGGCCGGTCTCGCGCAGCAGGTCGAGGATCTGGCCGAGCGCCACGGGATGGCTGTGGATGCGGCGGAGGCTTTGCAGGGTGGCACCTCCGGGGGCCATCAGGCAGTGCTCGACGCGTTCGAAATGCTCGCCCACCACGTGCAGGCCCGAATCGGGCAGCAGGCGGTGGATGTCGGGGACGCGGCCGGCGAGGCTGTTCTCGCAGGGGAGCATGGCGAGATCCGCCCTTCCCTCGCGAACCGCGGCCATGGCGGCCTCGAAGGAGGGAGAGGGCAGCGTGGTCCAGCCGGGGTAGGCGGCGCGGCAGGCGAGGTCGGAATAGGCCCCGGGCATGCCCTGGAAGGCGATGGTCTGGCTCATGCTGCGAGGGTCCTGCGGGCGCGTTCGAGGTCGGCCTGGGTGTCCACGCCGAAGGGGGCGTGATCGACGCGGACCACGCCGATGCGCATCCCGGCCTCCAGGGCGCGGAGCTGCTCCAGCTTCTCGCGCTTCTCCAGCGCGCCTTCGGGCAGGGCGACGAAGCGGGCGAGCGCCGGGCGGCGATAGGCATAGACGCCGATATGGTGCCAGTGCGGCCCCTCGCCGGAGGGGATGAGGTTGCGCGAGAAGTAGAGGGCGGGGGCCACGGCGACGCCGCGCGGGAAGGCGCAGGCGACCTTGACCACGGAGGAGGCGGCGGCTTCCTCCGCGCTGGCGATGGGGGCGACGAGGGTGCCGATATCGACGCGCTGGTCGGCCAGCGGGGCGAGCACGGCGCGCAGCATGTCCGGCGGCATGGTCGGCAGGTCGCCCTGGAGGTTCACCACCACGTCGTGGGCGCCCACCGGGTCGATGCTGGCCAGGGCGAGGTTGATGCGGTCGGTGCCGGAGGGAACGTCGTCGGCGACCAGGATGGCGGTGCCGCCGGCGGCGCGCACGGCCTCCGCGATCTCGGGGTGGTCGCAGGCCACGGCGACGGGGCCGATATCGGCCTCCCGCGCGCGGTCGAGGACGTGGACGATCATCGGCTTGCCGTGGATGTCGGCGAGCGGCTTGTCCGGCAGGCGGGTGGAGGCCATCCGGGCGGGGATCAGGACGAGCGGGCGCACGGGTTGTGAGACGGGCCTTGGACGATTAAGGTCCGGGCGCTTGTAATGGAGCCGGGGGGCAGGCGCAAACCAGGGCCTGAACGGGTTTCGCGCAGGCCGTCCGGTCGCATCCCCCCGGCCTTCCCGATGGAGGCCGTGCCGGGGGCGGGCCGGGAGGCCTGGCCGGGGCCCGGGGTGGGGATTGCGCCGCCGACGCGGCCCGCGCGGGCGCGGCAACAACGATAAAAGGGAACGACGGGGCGATGAGCCTGGAGGGGAACAAGGCGTTTGCGGCGATCCTGACGGCGGGCGTCGTCTTCGGAGTCGCCGGTTTCATCGGCAGTGTCGTCGTTTCCCCGCACCGGCTGGAGAAGCCTGCGATCCAGATCGGCGACGCGCCGGCCGAGGCCGGTGCCGCGGCGCCCGCACCCTATGAGGTGCCGCCCGTCGCGTCGCTGCTGGCCAATGCCAATGCGGAGACGGGCAAGACCCTGGTGCAGCGGCAATGCAGCGCCTGCCATGTCTTCGAGAACAACGGGCGCAACGGGGTGGGGCCGAACCTGTACGGCATCGTCGGGCGGCACCACGCGGTGGAGCCCGGGTTCAACTATTCCCCGGCGAACAAGGCGCTTGCCGACAAGGTCTGGGACTACGAGGCGATCAACCGCTTCATCTCGGCGCCGGCCAAGGCGATGCCGGGGACGCGCATGGCCTATGCCGGGCTGAGCAGCCCGCAGCAGCGGGCGGATGTGCTGGCCTATCTGCGGACGCTGTCGGACAACCCGCCTCCCCTCCCCACCCCCTGACGGTGCCCGACATGCCCGTGCTTCCCGAGAGCTTCGTCGCCGCCGCCCAGGCGGGGGCCGACCTGGCGGGGGCGGCGATCCGGCCGCTCTTCCGCTCGGCGCTGCTGGTGGAAGCCAAGGGCGACGCCAGCCCGGTGACCGAGGCGGACCGGCGGGCGGAGCTGGTGCTGCGCGAGCACCTGCTGGCGGAGTTTCCCGAGCATGGGGTGATCGGGGAGGAGCATGGCTCCGTGCGGCCCGAGGCCGAGTGGGTCTGGGTGCTGGACCCGATCGACGGGACGCGGGCCTTCGTCACCGGGCGGCCGCTGTTCGGCACGCTGATCGGGCTGCTGCACCGGGGCAGGCCGGTGCTGGGGGTGATCGACCAGCCGGCGACGGGGGAGCGCTGGACCGGGATCACGGGGCGGCGGACGGAGTTCCGCGGCGGCCTCGGCGGGACGGTGGGGTGCCGGGCCTGTCCGGCGCTGTCGGCGGCGGAGCTGGCGATGACCAGCCCCACGATCTTCCGGCCGGAGGAATACGCGGCGCGGGATGCGCTCTGCGGCGCCGTGCGGCGGGTGAGCTGGGGCGGGGACTGCTACAGCTATGGCCTGCTGGCGCTGGGGCTGATCGACGTGGTGGTGGATTCCACGATGAAGCCCTGGGACTGGGCGGCGCTGGTGCCCATCGTGGAGGGCGCGGGCGGGCGGATCACGGACTGGCACGGGCGGCCGCTGTCGCTGGAAGGCGACGGCACGGTGATTGCCGTGGGGGATGCGGCGCTGCTGTCGCAGGCGGGGCGCATCCTGGGTTCATCGCCCGGTTGATGCCGGCCCCGGCCCCATGGCGGGACCGGAGGGTGGCTGCGTTCAGGCTTCCCAGCGGCGGCGGGAGCGCATGCGGTCCACCGCCTTCTTCGCCTTTGCGTCGAGATGGGCCAGGAGCTCGTCCGGCGAGCGGCGCAGGCGGTTCAGCCCGTTGCGCAGCATCTGGCCGCCATTCTTCACGGCGTCGCTGAGGCTCTTCGTGGCAGGTTGTTCCTCGGCCATCGGGGCACTCCTATGATGTCTCCGCCGGGGCTCGGCGGCGGGTTCAGGGGGGTCGGGATGGTTGGCTGGCCCGGCGATGTCCCCTGGCGGGGGAATGGCGCCGTGCCAGGATGGAACATTGCAGTGCGGCATTCGGTTTCGGGGGCGGATGAAATTCCTCGCCACGCCGCCGGTGCCCGGCGGCGCCCCCCTCCCTGGAATCCCCTTTGGGGCGAATGACACGATATGCCATGCGGGGAGAGGTTGAGGGCGGGGCGGGAAAGCCGCATCTTCCCGCGATGTTCAGACGAGACCTGCTCGCCACCGCCCTGACGACCGCCGCCCTGCCGGGCCTGGGGTCACGTGCCGCCCTGGCCCAGGGCGCGGCGACCCCCTCCCCGGCCCCCGCCTCCGGCGCGGCGGTGCGGCGGGTGCATGGGCTGTCGCTGCTGGGCGATCCTTCGCTGCCGCCGGATTTCGCGCACTGGCCCTGGGTGAACCCCGAGGCGCCGAAAGGCGGCGAGATGGTGCGGACGGCGCTGGGTTCCTACGATTCCTTCAATCCCTTCATCCTGCGCGGCACGTCGGCGGTGGGGATCGGGCTGCTCTACGAGACGCTGCTGATGGACAGCTCGGACGAGGCCAGCGCCGCCTATGCGCATCTCGCGAAGCTGGTGGAGGTGCCGGCGGACAACCGCTGGGTGGCCTTCGAGCTGCGGGAGGAGGCGCGCTGGCATGACGGGAGGCCGCTGACGGCGGCGGACGTGGCCTGGACCTTCGCCACGATCATGGAGAAGGGGCATCCGCGCTTCCGTGCCTACTGGGCCGATGTGGCGGAGGCGGTGGCGGAGGGCGAGCGGCGGGTGGTCTTCCGCTTCCGCAACGCGGACAACCGCGAGCTGGCGCAGATCATCGGGCAGATGCCGGTGCTGCCGAAGCATTGGTGGGAAGGGCGGGATTTCGCGCAGCCTTCGCTGGAGGTGCCGCTGGGCTCGGGGCCGTACAAGGTGGAGCGCTTCGAGGCGGGGCGCAGCATGGTGCTGTCGCGGGTGAAGGACTATTGGGGCCGCGACCTGCCGACGATGAAGGGGCTGCAGAACTTCGACGTGCAGCGCTTCGAGTATTTCCGCGATCCCACGGTGGCCTTCGAGGGGTTCAAGGCGGGGCAGATCGACTTCCGGCAGGAGAACATCGCGCGTTCCTGGGCCACCGCCTATGATTTCCCCGCCGTGCAGCGGGGGCTGGTGAAGCGGGACGAGCTGCACCACGAGATGCCGGTGGGGATGCAGTGCTTCGCCATGAACCTGCGGCGGCCGATCTTCGCCGACCGGCGGACGCGGGAGGCGCTGGGGCTGGTCTTCGATTTCGAGTGGATGAACGCCAACCTGTTCTACAACTCCTACAAGCGTGCCTATTCCTATTTCAACAACACCGAGCTCGCCTGTTCCGGCCTGCCGGAGGGGCGTGAGCTGGAGATCCTGCAACCCTATCGCGACAGGCTGCCGGCGGAGCTGTTCACGCAGCCCTTCAAGATGCCGGTGACGGATGGCAGCGGCAACAACCGCGACAACCAGCGCCGCGCGCTGGATCTGCTGCGGCAGGCGGGCTGGGTGGTGCGCGACCGGCAGATGGTGAACGCGCAGGGGCAGAAGCTGAGCTTCGAGATCCTGCTGAGCGACGCGACGCTGGAGCGTGTGGCCCTGCCCTATGCGCAGTCGCTGCAACGGCTGGGGGTGGAGGCGAACGTGCGGACCATCGACCTGGCGCAGTACCAGGTGCGGATGGACCACTTCGACTATGACATGACGGTGGAGCTGTTCGGGCAGAGCCTTTCGCCCGGCAGCGAGCAGCGCGATTTCTGGGGCAGCGCCGCGGCGAAGCATGACGGCAGCCGCAACACGCTGGGCGTCGCCGACCCGGTGGTGGATGCGCTGGTGGAGCTGGTGGTGAACGCGCCGGACCGGAAGGAGCTGGTGACGCGCACCCATGCGCTGGACCGCGTGCTGCTGTGGAACTTCTACACGGTGCCTCATTATTTCAGTGATACGTTCCGCATCGCCTGGTGGGACCGTTTCGGACGGCCGCCGCGCAACCCGCGCTACAATATCGGCTTCGAGGGCTGGTGGATCGATCCCGCGCGGGACCGGGCACTGGCCGAGGCACGGCGCTCCCCGGCCTGAGCGGCACGGATGGCCGCCTATCTTCTCCGGCGCCTGATCCTGGTGGTCCCGACGCTGTTCGGGATCATCCTGATCAACTTCGCCGTGGTGCAGTTCGCCCCGGGCGGGCCGGTGGAGCAGATGATCGCCGAGTTGCGGCGCGGCGGCGGCGGTTCCATCGGGCGGCTGACCGAGGGGGGCGGGAATGCGGAGGTGCGGCCCGCCCAGCCGCAGGGCGGCGGCGAGGGATCGGGCTATCGTGGGGCACGGGGGCTGGACCCGGCGGTGGTGAAGGATATCGAGAAGGCCTTCGGCTTCGACAAGCCGGCGCCGGAGCGCTTCCTGGCGATGTTGAAGGACTACCTGCGCTTCGACTTCGGGCAGAGCCTGTTCCGCGGGCGGCCGGTGATCGAGCTGATCGGGGAGCGGCTGCCGGTTTCGGTAAGCCTGGGGCTGTGGTCCACGCTGATCATCTATCTGGTCTCCATCCCGCTCGGCATCCGCAAGGCGGTGCGGGACGGCACGGCGTTCGATGCCTGGACCTCCGGCGTGGTGCTGGTGGGCTATGCCATCCCGGGGTTCCTGTTTGCCATCCTGCTGGTGGTGGTCTTCGCCGGGGGGTCGTTCCTCCAGTGGTTCCCGTTGCGCGGGCTGGTCTCCTCGGGCTCGGAGAGCTGGCCCTTCTGGCAGCGGGCGCTGGACTATGCCTGGCACATGGTGCTGCCGACCGTGGCGCTGGTGGTGGGCGGCTTCGCCGGGCTGGTGATGCTGACCAAGAACTCCTTCATGGACGAGATCGGCAAGCAGTACGTGCTGACGGCCCGGGCCAAGGGGGCGGGCGAGCAGCGCGTGCTCTACGGCCATGTCTTCCGCAACGCCATGCTGCTGATCATCGCGGGCTTCCCCTCGGCCTTCATCGGCATCCTCTTCACCGGCGCGCTGCTGGTGGAGATCGTCTTCTCGCTCGACGGCCTCGGGCTGCTCGGCTTCGAATCCGCGATCCGGCGGGACTACCCGGTGATGTTCGGCACGCTCTACGTCTTCACGCTGCTCGGCCTCGTCATGCAGATCATCGGCGACTTCGCCTATACCCTCGTGGACCCGCGGATCGACTTCGAGGCCCGGCGTTGAGGGTGGGTGCCGCGCTCCGGGGGGAGGTGGAGCCTCGCCCCGGCCATGGGAGGTCGCACTGGATGAGTCCCCTGAACCGGCGCCGCTGGGCGAATTTCCGGGCGAACCGGCGGGGCCATGTCTCGCTGTGGCTGTTCGGGGTGATCTTCGTGGTGACGCTGTTCGCCGAGGTGCTGGCGAACGACCGGCCGATCGTGGCGCGGGTGGAGGGGCGGTGGTTCTTCCCGGTGGTCACGGATTATGCGGAGAGCGACATCCTGCCGGACGGCTTCCCGACCGATGCGGACTGGCACGACCCGGTGCTGGCGGCGGAGGTGGCGAAACGCGGCTGGGCGGTATGGCCGCTGGTGCCGTACCGCTACGACACGGTGGTGCGGGACCTGGGGCGGCCGGCGCCTTCCCCGCCGGATGCGCGGCACTGGCTGGGGACGGACGACCAGGCGCGGGACGTGCTGGCGCGGGTGGTGTGGGGGTTCCGGATCTCGGTGCTGTTCGGCTTCGCGCTGACCTTCGCGGCCTCGGCGATCGGCGTCGCGGCGGGGGCGGTGCAGGGCTATTACGGCGGCTGGGTGGATCTGGGCTTCCAGCGCTTCATCGAGGTGTGGTCGGGGATGCCGCAGCTCTTCCTGCTGATCATCCTGTCCTCGGTGATCGAGCCGGGGTTCTGGACGCTGCTGCTCTTCCTGCTGCTCTTCTCCTGGATGAGCCTGACGGGGGTGGTGCGGGCGGAGTTCCTGCGCGGGCGGAACCTGGACTATGTGCGGGCGGCGAAGGCGCTGGGCGTGTCGGATGCGCGGGTGATGGCGCGGCATATCCTGCCCAATGCGATGGTGGCGACGCTGACGCTGCTGCCCTTCATCCTGTCGGGGAGTGTCACGGTGCTGGCGAGCCTGGACTTCCTGGGCTTCGGCCTGCCACCCGGTTCGCCCTCGCTGGGGGAGCTGGTGGCACAGGCGAAGAACAACCTCCAGGCGCCCTGGCTGGGGGCCACGGCCTTCGCCGTGCTGGGGGGCACGCTGACCCTGCTGATCTTCATCGGCGAGGCGGTGCGCGACGCCTTCGATCCGCGCAAGCTGCCGGGGGGTCGCGGATGAGGGCGGGGCTGATGGCCGTGAGCGAGGCCGCGAGCGAGCCCGTGCTGGCGGTGGAGAACCTCCAGGTCGCCTTTCGCGGGGCGCCGGTGGTGCATGGCGTCTCCTTTGACGTGCGGCCGGGGGAGACGGTGGCGCTGGTGGGGGAAAGCGGGTCGGGCAAGAGCGTGACGGCGCTGTCCTGCCTGCGGCTGCTGACCGTGGGGGGGAGCAATCCCTCGGGCCGGGTGCGGCTGGACGGGGCGGAGGTTCTGTCCGCGAAGGAGGGCGAGCTGCGGCGGCTGCGCGGCGGCGTGGCGGGGATGGTGTTCCAGGAGCCGATGACCTCGCTGAACCCGCTGCACAGCATCGGGCGGCAGGTGGCGGAGGCGATCACGCTGCACCGGCCGCTGCGCGGCGCGGGTTTGCAGGAGGAGGTGCGGCGGCTGCTGCGGCGGGCCGGGCTGGCGGCGCTGGAAAGCCGGCTGGACGCCTTTCCGCACCAGTTGTCGGGCGGGCAGCGGCAGCGCGTGATGATCGCGGTGGCGCTGGCCAACGACCCGAAGCTGCTGATCGCGGACGAGCCGACCACGGCGCTGGACGTGACGGTGCAGGCGCAGATCCTGGACCTGCTGGACCAGCTCAAGCGCGAGAGCGGCATGGCGATGCTGCTGATCACCCATGACCTGGGCATCGTGCGGCACCATGCCGACCGGGTGGTGGTGATGCAGAACGGCGTGGCGGTGGAGCAGGGCGAGACGGCCTCGGTGATCGCCGATCCGCGGCATCCCTATACGCGGATGCTGCTGAACGCGCAGCCGCATGGCGGGCCGGCGCCGGTCGCGGCGCGGGCGAGGATGGTGCTGGATGCGCGCGACATCCGCGTGCGCTTTCCGGTGCGGCGTGGGCTGATGCGGCGCGTGGTGTCGGAGGTGCGGGCGGTGGATGGCGTCTCGCTCGCCATCCGGCGCGGTGAGACGCTGGGCGTGGTGGGCGAGAGCGGATCCGGCAAGACGACGCTGGGGCTGACCGTGCTGCAGCTGGAGCGCGGCGAGGGCTCGGTGCGGCTGGAGGGCGAGCGGATCGACGGGCTGGGGCGGCGCGCGCTGCGGCCGCTGCGGCGAAGCATGCAGGTGGTGTTCCAGGACCCCTTCGGCAGCCTGTCGCCGCGCATGACGGTGGCGGACATCGTGGCCGAGGGTCTGGCGGTGCACGAGCCCGCCCTGTCGCGGGCGGAGCGCGAGGCACGGGTGGCGGATGTGCTGCGCGAGGTGGGGCTCGATCCCGGTTCGGCGCATCGCTATCCGCACGAGTTCTCGGGCGGGCAGCGGCAGCGCATCTCCATCGCGCGGGCGCTGGTGCTGCGGCCGAAGCTGGTGGTGCTGGACGAGCCGACCAGCGCGCTCGACGTCTCGGTGCAGGCGCAGGTGGTGGAGCTGCTGCGCGAGCTGCAGGCGAGGCATGGGCTCGCCTATCTCTTCATCAGCCATGACCTGCGCGTGGTGCGAGCCATGGCGCACCGCATCCTGGTGATGAAGGATGGACGCGTGGTGGAAAGCGGCGAAACGGAGCAGGTGATGTCGGCGCCGCGCGAGGACTACACGCGCGTGCTGATGGCGGCGGCCTTCGAGACCTCCAGTGGAGGGCCGCTGGCCGTCCCCGGCGGGGATGAGGCTCCGGCTGTTCCCGGCTGATCCGTCCGGAAGGCTTTTCCGGGAAGCGTCGCGCCTTGCCGCTGGCTGCCGGGGGAACTCTGCTCTCCGGCGCGATCCGGCCGCGGCGAGAACCGGCGAAAATGGGTTCAGGGCCCGTAGGGTCCTGGCGGAAAGGCGGCGCATTTCTCCCGGGACAGCGCGGCGCCGGAACGGATCGAGCGTGGCGGGCGGGGAAAGCGCGGGCCGAGGTGTCCTGGCACGGAAGAGCTCCGGCGCGGGCGGCGGCGGTTGGCCGCCGGCCGCCGCCGGGGAAGTCTGACCTCAGGCCGCTACGTGACGCAGGCGGGGATCGGCCACCATCGGCTCGTTGGCCGGGTTGGCGGTGCCGGCTTCGCCGCGCGTCGCCTCGCCCATGATGGTGGACATCTCGCGCAGCAGCGACGTGCCCTTGGGTGTGCGCTGGACCAGCACGCTGCGGCGATCCTGCGGATCGGTCTTGCGGCGGGTCAGGTCGAGTTCGCCCAGACGGTCCAGTGCGCGGGTGATCGCCGGCTTGGACACGTTCAGCGTGGCGGCGAGACCGCGCACGGTATGCGGGCCGTCGGAGAGATAGGTGGTCAGGAAGACGCCGAGTTGCCGGGCCGAAAGGTCGGGGCCATCACGACGAACCAGTGCGACCACGGTGTCGCGCAGGATCTCTACGAGCTCATCTCCGCTGATCTTCGATGACATCAGTTTTTTCCATCCTTCTCTTCTTCTGGCAGCCCCGCACGGGTTCTGGACCCGCAACGGCCGGGACTGGTGATCGCGGCGCCGCAAGCGATGCCGCTTGTGGAACCGTCATGCCCTCATGTCGTTTCGCTTCCGGCATTTTCCCGCTGGGAGAGCCAATCGGCGATTCCGGCATGCAAGGCGCGAAGCGCCTGCGCTTCGCCACCTTCCGGGCGCCCGGGACGGCTGGCATCGTTCCAGGCATAGAGATCGACGTGCAGCCAGGGCGTTGCCGCCGGCACGAAGCGATTGAGAAACAACGCCGCGACCACTGCACCGGCCATGGGCCGCGAGGCGACGTTGTTGAGATCCGCGATGGTACTGTCCAACCACGAATCGTAACCGCGCCGCAATGGGAGATGCCACACAGCATCGTGATGCGCGTCGCCGGCCCGCTGCACGATGCGCGCCAGCGCATCATCGTTGGAGAAGATCGCGGGCAGATCGGGGCCGAGAGCCACGCGCGCCGCGCCCGTCAGCGTTGCGCAATCTAGGATGATCGCGGGCGACTGCTCGGCGGCGAAGGCCAGCAGGTCGGCGAGGACGAGGCGGCCTTCGGCATCGGTGTTGCCGACCTCGACGGTGAGGCCCTTGCGCGTGCGCAGCACGTCCATCGGCCGGAAGGCTTCGCCGGAGATGCTGTTCTCCACGGCGCCGACAAGGACGAGGAGACGCACCGGCAGGCGCGCGCGGATGATCTGCGCGGCGAGGCCGAGCACCACCGCGGCGCCGCCCATGTCCTTCTTCATCCGCAGCATGCCGGCGGAAGGCTTGAGGTCGAGGCCGCCGGTGTCGAAGCAGACGCCCTTGCCGCAGAGCGCGACGAGCGGGCCGTCCGCGGCACCCTCCCAGCGCAGGATGCCGACACCGGGCGGGCGCGGGCTGCCGCCGCCAACGGCGGCCAGGGCGGGGAAGCCCTGCCGCAGCGCGTCGCCTTCCACCGTCTCGAAGGTCGCGCCCTCGGCCTCCGCCATGGCGCGGGCGGCGGCGAGGAGTTCGGCCGGACCGAGATCGGCGGCGGGGGTGTTGATGAGGTCGCGCACCCAGTGGATCAGCGCGGCGGTGCTGGCGGCCTCCCCTGCCCCGGGCGGGGTGACGAGGCGGGCGGGCTCGCGCTTCGCCGGCTTGAAGGCGGTGTAGGCATAGGCGCCCAGGCCCCAGCCCAGCGTGGCGGCGGCGGGGTCGGGACCCTCGCCTTCCAGGTGCCAGGCGGTGCCTTCGGGGAGGTTCCGGGGCAGGTCGCCATAGGTCCAGGGCTCGGCGCGGGCAGCGGCGGGTGCATCGCCGAGGCCGAGCACGGCGCCGGAAAGCCCCTCTGGCCCGGGCAGCAGGGCGATCTGCCCGGCTTTGGCCTTGAAGCCGGAGGCGCGGAGAAAGGCTGCGGCGGCGGGATCGAGCGTGGCGGCGAAAGCCTCCAGCCCTTCCTGCCCGGTGGCGTGCAGCGGCAGGCTGGCCTGGCTGTCGGTGGGCAGCAGGGCGGAAGGCCGGGAAAGAGGCGGTGGAATCATCATGCCACGAAACCGGACTGCTCCGCTCCTTGTTTGAGGTGCTATGTGAGAACGGTTGTATCCGTCTCACGAATGACCTTCGCTCGTGAAGGGCAAATCGTGCAATTTCCGGCCACCCGCCGGTTATTTCACTCTCGGAAACACTGCGATACTTTGTAACGCGTTTCCCGAGCGTCCGGCGTGCCGGGAAATGGAATTCCGGCGTGGCCATGCTGGGCTACGGGATGGGATTCCAGGCATCGGGGAGCCGGGCGATTCGGATAATGGGCCAGGGGCGCTTCCGAGCCCCCGGCGGCGCGGGGTCGCGAGCCGTCTTTGCAGCCCGGGCGCGGGATGATAGGCGCCGGGGGTGATCCATCTCCTCCTCTGGTACTGGGGGCGGCGGGGCGGCGGGGCGCAGCACACGCTGAACCTGGCGCGGGCCCTGGCGCGGCGGCCCGATATCCGGCTCGGCCTGTCCCTGGCGGACCGGCTCGAGGCGCTGGACGCCTTCCGCACGCTGGATGCCGATCTGGAGGTGGTGCGGACCTTTCGTGGCGCACCGGGTGCCCTGGCCGGGCTGGCGCGGCTGCCTTCGATGCGCGGCGGGCTGGTGGCGCAGGCGCGGCGGATGCGGGCGGACCTTGTGCTGTCCGCCATGAACCATGTCTGGACGCCCTTCGTGGCCCCGGCCCTGCCCCGGGCGGGCATCGCCTATGTGCCCTCGGTGCACGATGCGCGGCCGCATCCGGGGGACCCTTCCCTGCTCTGGGACTGGCGGCTGCGGCAGGAGCTGGAGGCGGCGCGGGCGGCGGTGGTGTTCTCCGAGGCGGTGGAGCGGGAGGTGGCGGCGCTGCGGCCCGGCCTGCCGTTGCTGCGCCTGCCGCTCGGCGTGCCGGTGGAGGTGTCTCCGGGACCGGAGGCCCTGGCCGGGGGGGCCGTGCCGGGGCGGTTCCTCTTTTTCGGGCGGCTGCGGGCCTACAAGGGGCTGGACCTGTTGCGCGATGCCTTCCGCCTGCTGCGGGAGCGGCATCCGGAGGCGACGCTGCGCGTGGTGGGCGAGGGCGATGCGGAAGCCTGCGCGCCGGGGCTTGCCGCCCTGCCGGGCGTGGTGGTGGAGCCGCGCTGGGTGGCGGATGCGGAGATCCCGTCCCTGCTGCGGCAGGCCTGGGCGGTGGTGCTGCCCTATCGGGAGGCCAGCCAGTCCGGTGTGCTGTCGCAGGCCCTGGCGCTGGGCGTGCCGGTGGTGGCGACGCCGGTGGGCGGGCTGGCGGAACAGTTTGGCGCGGAGAGCGGGGTCGCGCCCCGGGCCGCCCCTGGCGTGGTGGCGGAGGCGGCGGAGGCCCCTGCCCTGGCGGCGGCCATGGCGCGGCTGCTGGAGCCGGGGGCGCGGGACGGGTTCTCGCGCGCCGCGCTGGCGGCGGGGGCGGAGCTGCGGGACTGGGACGGGCAGGCGGCGCTGCTGGTGGAGGGCCTGCGCCGGCTGGGCTTCGGACGGGACATGGCATGAGCCCGCTGCACCGGCTGTGGCAGGCGCTGCCGCGCGGGCTGCGGCGGGAGGCGCTGTTCGGCGGGGCCGCGCTGTTGGCGCCGCGCCCGGCGCGGCCGGAGCCGCAGGGCGCGGGGCCGCTCCATGTCGCGGGCTATCTGGGCGCCGCCACGGGGCTGGGCGAGGGCGCTCGGATGATGCTGCGGGCGATGCGGGAGGCTGGGCTGCCGGCGGCGGGGATCGACCTGACCGCGGCGCAGCGGCAGGGGCCGCCCTTGCCGGAGCGGGAGATCGATGGGGGAAGCCTGTTGCCGGGCGCGGTGCCGGAGGGGCCGGGGACCATCGTGCTGCATGTGAACGGGCCGATGCTGCCCTGGGCGCTGCTGGCGCTGGGGCGGCGGGCGGTGGCGGGCAAGCGGCTGATCGCCTACTGGGCCTGGGAGCTGTCTGCCCTGCCGGCGGACTGGCGGCGGGGCTATGGCGCCTGCCACCGGATCTGGGCGCCGAGCCGGTTCTGCGCCGAGGTCTTCGCCCGGCCCATGGCGGGGCGGCCGGGCTTTCCGGCGCCGCTGGTGGTGCCGCACCCGCCGCCGCGGCCCGATCCCTCGGCGCTGGGGCGGGCGGATTTCGGGCTGCCGGACGGGGCCTTCGTCGGGCTGAGCATCTTCGACGCGACGTCCTCCCTGTGGCGCAAGAACCCGATGGCGGCGATCGAGGCGCACCGCCTGGCCTTTGGGGATTCGCCGGAGCATGTGCTGGTGCTGAAGACCCATGGCACGGCGCGGGCGGGCGAGGCCTGGGCGGAGGTGGCGCGGGCGGCGGCGGCGCGGCCGAACGTGCGGGTGCTGGATGCCGCCCTGCCCCGGCGCGATCTCTGGGCGCTGACCGCCTGCTGCGACGTGCTGGTCTCGCTGCACCGGGCCGAGGGCTATGGGCTGACCATCGCCGAGGCCATGGCGCTGGGGCGGCCGGTGGTGGCCACGGGCTGGTCGGGCAACGTGGATTTCATGGCCGGGCCGGGGTGCTTCGCCGTGCCCTGGCGGCTGGTGCCGGCGCGGGACCCGCAGGCGACCTATGACCTGCCCGACGCGGTCTGGGCCGAGGCCGACGTGGCGGCGGCGGCGGTGGCGCTGCGGCAGGTGGCGGGGGATACGGCGCTGCGGCACCTGCCCCCGGCACGGCTGCCGGTGCCGGATTACCGGGCCGCGCTGGCGGGGTGATCCCGCAGGGTCCTGACGGACGGGGGTTGGGGAAGACGGAGCCTTGCCCCCGAGACACGATGGAACCCATGACGGGCGGCGAGCGGGCAAGCGCGGGGATTTGCGCCGTTGCCGGCACAACCGGACGGCGAACGATCTGGCCAAGCGGGACGGGCACCGCTAAAGCGCGGCTTGTATCGTTTCGAGGCGGGGGACCATGCCGAAAGCGTTGATCACCGGGGTGACGGGCCAGGACGGCGCCTATCTCTCGCAGTTGCTGCTGGAGAAGGGCTACGAGGTCTATGGGCTGGTGCGGCGCTCCTCCTCCTCCGACGTGGTGGACGAGCGGCTGCGCTGGCTGGGGATCGCCGGGCAGGTCCGGGTCATGGACGGCAACCTGATCGACATCAGCTCGCTGATCCGGGTGCTGAACGAGGTGAAGCCGGACGAGGTCTATAACCTCGGCGCGCAGAGCTTCGTGAAGACCTCCTGGAACCAGCCGCTGCTGACCGGGCAGGTGACGGCGCTGGGGGCGAACAACGTGCTGGAGGCGGTGCGGCTGGTGGCGCCGCAGGCGCGCTTCTACCAGGCCTCATCCTCCGAGATGTACGGGCTGGTGCAGCACCCGATCCAGAGCGAGAAGACGCCGTTCTATCCGCGCAGCCCCTATGCGGTGGCCAAGCTCTACGCGCACTGGATGACGGTGAACTACCGCGAGAGCTTCGGGCTGCACGCTTCCTCGGGCATCCTGTTCAACCATGAGAGCCCGCTGCGCGGCATCGAGTTCGTCACCCGCAAGGTCACGGACGGGGCGGCGCGGATCAAGCTGGGCAAGGCGACCGAGCTGAAGATGGGCAACCTCGACGCCAAGCGCGACTGGGGCCATGCCAAGGACTATGTCCGGGCGATGCACCTGATGCTGCAGCAGGAGGTGCCGGACGACTACGTGGTCGCCACGGGGCGCACCACCACGGTGCGCGACATGTGCCGGATCGCCTTCGGGCATGTCGGGCTGGACTACGAGGAGTTCGTGAAGGTCGATCCGGCCTTCCTGCGCCCGGCCGAGGTGGACCTGCTGCTGGGCGATCCCTCCAAGGCCAAGGAGAAGCTGGGCTGGGCGCCGGAGATCAGCCTGGAGGAGATGATCAAGGAGATGGTGGACGCCGACCTGTTCCGCCACCGCTCGCGGATGGGCTGAGGCCGGTGTCCGGCGCGGTTCCGGAACCCGTCTCCCCGGGACGTATTCCGGGGCGCATCCTCGTCACCGGGGCGGGCGGCTTCGTCGGGGGGCACCTGCTGCCGGTGCTGCGGCGGCATTTCCCGGCGGCGCGGCTGATCGCCGCCAGCCGGGATGGCGGGAAGCACGTGCCCGGGGCGGACGAGACGCTGGAGATGGACCTGCTCGGCGGGGACCTCGCCGGGCGGATGCGGGAGGCGGCGCCGGATGCGGTGCTGCATCTGGCGGCGCAGGCCTCGGTGCCGGTCTCCTTCCGCGACCCGCGCCTGACCTGGCGGACCAACCTGGACGGAACGCTGGCGCTGGCCGAGGCGGTGCTGGAGGCGTCGCCGGCGGCGCGCTTCGTCCATGTCTCCTCGGCGGAGATCTACGGGCTGTCCTTCCAGGCGGGGGTGCCGCTGACGGAGGAGGCGCTGCCGCGCCCGGCCAATCCCTATGCGGCCTCGAAGGCGGCGGCGGACATCGCCATCGGCGAGATGGCGCTGCGCGGGCTGAAGGCGGTGCGGATGCGGCCCTTCAACCAGACCGGGCCGGGGCAGTCGGACGGCTTCGTGGTCGGCGCCTTCGCGCACCAGGTGGCGCGGATCGCGGCCGGGAAGCAGGAGCCGGTGATCCGCACCGGGGCGCTGGACCGCTGGCGCGACTTCCTGGACGTGCGGGATGTCTGCGAGGGCTATGCGCTGGCGCTGGCGGCGGAGTTGGCTCCGGGGACGGTGATCAACCTCGCCACCGGGGCGCCGCGCAAGGTGGGCGACATCCTGGAGGCGCTGCTCGCCCTGGCCGGGGTGGAGGCGCGGGTGGAGCAGGAGGCGTCGCGGCTGCGGCCGACCGATGTGGAGCGCACCGCGGGCGATATCGGCGCGGCGCGGCGGCTGCTGGGCTGGGCGCCGCGCATCCCGTGGGAGACCACGCTGGCCGACATGCTGGCGGACTGGCGGACACGGGTGGCGATGGAGGGCTGAGCGGCTTTCCGGGCCGCTCACAGGTAGGCGGGGCGGAAACGCGCCCTGCCCCCGGGAAGGTCACGCGAGGCTTGTACCGGGGCATGCGGTGGCCGGGATGCCGGGCGTCCGAAGCGGTGTTTCCAGGGGATCGGCAAGTGATCTAAGCAGGCAACCTCGCACCGAGGTTGCCCGATGCATCGTCTCGTCCCGTGCTTCCTGCCCCTTGCCCTCGCCCTGCTGGCCGGCACGGCGGGGGTGCGTGCCCAGGGGAGTGCCCCTGGTGGCGTTTCGGGGGAGGCCCGGGTGCCGGGCGTCCTGGCGAGCCATAGCTGCGACCCGCTGAAGCATGGCGCCCGGGGCGACGGGACCACCGACAACACCGCCGCGATCCAGGCGGCGATCGATGCCTGCTCGGCGCGCGGCGGCGGGCGGGTGAGCTTCGGGGACGGGGTGTTCCTGACCGGGCCCCTGGCGCTGAAGGACCATGTGACGCTGGAACTGGCGCGCGGCACGCGGCTGCGCGCCGTGGCGCAGGCGGACCGCTTCACCTGGGCCTTCATCGGACGCCCTTTCCGGCCGCACGAGGCGCTGATCTCCGGCGTGAATGTCAGCGATGTCGGCATCATCGGCGAGGGCACGATCGACGGCCAGGGCGCGGAGCTGTGGTGGCCGGCGGCGGTGGCGGCGCGGGAGGCGATGCGGGCTGGGGTGAAAAGCTGGGGGCCGGGGATGGAGAAGGTGCCGGCGGGCAACGGGCTGCCGCGCCCCTGGCTGATCGAGTTCTACAATGCCCGGCGGGTGCTGCTGCGCGGGGTCCACCTGACCAACGCGCCGATGTGGACGGTGGCGCTGCGCTATTCCGAGGATGTGGTGCTGCGCGATGTCCGCATCACCAACGCGCCGGATTCGCCGAACACGGATGGCGTGGACATCGTGTCCTCGCGCAAGGTGTCGCTGTCGAACCTCGGCATCGACACGGGCGACGACGGCATCGCCATCAAGGCCGGCCTGCCAGGCCCCGACATGCCGAAGCGTGCGGCGCGCAACATCACCATCAGCAACGTGCGCTTCGGCCATGGGCACGGGCTGGCGATCGGCAGCGAGCTGGCGCATGGCGTGGAGCATGTGCGGATCAACGGCGCCCATTTCACCGGAACGCAGTACGGCATCCGCATCAAGGCCGGGCGGGACCGGGGCGGCGATGTCGGCGACGTGCTGGTGCGGCATGCGCGGATGACGGATGTGGCGGTGCCGCTGTCGATCGACTCCTCCTATCCGGGCGAGCCCCGGGACGCGGCCCAGGCGCCCGGCCCGGGGGCGGTGGCCGTGGCCACGCCGGCCGCCCGGGCGGAAGCGCCGGTGACGCCGCTGACGCCGCGCATCCATGACGTCACGATCCAGCACCTCTTCGCCAGCGGCGCACGGCGGGCGGGGCTGCTGGCCGGCCTTCCGGAAGCACCGCTGCGCGACATCCGGCTGCAGCATGTCAGCATTGCCTCGCGCGGCGAGGGGATGGTGCTGCGCCATGTCGAGGGCAGCTTCAGCGGCGTGAAGATCACCGCCGCCCGGGGGAAGCCGGTCGAGGAAGGGCCGAAGACCCAGGTGGCGGTGCTGGAGACGCCCTGAGGCCCGGTTTCCAGGCGTCGCGCCCGTGTCCGGCCCCGGGGGAGGCGCCGCCTCCCCCAGTCCCCCTCCGCTGGGGGAATAGTATTCCCCCAGACCCCGCCTTGAGTGGGCACCAGGTGGCAAGGTCGGTCCGTTCTCCGGTCCCGGAGAGCAGGTGGATCGGCGGGGCTCCCGAAAGAAAGACTACCATGTCTGTGCATGTGGCGCACGCAGTCGCCGGAGAGCCTGGCTCTCCGGCGCGATCCGGCGTCAGCAGGGGCCAGCGAACCGGGTCCAGGGCACGCAGTGTCCTGGCGAAGTGGGGGTTTGGGGGCGAGGCAGCGCCTTGCCCCCAAGGGACCGCGCCGTGCGGTCAGCCTTTGGCCATGTCCAGCGGCGGCGGGATCTCGGCGGGGATGGGGCTTTCGTAGCGTTGGCCTTCGAGGCGGCGGGCGAGGTCGGCCTTGGCGCGGGCGATGAGATCCGGGTTTTCCAGGGCAGCCGTGGCGGTGGCGGCCATCACCTTGGCGGCGTGGATCATGCCCTTGTGGGCGTGCGGGCTCTGGCCCTGGGCAGTGAGCTGCCAGGAATGGAAGGGCGTGCCGGTGGCGCAGGTGGCGCCGTGGGCCTGCACCGTGGGAACGACCCAGGAGACGTCGCCGACATCGGTGGAGCCGACGGCGGGCTTCCGGGGCGCGTCGAGCGGCACGATGGTGTCGCAGAGGTCCATCGACGGGTCGAAGGGCAGGCCGGCGCTGCGGAAGGCGGCGCGGATGTCGCCCTGGTCCAGCGTGGCACGGATGGCGGCGGCGTAGGCACGGTCGGCCTCGTCGAATTCCGGCGGGCCGAGGCGGTCGAACTCGGCCTGCATGGCCTCTTCCAGCGGGCGGTTGCCGACGAGGTTGGAGAAGGCGCTGACGACCTTCACCGCCAGCGTGGTTTCCGTCATCAGCGCGGCGCCCTGGGCGATCTTCCTCACCCGCTCGAACAGCGCGCGCATGCCGGCGACATCGGTGTTGCGGATGGCGTAGCGGACCTTGGCGCGCGGCTGCACGACATTGGGGGCGATGCCGCCGGCGTCGAGGATGGCGTAGTGGACGCGGGCCTCGCTGTTCATGTGCTCGCGCATGTAGTTGACGCCGACATTCATCAGCTCGACGGCATCGAGGGCGGAGCGGCCCAGTTCCGGCGCGGCGGCGGCGTGCGAGGCGCGGCCGGTGAAGGTGAAGTCCACGCGGGTGTTGGCGAGCGCGATGGCGGGGGCGACGCCGGCAAAGGAATCCGGGTGCCAGGTGATGGCGATGTCGGCGTCGTCGAAGAGTCCGGCGCGGACCATGAAGGTCTTGCCGGCGCCGCCCTCCTCGGCGGGGCAGCCGTAGTAGCGGACGCGGCCCTGGATGCCGCGCTCGGCCAGCCAGTCCTTGACCGCCGTGGCGGCGAAGAGCGCGCCGGCGCCGAGGAGGTTGTGGCCGCAGCCATGGCCGGCGCCGTTCTGGCCCTCGACGGGCTTCGGCTCGGCGATTCCGGCCTGCTGCGAGAGGCCCGGCAGGGCGTCGTATTCGCCCAGGATGGCGATGACGGGGCCGCCCTCCCCGGCCTCCGCCATGATGGCGGTGGGAATGCCGGCGACGCCGGCCTCGACGCGGAAGCCCTGCTGCTCCAGCGCCTCGACATGCGCTGCGGCGGACCTGCGTTCGGTGTAGAGGGGCTCGGGCGTTTCCCAGACGCGGTCGGCAAGGGCGATCATCTCGTCCCGCTTCGCGTCCACGAGTTGCCAGATGCGCGGCGTGTTGCGCATGTCGGGAGTCTCCTCGGTCAGGGGCGTCGGCGTGCCGTCGTCATGGCGATGCGGCGGGTGGCTGTCCAGGCCCGGGGGCCGGGCGGGTGGCATGGGAAGAGGCGTGGAAGGGCGAGCGGTCGGGGTCCGGGTCCGGCATGGCCGCGAGGAGCATGCGGGCATAGTCGCTGGCGGGGCTGCGGAAGACGGCCTCGGTGTCGCCCTCCTCCACGAGCTGGCCGCGGTAGATCAGCGCGACGCGGTCGCAGATGTAGCGGATCACGCCCAGGTCGTGGCTGATGAAGAAGTATGTAAGGCCGAGCTGGGCCTGGAGCTCGTGCAACAGGTTCAGCACCTGGGCCTGCACGGAGACGTCGAGAGCGGAGGTGGGCTCGTCCAGGATCAGGAAGTCGGGCTTCGTGGCCAGGGCGCGGGCGATGCCGATGCGCTGGCGCTGGCCGCCGGAGAATTCGTGCGGGAAGCGCGAGAGGTGCTGCGTGCCGAGGCCGACGCGCTGGAGGAGTTCCGCCGCGCGGTCGAGGCGGCCGCGCCCGTCGAGGCCCATGCGGTCGCGGTGGATCTCCATCGGCTCGCACAGGATGTCGCGCACGCTCATGCGCGGGTTCAGCGAGGCGTAGGGGTCCTGGAAGACGATCTGCACGCGGGCGCGCAGGCTGCGCATCTCGGCGGGCTTCAGCGTGGCGAGGTCGGTGCCGTCGAAGAGGATGCGGCCGGCGGAGACTTCCTCCAGGCGGAGGATGCAGCGGGTGAGCGTGGTCTTGCCGGAGCCGGATTCGCCGACCAGGCCGAAGCTCTCCCCCCGGCGGACGGAAAGCGAGACGTCGCGCAGGGCGCGTACCTCGGCCGCGGGGGTGCCGAGCAGGCCGGCGAGGCCCTTGCGGGCACCGCCATAGGTCTTGGTGACGTGTTCGATGCGGAGCATCAGGCGGCCTCCTCCCGCGTGCGGGCGGCGACGAGGCAGGCGGCCTCGTGATGCGGGCCGAAGCGCTCCATCGGCGGCAGGGCGGCGTCGCAGGCGGGCTCGGCCCAGGGACAGCGCGTGGCGAAGCGGCAGCCGCGCGGCGGGGCGATCAGGTTGGGCACGGTGCCGGGCAGGCCCTGGAGCTCGCCGCGCTTCGTGCCGGCGGTGGGGACGGCGGCCATCAGCGCGCGGGTATAGGGGTGGACGGGGTGCTTCAGGACCTCGCGCACCGGGCCGGCCTCGGCGACATTGCCGGCGTACATCACCGCCACATGGGTGCAGAGCTGCGCCACCACGCCGAGATTGTGGGTGATGAACAGCACGCCGAGGCGGTGCTCGCGCACGAGGTCGTGGATCAGGCGCAGGATCTGCGCCTGCACGGAGACATCGAGCGCCGTGGTGGGCTCGTCGGCGATCAGCAGGTCGGGGCGGCCCACCAGCGCCATGGCGATCAGCACGCGCTGGCGCATGCCGCCGGAGAACTGGTGCGGATAGTCCGCGAGGCGCGCGGCGGCGTCGGGGATGCCCACCTCCTCCAGCGCCTCCACCGCGCGGCGGCGGGCGGCGGCGCGCATCGCGCGGCGCGAGGCGCCGGGGGCGAGGCCCAGCAGCCCGGGATCGGCGCGGCCGGCATGGAGCGCGACATCGGTGATCTGCGTGCCGATGGTGAAGGCCGGATTCAGGTTGGTCGTCGGGTCCTGGAAGATCATGCCGATGCGGCGGCCGCGCAGGGCGCGCATCTCCTCCTCGCCCGCCCTGAGGAGGTCCCTGCCCTCGAAGCGGATCTCGCCCCGGATGTAGCGGGCTGGGGGCGAGGGCACGAGGCACGAGACCGACAGGCCGGTCAGCGACTTGCCGCAGCCCGTCTCGCCCACGATGCCCCAGATCTCGCCGCGTTCGACGGTGAGGTCGATGCCGTTCAGCACATGCGCCTCGCCCTCGAAGGAGCGCATCGCCAGGTGCAGGTCGCGGATTTCCAGCAGCGCCATGGTTCAGGTCGTCCTTGCTGCCCTTGGGGAAGGCTCTGCCGGCCTTCGGCGCCGAAGCAGTGCTTCGGCCCCCAAACCCCATCCGCCAGGACCCTGAGGGTCCTGGACCTCCCTTTCGCTGGCTCTGGCAATGGCGGGGGCCACGCCGGAAGGCCTGGCCTTCCGGCGCCTGTGATCGCCGCGCATGCTGAGGTTCTTCAGGGCGCTGCCTTGCCACCGGTGCCCGGGGAGCGGCCAACGATGCGCGCCAGTCACATGCGCCCACTCAAGGCGGGGTCTCGGGGAGGCGCGGCCTCCCTGAGCGGAGAGGGGTCCGGGGAGAGGCGGAGCCTCGCCCCGGGATGCGGAAGGCCGGATCATCAGCGGCGTGCCTTCGGGTCCAGCACGTCGCGCAGCCCGTCGCCCAGGAGGTTGAAGCCGAAGACGGCGAGGAAGATGGCGAGGCCGGGGAAGATGGCGGTCCACCAGTAGTCGGGCATGTTGCCGCGGGCGACGGAAAGGAGGGAGCCCCATTCCGGCGTGGGGGGCTTCACGCCGATGCCGATGAAGCCGAGCGAGGCGACGGTGAGGATGGCGAAGCCCATGTCGAGCGACATCTTCACGATGATGGGGCTCATGATGTTCGGCAGGATGTGGCGGAGGAGCAGGCGGGCGGTGCCGGCGCCGACGGCGCGGGCGGCGATGACGAACTGCTCCTCCTTCCTGGCAATGACCTCGCCGCGCACGAGGCGGGCATAGCCGGGCCACCAGGACAGGGTGATGGCGACGACCATGTTCAGCAGCCCGGGGCCGAGGGCGGCGGCGACGGCCATGGCGAGGATGAGGCCGGGCACGGTCAGCATGAGGTCGGAGAGGCGCATCAGCACCTCGTCCACCCAGCCGCCGAGAAAGCCCGCCAGGGCGCCGACCAGGATGCCCACGGTGCTGCCGAGGATCACCACGGCGAGGCCGGAGATGAGCGAGATGCGGGTGCCGGCGATGGTGAGGGAGAGCACGTCCTGCCCGACCTCGTTGGTGCCGAACCAGTGCGCGGCGGAAGGCGGGATGAAGCGGGAGGCGGTGTCCACCATGCCCGCGACATGCTGCGGATAGGGAATGATGGCCGGGCCGATCGCGGCGAGGAGGAGGAGCAGCGCGACGATGGCGAGGCCGAGGACGGAGACCCAGGAGCTGCGGAAGCGGTAGAGGCCGCGGCGCCAGCGGTCGGAGCGGGCGCTGGCGGGGGCTTCCACGAGGGTAGCGGTGACGTCGCTCATCCGAGGCGGACCCTTGGGTTCAGCAGGCCGTAGAGCAGGTCCACGATCAGGTTCACGGTGATGAAGAGCGCGCCGATGCAGAGGGTGACGCCGATGATCGGCATGAAGTCCTGGCTCAGCACGGCCTGGGTGGCGTAGAGGCCGATGCCCGGCCAATCGAAGACGGTTTCCACCAGCACCGTGCCGCCGAGCAGCCAGCCGAAATACAGGCCGATGACGGTGAGCGTGGCGGAAACGGCGTTCTTCAGCACGTATTTGAACAGGATCTGCCGGCCCGGCAGGCCCAGGGCGCGCTCGGTGGTGACGTAGTCCTGGCCCAGCACCTCGATGGTTGAGGCGCGCATCATCCGCATGATGGTGGCGAGCGGCGAGAGGCTCATCGCGATGGCGGGGAGCGCCAGGTATTGCAGGGCGACGCCGAAGGCGTGGAGGTTGCCGCTGGCCAGCGCGTCGATGGTGAGGAAGCCGGTGATGGTGGGCGGCGGGTCCTCGGTCAGCGGGAAGCGGCCGGAAAGGGGCAGCCAGCCGAGCCACATGGCGAAGGCGAGCTGGAAGACCAGGCCCAGGAAGAAGCGCGGCATGGAGATGGCGCCGAGCGAGACGGTGCGGGACAGGAAGTCGGGCCAGCGGTTGCGGTACACCGCCGCCAGCAGGCCGGCGGGGATGCCGAGGCCGACGGCTAGGATCATCGCGGCCAGGACGAGCTCCAGCGTGGCGGGGAGGTAGACGGCGAGGTCCTCGGCCACCGGGCGGCGGGTGAAGATGGAGACGCCCCAGTCGCCGCGCAGCAGCCCGGTCGCGTAGTCCCAGTACTGGACGACGAAGGGGCGGTCGAGGCCGAACTCCTTCGCCACCGAGGCGATGTCGGCGGCGGTGGCGTTCGGCCCGGCGGCGAGGCGGACGGGATCGCCCGGCAGGAGGCGGGCGATGCAGAAGACCAGGACGGACAGCCCCACCAGCACTGGCACCAGCAGGAGGATGCGCCTGAGGATGTAGCGGATCATGCGGTTATCCTGCTGGTTTCCTGCGCGGGTGGGGCGGCCCGCGTCAGAGCGAGAGCGGGAAGAGCTCGGGCGCGTTGGAGGCGACGGGGGTGAAGCGGAAGTTCCTCACCGTGTTGCGCATGGCGAGCTTGCGCTTCTCCAGCACGCCGAAGATGTCGCAGGCATCCTCCATCACGGTCTGCTGGAACCGCGCGTAGAGGGCGTCGCGCTTCGCCGGGTCCTGCTCGGCGCGGGCCTGCTCGATCAGCCGGTCCACCTCCGGGTTGTTGTAGACCGGGTTCTGCCAGTTGCCGTTCCGCGAGGAATGGAAGCCCGCGAAGGCGAGGTTGTCCGGGTCGCCGTAATTGGCGGTCTGGTAGACGGGGAAGAAGTCGGCCAGCGTCTCGGGCGAGCGGCAGGAGGCGACGAGGTCGGGCCAGGTGGCGGTGCGGATCTCCAGCTCGATGCCGAGCGGGCGCAGGCTGTCGAGCAGGATCAGCGCCCAGCGGCGCTGCTGTTCCAGCCCCGCGACATGGGTGATGGCGAGCTTGATGTTGCCGCTGGGGGTGGCGGACTTCGCCAGAAAGGACTTCGCCTTCTCCAGGTCCATGCGCCAGGGGGCGAGGCTCTTGTCGAAGCCCTGGATCGTGGGGGGCAGCGGGCCGGTCATCAGGTCGGCATAGCCGGCCACGTCGAGCATCGCCTGGTAGTTGAAGGCGCAGCTCACGGCGCGGCGGAGATTGGCGTCCGCCAGCGGGCCGTGGCGGGTGTTCATCTTGATCTGGAAGGTGCGGTACTCGGGCTCGATCACCAGATCGACGCCCGGGCGGCCCTTCAGCGTGTCCATGTCCTCGGAGGTGAGGTCGAGGGCGACCTGGGCCTCGCCGCGCTGGACCATCAGGCGCTGCGTCGCGGTTTCGCGCGTGATCTTCCAGATGGCGCCGGTGAGGTTGCCGCCTCCTTCCTTGCGCCAGCCATCGGCGACGCGCTCCAGCTCGTAGAGGTTGCCGGCCTCGGCGCGGCGGACGGCGAAGGGGCCGGAGCCGGCGATGTTGGAGCGCAGCCAGGTCTGGCCGTCATCCTCGCCCTTGTTGGCCTCGACCTGCTTCGGGTTCACCACCCAGATCCAGGGCAGGACACTGAGGAAGGGGACGAAGGGGGTGGCGAGGCGGAAGCGGACGGTATGGTCGTCCACCGCCTCGATGCCGCCGGGCACGACGATGTTCTGGATCATCCAGACATTGCCGCGGTTGAGGCGCAGGATGCGCTCGAAGGAGTAGCGCACCGCTTCCGCCGTGACGGGGGTGCCGTCGTGGAACCTCGCGGCGGGGTCCAGGTGGAAGGTGTAGGTCCGGCCGTCCTCGGAGATGTCCCAGCTGCGGGCCAGGCGCGGCTCGGGCTTCGGCGGGTTGCCGGTGACGCCGACCAGGCTGTCATAGGTGTTGCGCAGCAGCCAGGAGGAGGAATAGCCCGTCGCCACATGCGGGTCGAAGTTCGGGATGTCCTGGTTGCTGGCGAGCACCAGGATGCGGCGCGACTGTGCCGAGGCCGGTTGCAGCAGGGACAGTGCGGGCAGGGCGGCGCCGGCGGCCAGGAGGGCGCGGCGCGTGGGGGTGATGCTCATGCTGTTCCGTTCCTTCAGGCCGTGACCGTGGTCTTCGCGGCGCCGTAGTCGCGCGCGGCGCCTTCCGGCGTGACCATGCCCAGACGCATGTCCCGTGCCAGCGCCTCGGGGTCGCGCCTCGCCGGATCGCCATAGCCGGAGCCGCCGTTGACGGTGATCTCGACGATCTGGTGCGGGCTGTTCACCTCCACCATCTCGCCGGGGCCGCAGTCATGCAGCTCGCGGCCGTCGAGATCGATAACGCGACCGCGTGCCCCCGTGCCCGGGCGGCCGCCGAAGAGGCCGTCGATGTGGTTGGTGACGCCCTCCGGATAGACGGAGACCAGGGTGGTGCGGCCGTCATCGGTGAGCTTGCGCAGGCGCACGCGCTGGCCGAGGCCGCCGCGGAACTGGCCGGCGCCGCCCGTGTCGGGGACGTAGGCCTTCTCCACCACCAGCACCGGGGCGCGGCTCTCGAAGAGCTCGATCGAGGTGTTGGAGGCCGAGGTGGGCCAGAGCAGGGCGGACTTGCCGTCGCCCCGGGCCGAGGCGCCCTGCCCGCCGCCGACGAAGAGGTGGTCGGAATAGAGGCTGCCCCCGGCATCCTGGCCATAGACGTTGGTGGCGACCGGCAGACCGGTATTGGCCTGCACCAAGCTCGGCGCCGCCCCGGACAGGGCGCGGAAGATGTTGGGGGCGAGATACCAGCCGGTGCGGGTGCGCATGTTCACCGCCGCCGGGCGGCGCGGGTTCAGGATCGAGCCCTCCGGCGCCTCCACGGTGAAGGGGCGGTAGCAGCCGGCATTGCCCCGCACGTTGGGCGTCAGCATGCACTTGAGCGGATAGGTCGCGTGCGCCGCCGTGTAGTTCAGGGTGGAGTTCAGCCCGCCCTGGGGAAGCTGTGGCGGGGCGCCGTCGAAGTCGAGGTTGATGGTGTCGCCCGCGACGGTGAGCTTCAGCGGGTAGCGCAGCTCCTTGCCCAGCGGGTTGTTGCGGATCTCGGCATGGTAGTCGCCATCCGGCAGGGCGGCGATGGCGTCGCGCATCGCCTTCTCGGAACGGCCCTGCACCACCGCCGCCAGGGCGCGCAGGTCGCTCATGCCATAGTCGCGCATGAAGGAGAGCAGGCGCTCGCCCCCCAGGGCATTGGCGGCGATGAAGGAGTGCAGGTCGCCCAGCACCTGGTCCGGGTTGCGGACGTTCTCGCGGAACAGGGTGAAGAAGGTGTCGTTCGGCACGCCCGCGTCGAAGAGCTTCATCGGCGGGATCTGGAAGCCCTCCTCGAAGATCTCGCGCGCCTTCAGGGAATCCTTCGTGCCGCCGATGTCGGAAACATGGCCGACCGTGCCCATCAGCCCGACCACCTTGCCCTCCCGGAAGACGGGGGTGACGATGGCGATGTCGAAGAGATGCCCGGCGCAGAGCCAGGGGTCGTTGGTGATCAGCACGTCGCCCGGCTTCAGCGTTTCCGCCGGGTACTTCTCCAGCAGTGCCTTCACCGCGCGCGGCAGGGTCAGGTTGAAGACGGGCATGGCGCGCGGGGAATGCGCCAGGGTCTCGCCCTCCGGGTCCAGCAGCTCGCAGGCGAAGTCCTGGCTTTCGGAGATGATGAGGGAGAAGGCGGTGCGGACCACCGTCAGCCACATCTCCTCCACCACGTTCACGAGCCGGGACCACATGATCTCCAGCGCGATCGGGTCGGCCTCGATACGCGCCATGGCCTCGGCCAGCGGCATCTCCGCCGTCACCAGCTCGCCCGCCATGGCGGGGGCGGCGATGGCGATGCGCAGGTTCAGCGTGTCGTCCACCTGCACCGCGTCGCCGGGCGGGACGATGGTGGTGGCCTCGCGCTCCTCGACGATGGCGGGGCCGGGGATGCGGTCGCCGCTGGCGAGCGCGTAGCGGTCGTAGACCACCGCCTCCTGCCAGCCGCCCTCGAACCAGGCGCGCCGCGTGCCCTTCACCGCCTGGGCGGTGTCGCCGCCGCCGACCGCGCCGGTGAGCGACAGCTTCGGCTCCGGCCCGACGCAGCGGAGGCGGAAGTTGATCGCTTCCATCCGGGCGCCCTCATAGACCGAGGTGTAGCGGGCGGCGTAGATGCGGGTGAAGCGGGCGCGGATCTCGCCCAGGCTCGCCGCGCCGATCTCGCCCGCCGGCAGGTCCACCGCGATGTCGTGCATCTGGCCGACCAGGCGCATGTCGGCGGAACGCTCGACGCGGATGCTCTCCGGCGCCACGCCCGCTTCCACGAGGCGCGCGCGGCCCTCGGCCTCCAGCTCCGCCAGCAGGGCGTTCAGCCGGGCGGCGTCGAAGCCTTCCGAGAATTCCAGCGGCAGGGAGCGCACCAGCTCGAAGGAGAGCGGGGCGGCGAGGAAGCCCAGTGCCGAGGCGGCACCGGAGGCGGGCGGAATGATGACCTCGCGCACGCCCAGCGCGCGGGCCACGTCGGCGGCATGGGCCGGGCCTGCGCCGCCGAAGCCGACCATGGCATAGGCGCGCGGGTCCTTGCCCTTCTCCACCAGATGGACGCGGGCGGCGGCGGCCATGCTTTCCACCACGACCTTGTGGATGCCCCAGGCGGCCTCCATCACGCCCAGGCCCAGCGGTGTCGCCACGCTCTCCACCGCGCGTTCCGCCGCCGGCTTGTCCAGCGACATGCGGCCGCCGAGAAAGAAGCCCGGGTCGTAGTAGCCGAGGACGAGGTTGGCGTCGGTCACGGTCGGCTTCGTGCCGCCCATGCCGTAGCAGGCCGGGCCGGGGTCGGAGCCGGCGGAATGCGGGCCGACCTTCAGCAGCCCGACCTCGTCGATGCCGGCGATGGAGCCGCCGCCGGCGCCGATCTCGATCATGTCGATCACGGGCGCCTTGATCGGCAGGCCGGAGCCCTTGCTGAAGCGGTGGACGCGGCCGGCCTCCAGCATCGGGGCGATCTCAACGCGGCCGGCCTCGACCATGCAGGCCTTGGCGGTGGTGCCGCCCATGTCGAAGGAGATGACGTCCTTCTTGCCCGCCAGCTCGCCGAACAGCGCCGTCGCGAGGCCGCCGCCGGCCGGGCCGGATTCCAGCAGGCGGATCGGAAAGGCGCGCGCCGTGGCGGGGGAAACGAGGCCGCCCGCCGAGTGCATCAGCCGCAGCGCGCCGGTGAAGCCGCGCGCCGCCAATTCACGCTCCAGGCGCTTCAGGTAGCGGTCCATCAGCGGCTGGACATAGGCGTTGGCGCAGGTGGTGACGCAGCGCTGGTACTCCCACATCTCCGCCACCACCTCGGCGGAAAGGGAGACGGCCAGCTCGGGGAACTCCTCGCGCGCGATGCGGCCCACGGCCTGCTCGTGCGCCGGGTTGCGGTAGGCGTGCAGGAAGCAGACGGCCACCGCCTCCACGCCCGCTTCGAGCAGGGTGCGGAAGGCGGCGCGGACGGCATCCTCGTCCAGCACCTCGACCACGCGGCCATCGCGGTCCAGGCGCTCGGCGACCTCCAGCCGCAGGTCGCGCGGCACCAGCGGCTCGGGGAAGCCCAGGAACAGGTCGTAGATGTCGTAGCGCTGCTCCGTGCCCATCTCCAGCACGTCGCGGAAGCCCTGCGTGGTGATCAGGCCGAGCTTCGCGCCCTTGCGCTCGATGACGGCGTTGGTGACCAGCGTGGTGCCGTGGATGATCTCGCCGACCTCGGCCAGCGTGATGCCGCCCATGGCCACCAGTTCCTCCAGCCCCAGCAGCGCGGCCTCGGAAGGGTCGTGCGGCGTGGTCAGGCGCTTGTGCAGCCGCACCGTGCCCGCAGCCGCGTCGTAGAGGATGAAGTCGGTGAAGGTGCCGCCGATGTCGAAGCCGATGCGCCAGCGGTTCAGGGAGGGGGCGGTGTTTGCCATGGGCTCGTTCTCGGTGGTCAGTTCGGGGATTCAGGCGGCGTCGGACACGGTGACGCCGACGGATCGCCCAGTATCGCGGCGATGGCGCGGGCCTCGCGCAGCATCGCGGCCAGGATGTCGTCGCGCTCCGCCTCGGAGACGATGGCGGAGGGATAGACGATGCAGAGGCTGACCTCCTCGCCGCTGGCCGGGTCGCCCACGGCGGTGGCAAGGGAGTCGATACCGGGATTGGCCTCGTGACGCGCGATCTCGAAGCCCCGCTCGCGGATGCGGGCGAGGCGTCCGAGGAGTTCCTCCATGTCGCGCGGGGAGTTCGGCGAGGGCGGCTGCAGCGGCTCGGGGAAGAGGGCGCGCACCGCGTCGTCGCCGAGCCGCGCCAGCAGCGCGCGGCCGGTGGCGGTGGCCGAGGCGGAAAGGCGCTCGCCGATCGGGGTGCCGACGCGCAGGAGCTGCGAGCCTTCATGGTAGGTGAGGCCCATCACGTCGCACCCGTCGCGGATGCTGACATAGCCTGTATGGCCGCAGTCGCGGGAGATACGCGAGACCGCCGCATGAGCCTGGCTGAGCAGCGGCGAGCCGCGGCGGTAGGTGTGCCCCATCTCGAACATCAGCAGCCCGGCGCGGTAGCGACGCGTGCCCGGCACCTGTTCCAGGAAGCCGGCATCCCGCATGGCGCGCAGCAGGCGCGAGGCATTGCTCTTCGGCATGCCGAGCAGACCTGTCACCTCGGTCAGGCTGAGCTCCAGGCGATGCGCCGAGAAGCAGCGCAGCACCTCGGCGGCGTTGGAGAGGATGCTCATACGGTTCCGTTTTCTGGAACTACGGTTGCGTTATGCGGGAATGCTAGTGGTTGCTGCACTGCGTGAGCAAGCGGAGTTCCACTCTTCGACACCAGGAAGTGGCGGGTGGCGCGCGGAAATCCGGTGTTGCTCCGAGCGGAATAGCGAATTTCTAGGCATTTCATGGCGTGAATTTGGGCAGTTTGGGCTGGCGTCCGGCCGATCCACCTACGCCAGCGGACCGGGTGGAAGGCCAGCCTTGCCACTCCGAGCCAACGGAAGGTGGGGGCTGGAGAGATACCATCCCCCAGCGGAGAGGGTCCGGGAGAGGCGGCGCCTCTCCCGGGAGCGACACGGGAGGGCCGGCTTCAACCCGGGGCGGGGCGGCGTGGGTTCAGGGCGTAGACCTCTTCCGCCGTGCGGTGGAAGAGCCAGGCCTGATCCTCGGCCGGCAAGGCGGCGGCGATGCGCTTGAAGCCGGTGAAGATGGTGTCGAAGCTGGCGCAAAGCCCGTCCACCGGGAAGTTGCTGGCGAACATGGCGCGGCGCGCGCCGAAGAGGGCGATGGTCTCACGCACGATCCAGCCATTGTCCTCGGCGCTCCAGGCATGGCCGGGGCGGCCGAGGCCGGAGATCTTCACCGCCACGTTCGGATGCACGGCGAGGCGGGCCATGGCGGCGTGCCAGGCGGCGAGGGCATCGGGGCTGCGGTCCGAGGGCAGGCCGGTGTGGTTGAGGATGATGCGGGTGCGCGGGAAGTCACGGGCCAGGAGTTCGGCCTCGTGCAGGTTCCACCAAGGAGTCTGCAGGTCGAAATGCAGGCCGTGGCGTTCCAGCAGGGCATAACCGCGGCGCCAGCGCTCGTCCGACATCAGTGTGCGCTTCCCATCTCGGGCGGCCTGGGGCGTGGCAGGGCCGCCGGGCTTGTGGCGGACGCTGCGGACCAGGGGGAAGCCGGCCTGGGCGGCGAGAACGGTTCCCACATCGGGGTGGTGCAGCCAAGCCTGGGCGACCATGGCGTTGGGCAGGCCGTAGCCCACCGCGAGGCCGCTGACGAAGCGAGTCTCGCCGATCGGATCGGCGGGGTCCCACTCGGCCTCCATGTAGACCGTGGCGCGGATATCGTGGCCCGCAGCATCGGCCCGGTAGTCGGGTGGCAGGTAGGGGCGCATCAGCGGCGCGGTGTCGCCGTAGCGGAAGCCGGGCAGCTTTCCTTCCGGCGTCAGCCAGGGGTATCGACCGTTGCGGGGGTCCCAGACATGGTGGTGGGCATCGACGATGAGACCGCCCCAGAGAGGGGCATCGGCTAGGGCTTCCCGTGTCACCGCGCGGTCTCCCGCTCCGCGAGGGGCACCAGCAGCGTGCCGAGGACATAGAGCGCGGCGCAGCCGGAGAAGAAGTGCAGCACCACGGTGTAGGAGCCGGTCGCCTGCAGGATCATGCCGGCGATGATGGGAATGGCGATGCCGCCCAGGCTGCCGGCGAAGTTCATCATTCCGCCGACCAGCCCGACCTTGTCGGCAGGGGCAAGCAGGGCCGGGAAGCTCCAGTAAAGGCTGCCGAAGCAGAGCAGGAAGACGGTGCCGGAGAGCAGCGCCACGGCGGCGGCGGGGTCGGCGATGGTGGGCAGCAGCAGGAAGGCGCCGAGCACGCCGAGACCGGAGAGGCAGAGCATCGCCTTCAGCACGAGGCTGCGCGGCAGGCCGCGGCGCTGCAGCGCGTCGGCGCCGAAGCCGGCGGTGAGCGAGCCGAGGAAGCCGCAGATGAAGATCACCGCCATGGCGCCGCCGAGCTGCTTCAGGTCGAAGCCGCGCGCCTGGGCGAGATAGCTGGGGCCCCAGGTGATCAGGCCGAAGTTCATCATCGCCCAGCCGCAGCGGCCGAGCATAACCGGCGCCACGGCACGGGACGCGAGCGGCGTGCCGGCGGGCACGACCTGGGCCATGCCGGGGACGGGGGTGCGGATATGGGCGAGTTCCACCTCATTCACGGCGGGATGCACCGCCGGGTCGTCGCGCAGGTAGCGCCAGGCGACGAGGCCGGCGCCGATGGTCACGATGCCCGCCACGGCAAAGGCCATTCGCCAGGAATCCAGCGCGTAGATCAGCCAGGCGATGACGCCGCCGCCGAGGCCGGCGCCGAGATAGGAGCCGCTGTCCATCAGCACGGCGCCGCGCCCGCGCTCGCGCGGGGAGAGCCAGAGGGCGTTGAGCTTGCCGCCGGCGGGGAAGAGCGGAGCCTCGGCGGCGCCGAGGCCGAGGCGGGTGACGAGCAGGGAGAGGCCGCCGGTGGCGAAGGCAGCCAGGGTCTGGAAGGCGCCCCAGGCCAGGGTGGAGATGGTGACGACGCGGCTGGGGCCCATGCGGTCGATCAGGTAGCCGCCGGGGACCTGGAGCAGCGCGTAGGTCCAGAAGAAGGAGCTGAGGATGAGCCCCTGCATGGTGGGGGAGAGGCCAAGCTCATGCGCGATGGTCGGCATGCCCACCGAGAGGGTGGTCCGATCGGCGAGGTTGATCACGGTCAGCAGTGCGATCACGCCGAAGATGCGCCAGCGGACGCCGGTCCTGGCGGACGCGGCGCCCCCTATCACCGATGGATGCGTGGTGCTCATGCCGGTTTTCCTCCCCGTTTCGTATAACTGAATACAGAATTCTTCGTGCAACAAGCGGAAAAGCACGGGGTGTTGCGCGGGCGGGGCTTCGGAGTTCCTGGCCGCCATGTGGCATGGCAGCGTTGTGCCATCCTGGGGGAAGGGTTCCGCCTTCCCTCCGCCCCCCCCCCCACTTGCCAGGACGCTTTGCGCCCTGGATCTCATGCGCCGGCTTCTGCTGACGCCGGATCACGCCGGAGAGCCTGGCTCTCCGGCGGGTTATGCTCAGGGATCATGTGCCAGGCTGACGGCATCCACAGGCGCCGGCGAAAGCCCGTGGTCTGGTGACCGGCTTCGGCCCTCAGCGGAGGGGGATCGGGGGGAGGCGGGGCCTTTGCCGGGGGCAACCGCCCGGCGCAACGGCCGGCGGTGGATCAGGGTGCGATCAGGCCGCGTCCTTCGAGAAGGCCGGAGAGGGGGCCGCCGGAGAAGCCCATGGCGCGGCGGGCGAAGAAGCGCTTGAGGGGCGGCAGGCGGTCCACGGCGGCGATGCCCAGCCGACGGGCGAGCCGCAGCGGCGGCAGGTCGTTGCCGAAGAGGCGTTCCAGCGCGTGGGTGGCGCCGAGCATCAGCAGGGCATCCGGGCGGCGGGCGGCCTGGTAGCGGGCGAGAACCTCCACGGAACCGGGATCCTGGCCGGCATGGTGGGCCTCGATCGCGCATTCGGCCAGGGCGGCGACGTCACGGAAGCCGAGGTTGAGCCCCTGCCCCGCGATCGGGTGGATGCCGTGGGCGGCGTCGCCCACCAAAGCGAGGCGCGTGTCCACGAAGCGGGCGGCCTGCATGGCGGTCAGGGGATAGGACCAGCGGCGGCCGATGACGCGCACGGCGCCGAGATGGCTGCCCAGGCGGCGCAGGATCTCGCGCGACAGGGCCGCGTCGTCCATGGCCATGAAGCGTGTGGCCAGGGGGCTGCGGTCGGACCAGACGATGGCGGAGGCGTGGGGGTGTTCCGGCGTGCCGGCCAAAGGGAGCTGGGCGAAGGGGCCGTTGGGCAGGAACTGCTCCAGCGCCAGGTTGCCGTGCGGGCGCTCATGGGCGATGGCGAAGACCATGCCGGTCTGGTGGTAGTCGAGCCCGGCGGTGCCGATGCCGGCGGCGCGGCGCAGCGGGCTGCGGCGGCCCTCGGCGCCGACCACGAGGCGGGCGGCGATCTCCGTGCCGTCGGCCAGCGCGACCAGGGCGCCCTCGGCGGTGCGGGTGACGGTGGGCTGGGCCGGCGCGAAGACATGCAGGCGCGGCAGGCCCGGCAGGGCGGCGTTCAGGGCGACGCGGAGGGAGCGGGCCTCGACCATCCAGCCGAAGGCGGGCTCGCCCAGGTCGGCGGCGTCGAAATGCAGGTCGAGCGGCGAGGCAGGTTCGCCCGGGCGGCCATCGGCCACGCGGATGCGGGTGATCGGGCAGGGCTCATCGGGCAGGCGGGCCCAGATGCCGGCGGCCTCCAGCAGGTTGCGGGAGGAAGCGGCGATGGCATAGGCGCGACCGTCGAATTCCGGCCGTTCCATTGGCGGCAGGGGGGCGGTGTCCACCACCGCGACCTCCAGCCCCGCCGCCGCCAGGGTGGCGGCCAGGGTGGCGCCCACCGGACCCGCGCCCATCACGCAGGCCTCGACCTCGATCCGTTTCGTCATGCCCGCCATCCTGCCGCATTGCACAGGTTTTGGGCAGGGGGTGGCGGGGCTTTCCTGCTCTCCCGTCGAATGGGCCGCACGGAATGCGTGCAGACTGCCCATTGCCCGTCTTGGCACGCGCTTCGCATCTCATGCGCCGAGAAGGATCGAAGGGGGCTCCGGCCGAATGAAGCTGGTCATGGCGATCATCAAGCCCTTCAAGCTGGATGAGGTGCGCGAGGCGCTCACGCCGCTGGGCATCCAGGGGCTGACGGTGACGGAAGTGAAGGGTTTTGGCCGGCAGAAGGGCCAGACCGAGATCTACCGTGGTGCCGAGTACCATGTGAGCTTCCTGCCGAAGCTCAAGATCGAGGTCGCCGTCGCCAACGACATGGTGGACGCGGTTGTGGAGGCCATCGCCACCACGGCCCGCACGGGCAAGATCGGTGACGGAAAGATTTTCGTGTTGGATGTCGAACGGGTCATGCGGATTCGCACCGGCGAGACCGACGACGCCGCGCTCTGAGGGGGAATGATGAGCGAGTTGATGAAGACGCGGGCCCGCCGCGCGGCGGGCTGCGCCTTGGCGGCCCTGCCTGTGCTGATGCTGGCGCTGCCGGTGCTGGCGCAGACGACGCCGGCAGCACCGGAGGCGGTGCCCACGGCGCCGTCCACGCCCGATACCGGCGATACGGCCTGGATGCTGACCAGCACGGCGCTCGTGCTGATGATGACCATCCCGGGCCTGGCGCTGTTCTATGCCGGCATGGTGCGCAAGAAGAACGTGCTGGCCACCATGATGCAGTCCTTCTCGATCGTGGCGGTCGCCACGATCGTGTGGATGGTGGCGGGCTATTCGATCGCCTTCGGCGAGGGCAACGCCTATGTCGGTGACCTGTCCAAGCTGCTGCTGAACGGCGTGGCGGAGAACTGGAACGCGCCCTTCACGCTGGGCTCGGGCGACGGGGCGGTGGCCTTCACCATCCCCGAGACGGTCTTCCTGATGTTCCAGATGACCTTCGCGATCATCACGCCCGCGCTGATCAGCGGCGCCTATGCGGACCGCATGAAGTATTCGGCGATGGTGGTCTTCACCATCCTGTGGCTGCTGGTGGTCTATTGCCCGATCGCGCACTGGGTCTGGCACCCGAACGGCTGGATCTTCGCGCTGGGCGCGCTGGACTTCGCCGGCGGCACGGTGGTGCACATCAACGCGGGCGTGGCGGGCCTGGTCTGCGCGGTGGTGCTGGGCAAGCGCGTGGGCCTCGGCCACGACAACATGTCGCCGTTCAACCTGGGGCTGGCGGTGATCGGCGCCTCGCTGCTCTGGGTGGGCTGGTTCGGCTTCAACGCGGGTTCGGCGGGCGCCGCCGGCGGGCGCGCGGGCATGGCGATGCTGGTGACGCAGGTCGCCGCGGCGGCCGCGACGCTGGCCTGGGTCTTCGTGGAATGGGCGGTGAAGGGCAAGCCTTCCGTGCTCGGCGCCATTTCCGGCGCGGTGGCGGGGCTGGTCGCCATTACCCCGGCGGCGGGCTTCGTGCTGCCGGTGCCGGCGCTGGTGATCGGCGTGGTCGCGGGGCTGACCGGCTTCTGGGGCGCGACGGCGCTCAAGCACTGGTGCGGCTATGACGACAGCCTCGATGCCTTCGGCGTGCACGGGCTCTGCGGCATCGTCGGCGCGCTGCTGACGGGCTTCTTCGCCTATGGCCCGCTTTCCGCCACCACCGCTGCGCCGGACGGCACCGCCGGCTCGATGGCGCAGTTCATGATCCAGCTCTACGCGGTGCTCTCGACCTTCATCTACACCGGGGTCGTGACCTGGATCCTGCTCAAGATCGTCGATGTGGTGATCGGGCTGCGCGTGACCACCGAGGAGGAGCGCGAGGGCCTCGACATCGTGCTGCACGGCGAGCGGCTGGAGTAAGGCGCGGCCTCGCCGCACCGGGCGGGGCGACAGGAAGGGCGCCGGCGGGGGAAACCCGGCCGGCGCCCTTCGCATTCGTGGTTCCCGTTTGTGGTTCGGGTTTGTGGTTGGGGGGCGGACGGGGCAACCTGCGCCCCGGCCATCCGCCCTCCCGCCGGGAGAGCGGGGCAGGATTCAGAGGATGCCGCCCATGTTCGTCGCCATGAACCGTTTCAAGGTCGCCCCGGGCTCCGAGGCCGCCTTCGAGGAGGTGTGGAAGTCCCGCGACTCCCGCCTGCGCGAGGTGCCGGGCTTCGTGGAGTTCCACCTGCTGCGCGGCCCGGCAACGGAGGAGCATGTCCTCTACGCCTCGCACACCATCTGGCGCTCGCGCGAGGATTTCGAGAACTGGACCCGCTCGGAACAGTTCCGCGCCGCGCATCGCGATGCCGGGCAGACCAACACCCGCTCCCTCTATCTCGGCCCGCCGCAGTTCGAGGGCTTCGAGGCCGTGCAGGAGATCAAGGCCTAGCGAACGGGCCCGGCGCCCTTTGGGGCGTGGCTCCTGGCGTCCGGCCCCGGGGAAGAGGCTCTGCCTCTCCCGCCGGACCCCCTCTCCGCCGGGGACCGAAGCCGGTCCCCGGACCCCGGGCTTTCGTTGGCGCCTGCGGTGGACGTTGTTCTGCGGCCTGATCCCTGGGAGCAGGCGGAGACGCGGGACTCCCGAAAAGAAGAAAAACAACGTGTCTGCGCTGGTGGCACCGTCAGTTCGCCGGAGAGCGATGCTCTCCGGCGCGATCCGGCATCAACGGGCGCCAGCGAACGGGAGGTCCAGGACCCTCAGGGTCCTGGCGGATAGGGGGTCCGGGGGAAAGGCGGAGCCTTGCCCCCGGGGACAAAGCAACGCCCGAAGCCGGGGTCAGTCCCGGCGGGCATTGCCGGGCAGCATGCGGAAGCTGCTGACGATGGCGGCCAGGATGGCGGCGGTGGCGCCGAGGCCCAGGGCGACGACCGGCCCCTGGCCGCCGAAGCGGGCCAGGACGAGGGCCACGCAGGCGGCGCCGATGGTCTGGCCGAGCAGGCGGGCGGTGGAGAGCATGCCGCCCGCGCCGCCGGCCCGCTCGCGCGGTGCGGAACCGATCATGGCGCGGTTGTTGGGCGACTGGAACAAGCCGAAGCCAGCTCCGGCCAGGGCCATGCGCCAGGCGATGTCGGCGGCGGAGGGGTGGGCCGGCAGCAGGGCCAGGGCGGCGAGGCCGGCGGCGAAGGCGGCGAGGCCCAGGGCGCCGAGCAGGCCGGGATTGTGCCGGTCCGCCAGGCGCCCGGCTATGGGGGCCAGGACGGCGGTGGCAAGGGGCCAGGGCGTCATCATCAGCCCGGTCTCCACGGCGGTAAAGCCGAGCTGCGTCTGCAGCAGGAAGGGCAGGCTGGCGAAGGCCAGCATCTGCGCCAGGAAGGAGCAGACGGAGGTCCCGACCGAGAGAGCGAAGACGGGAATGCGCATCAGGTCCACCGGCAGGAGGGGGGCCGTCATGCTGAGCTGGCGCAGCACCAGGGCCACGCCGGCGCCGATGGCCACGGCGAGGAGGAGGCCGGAGAGGCCCAGGCCCTCGCCATGGGCGATGCCGTCCAGGGCCATGATGAGCATGCCGAAGGTGAGGGCGCAGAGCAGCGCGCTGGCTGTGTCGAAGCGGCGCTTCGAGAGGGGCGAGTGCGGCAGGCTGCGCCAGCCGATGGCCAGGGCCAGGATGCCGATGGGGACGTTGACGGCGAAGAGCCAGGGCCAGTTGGCGACGGCCAGGATGGCGCTGGCGACGGTGGGGCCGATGGCGGAGGAGACGGCGACCACCAGGGCGTTGACGCCGATGCCGCGGCCGAGCTGGCTGTGCGGATAGGTGAAGCGGATCAGCGCGGCGTTGACGGCCATGATGCCGGAGGCGCCGAGCCCCTGCACCACGCGCCACAGGGTCAGCGTCACCAGCGTGTCGGAAAGGGCGCAGGCGGCGGAGGCCACGGTGAAGACGACGAGGCCGGCGAGGTAGACGCGGCGGAAGCCCAGGATCTCGCCGAGCGAGGCGAGCGGCAGCAGCGAGATGGTGATGACGAGCTGGTAGGCGTTGACCACCCAGATCGAGGCGGAGGGGGCGACGCCGAGCTCCTCCGACAGGGTGGGCAGGGCGACGTTGGCGATGGCGCCGTCGAGCACGGCCATGGTGATGGCGAGCGCGATGGCCACGACCGACCAGAGACGGCGGGGCATCGGCAGGCCATCAGGGTGCAGGAAGGGGCCGGGAGGGGGAGCGGGGCGGGTGGCGGCGGGCTGCTCGGATACGTTCATGCGGGTTCCATGCCCTCTCCCCTGCGGTCAGCCGGCGCCGATGGGGACACCCACCCGGGCATAGACCTCGGCCAGCCGTTTCTCATAGGCCGTGGCGGAGAAGAGCGCAGCCCGGCGCGGTCCCACTTCCGCGAGATGGCCACGCAGGGATTCGTGCGTGTCGAGGGCGCGGATGCCTTCCGTCAGGGCACGGATGTCGTAGGGATCGACCGTCACGGCGGCATCGCCCACCACTTCCGGCAGGGAGGCGGTGTTGGAGGTGAGGACGGGGGTGCCGAGGCTCATCGCCTCCAGCGCCGGCAGGCCGAAGCCCTCGTAGAGCGAGGGAAAGAGCACGCCGCGGGCGCCGCGGATCAGGCTGACGAGCAGGCGGAAGGGGGCGTAGTCCACCAGCACGATGCGGTCGCGCAGGCGGCGCTGGGTGCTGGTGACGGGTTCCTGCTGGCCGGGGAGCAGCCAGCGCTGGTGGTCCTCGTAGAGCATCCGCAGCTCCTCCTGGCTCTTCCAGGCCTGCTTGCCAACGATGACCAGGGGACGCTCGACGCCGGAGGCGAGATAGGCCTCGATCAGCCGGCCGACATTCTTCTTGGGCTCGATGGCGCCGAAGAAGAGGAAGTACTCCTTCCAGTCCAGGCCGAAGGAGCCGAGGATCTCGTCGCGTGCCTCGTTTTCCGGCTTCTGCGCCAGGGACCGGGGCAGTTCCACCGACTGGTAGGTGTTGGTCACCTTCTCCGGCGGGCAGCCGAGCAGGTCGATGATGTCGCGGCGGGAGGTCTCGCTGACCGTGACGATATGGTCCGCCTGCCGCACCAGCAGGCGGTTCAGGCGCAGGTAGCGGCGCTTGTGGTCGAGGGTGGTGTAGGGCAGGCGCAGCGGCACGAGGTCGTGCAGCGTGTAGATGTTGCGGGTGTCGCGCGCATGGACGGCGACCGGGTAGGTCCAGTGCATCACGTCGGGCTGTTGCGGCAGGCGGACCTTGAGCCGGTCCTTGTGCATCTTGAAGTGGTTGGCGGAGAGGCTGAACAGTTCCTCCACGTTCCAGAGATGGTCGAAATGCGGCAGCCGGGCCTCGAAGGCGCGGGTGATCACCCGGCCGGTGATGGGGACGGGCTGGGCCTTGTGGCCGATCATCGGCAGCAGCAGGCGGCGCGCGGTGCGGAGCAGGCGGTTCATCGGCCTGGGGTTGCCGACGCGGTTGTCGAAGAAGGCGATCTCGCGGATCAGCGGGTCCTTCGCCGGGCTGGCCCGGGTGCCGTAGAGCACGCCGACCTCGGCCCCCATGGCGCCGAGGCGGAAGGAGAGGTTGCGGGCATAGGTCGCCACGCCGGTCCCGTGTTCCAGGCCAAGGTTGTATCCATCGATGCAGATGCGCGCCATGGGCACAGGCTAGACTCTGGAAGGTGGCATTGGGAGGTGTTGCGGCAGGGGATTTTTCGCATCTGCAACCAAAGGATGTCTTGACGAATTATTAACATCGTGGTGCGCCATAGGCATGTCACAGGCCGCAACCCTGCTCGAAGACGCCGACCGCGCCCGCGATGCCCGCGAATGGCAGGCGGCCGCCCTGCTCTATGGCGACTATCTGCGCCTGCGGCCGGATGACCGCGCCGCCATCGTGCAGCAGGGCCACATGGTGAAGGAGGCCGGGGACCCGGAGGCCGCGCTGGCGCTGTACGACCGGGCGCGGCGGCTGGACGGGGCCGATCCCGACATCCACCTGCAATCGGGCCATGCGCTGAAGCTGCTGCGCCGGATGCCGGAGGCGCTGGATGCCTATGGCCGGGCACTGGCGCTGGACCCGGAGGGGGAGGACCCCTGGCGGGAATGGCTGGCCCTGGCGCGGCGCGGCCGCCCCCTGCCCCGCCGGCTGACGGGGGTGGGGCTGGACCTGTCCGACCTCGTGTCCTGGGTCCTGGGCGGACGGCGCGTGCCCTCGGGCATCCAGCGGGTGCAGTACGAGATCGCCGCCGGCCTTTGTGCCGGGGATGGTGCGGTGCTGGCCTGCGCCCTGCCCCCGGCCGGGGTCGCGGGCGGCTGGCGCGAGTTGCCCACGCCGCTGCTGCTGCGGTTGCGGTGGCTCGCCGCCCAGGGGGGTATCGGAAGAGGAAGCGGGGGCGCTGATCCGCGCGAGGCCGCGTGGCAGGAGGCGGTCGGCATCCTCCACGACTGGCTGGCGGCGGCGCCGGACCTGGCCATGGCGCCCGGGGCGCTGCTGCTCTGCCCCGGCACGGCCTGGGCCATGCCGGAACAGGCGGCGCGGCTGGCGGCGGCGCGGGAGGCCGGGGCGCGCTACGTGCCACTGCTGCACGACACGATTCCGCTGTCCCTGCCGGAATGGTGCGAGGCCCGCACCGTGGCAGACTACGCCGCCTGGTTCTCGGCGCTGCCTCTGCTGGCCGATGGCATCCTGTGCAATTCCGAGGCGACGGCGGCGGAGCTGCGCCGCTGCGCCGCCCGCCACCTGCCGGGCCTGGCACTGCCGCCGCTGGCGGTTGTGCCGCTCAACGGCGCTCCCGTCCCGCCGGCGCGCGAGGCGCCGCTGCCGCCGGAGCTCGAATCCCGGCCCTATGTTCTCTGCACCGGCACGATCGAGGGGCGGAAGAACCATCTGCTGCTCTTCCAGGCCTGGCTGACCCTGGCGCGCCGGCTGGGCGGCGCCTGCCCGCTGCTGGTCTGCGTGGGACGGCCCGGCTGGCGCTCGGAGGGGGCCATGGCACTGCTCGCGGCCTCGCCGGAGCTGGCGGCGAAGGTGATGATCCTGCCGGAGGTGGACGATGCGGTGCTGCATGCGCTGACGCGGCATTGCCGCTTCGCGGTCAGCGCCAGCCATGGCGAGGGCTGGGGCCTGCCGGTCAGCGAGGCGCTGGCGCTGGGCCGGCCGGTGCTGGCGCCGGGCCATTCCGCGCTGCTGGAAAGCGGCGCGGCGGGCGCGACCTTCTTCACGCCGAATTCCGAGCCGGATCTTGTGGAGAAGGCGCTGGCGCTGATCGCCGCGCCGGAAGCGGCCGCGGCGCGGATCGCGCCAGGGGGCGGCTGCCGCCCCTGGGGCGAGGTGGCGCGGGAGATGCTGGCGCGGGCGCGTAGCCTGGTCACAGGCGGAGCCGCGCCGGCCGTGCCGCCCCTGTTGCCGCCGGGCCTGCGCGTCCGGCTGGCCCCGCCGCCCTGCCGCCGGCCGGGGCTGGAACAGGCGCTGGCGCAGGTGCTGCCCAGCGGCCCGGGCTGGCTGCCCGCGGAGGCCGGGGCGCGGCCCAGCCTGCCGGGGCTGGCGCGGCTGCGCTGCCGTGTGCGGGGCGGGCCTTTGCGGCTGTTGCTGGAGGTGCGTGCGCCGGCGGAGGAGCCTTGCCGGCTGCGGATCGGCGCTTGGCGCGAGGGCGGCGAGGAAATGGCCATGACGCTGGACCTGGCGCCGGGGCAGGCGGCGGAGACCATGCTGCCGCTGCCCGATCCGGAGGCGGCGGAGGAAGGCGTGCTGGAGATCCTGCTGGACAGCGAGGCGGAAACGCGGGAGGCCGCGCTGGTCGCCCTGGGGCTGGCGCGGGACACCGTGCTGGAGGACCGGCTGCGGCTGATCGAGGGGCGGGAGCTGCTGGCGTTGCTGCCGGACTGAGGCTCGGATCTGGCGTTGCGCACCCTGGACCCCATTCTTTGGCGCTGGTGGCCGCGGTGCCTTTTCTTCTTTTCGGGAGCCTCGCGTCTCCGCCTGCTCCCAGGGATCGGGCCGCAGGCCGGCGGCAACCGCGCGGAACCAACTCAGGCCCGGGGTCCGGGGACCGGCTTCGGTCCCCGGCGGAGAGGGGGTCCGGGCGGAGAGGCGGTGCCTCTCCCCCGGCGGCCAGCCACGAAGCGCAACGCGGGGGCCACCCTTGGCCCGCCTCTCAGATCAGCCCGAGTTCCCGCAATTCGCGGCGCAGGCGGGGCGGCAGGGCGTCCAGCCCTTCCGCCACCGGGCCATCGGCCGGAAGGTCGGGCGGGGCTGCTTCCGGCTGGAGGTAGCGCCAGCCCTGGAAGGGCTTTTGCGGGCGCATTTCCACCGGCACCAGTTCCGGATCGAGCACGAGGCCGACCTGGGCGCGGCCATCGGCGGTCTGGCCTTCCTCCAGCCCGACCAGCCTTTGCCGGACGCGCACGAAGCCGGCCACCACCCAGTAGATGGAGCCGCCGGCCATGAGTTCCCCGCCCCGGCGCGGGATCATCCGCGTCCAATGGCGCAGCGGCGGCTGCTCGGCGAGGCGGCGGGCCTGGATCTGGCGCAGTTCGGCCACGTCCTTGGGGCCGACGGAAAGCTTGATGAGGTGCAGCACGGTGGCGCCCATCTGCGCCGCCCCACGGCCATCGGCAAGGTCCGTCTGTGCCCGCCATGATGGAGCAGGGGCGCGCGGGACGCAGATGTGATGGTATGCGGGGGCGCCGGACGGATTGAGCCACGGCATAAGGGGACCTGGACGGTCCGCCTTCCGGGGCGGGAAGGCGCGCGGCAGGGCGGAAGCGGCTTCCGCCGGTCCGGAGGAGTGATGGAGCGATGGAACAGGACAGGCTGGAGCGGCACGGGATCGGCAGCGGAACGCTGCGGGCGGTGATCTCGATCCAGGGCGCCGAGCTCCAGTCCCTGCGCGATGCCTCCGGCGAGGAATGGCTCTGGCAGGCGGGACCGGCCTGGCCGCGCCATGCGCCGGTGCTGTTCCCCATCGTCGGCCGGCTGCCGGGCGACACGCTGCGCCATGCGGGCGGGACGAGCCGGATGACGCAGCACGGCTTCGCCCGGGACCGCCGCTTCACCTGGCTCGCCCTGACCGAGACGGCCTGTGCGCTGCGCCTGACGGAGGATGCGGAAACGCTCGCGGCCTATCCTTTTCCCTTCACCCTGGATGTCGCCTTCGCCGTGGCCGAATCCGCGCTGGCCTGCACCGTGACGGTGGCGAATACGGGCGAGGCGCCCCTGCCCTTCTCGGTCGGCGCGCATCCGGCCTTCGCCTGGCCGCTGCCGCGCGGCGGGGCGCGGGAGGAGCATGGCGTGACCTTCCTGCCCGATGCCGCGGTCCCGCCCGGCACGCTGCGCGACAGCCTGCCGGTGCGGCGGCTGTCCAACGGGCTGCTCGACCGGGCGGAGGTCCTGCCACTGCGCCAGGGCCGGCTGCGGCTGGAGGACGAGCTGTTCCGCAAGGACGCGCTGGTGATGACGCGGCTGCCCGCCCATGCGCTGCGCTATGACGGCCCGGGCGGCGCGATGCTGGAGATGGTGTGGGAGGGCTACGAGGATTTCGGACTCTGGTCCAAGCCGGGGGCGGAGTTCCTCTGCCTGGAGCCCTGGGCGGGCCATGCCAGTCCGCTCGGCTGGGATGGGGAGTTCGCCGGCAAGCCAGGCGTGATCCTGCTGGAGCCGGGGCGGGCGCGGCGCTTCCATTGGACGGTGACGCTGCGCCCCGCCGCCTGATGGCGCTGCCCCGGCGTGCCGCCCCCCCCCTGGGACGGGGCCGGGAATCCCGGGCGGAATCCGCCCGGCCTCGATTGACCCGCTGCGCCGGCGGAGGCACGGTCCGCGCCGTTCCGAGACAATCCCGTGACGCCCGGCGCCGCCGTGCCGGCGTCCGCGCAACGAGGATACGCCGTGACCGAAACGCCCCTGGATGCGATCAAGCGATTCGAGGATGAGCTGATCGCCATCCGCCGCGACATCCATGCCCATCCCGAGACGCGCTTCGAGGAGCATCGCACCGCCGCGCTGGTGGCGACGAAGCTGCGCGAATGGGGGATCGACGAGGTCACCGAGGGCGTGGGCGGCACGGGCGTGGTCGGCACGCTGCGCGGCACCCGGCCGGGGCAGCGGGCGATCGGGCTGCGCGCCGACATGGATGCGCTCTTCATGGAGGAACGGACCGGGCTGCCGCATGCCTCCACCGTGCCGGGGAAGATGCATGCCTGCGGCCATGACGGGCACACCGCCATGCTGCTCGGCGCGGCGAAGTACCTGAGCGCGAACCGCGACTTCGCGGGGACGGTGCAGCTGATCTTCCAGCCGGCCGAGGAGGCCGGGACCGGCGCGCCGGCGATGATCCGCGACGGGCTGTTCGAGCGTTTCCCCTGCGATGCCGTCTATGGCATGCACAACAGCCCCGGCATCCCGGTGGGGCAGTTCGCGATCCGCCCGGGACCGAACCTGGCGGGGGCGGATTTCTGGGGCGTGACCTTCACCGGCACCGGTGGGCATGGCGGCGCGGCGCCGCATCTGGCGACGGATGCGACGGTGGTGCTGGGGCATTTCCTGCTGGGCGTGCACACCATCGTGGCGCGTTCGCTGGCGCCGACGGAGCCCGCGGCGGTAAGCGTCGGGCATGTGCATTGCGGCACGCCGGAATCACCGAACGTGATGCCGTCCAGGGTGCTGGTGCGCGGCACGGCGCGGTATTTCGAGCAGAGGACGCAGGAGACCATCCGGCGCCGCCTGCGCGACCTGGCCGAGGGGCTGGCCGCGACCTATGGCGTGACGGCGGAGCTGGAGTACCAGCCGCTCTGCATCCCCACCGTGAACGACGTGGAGAAGACCGGGGTGGCGCGCGCCGCCGCCGGGGCGGTGGTGGGCGCCGCGAAGGTCGGCGAGATCCCGATGAGCACGGGCGGCGAGGACTTCGCCTTCATGCTGCGCGAGAAGCCCGGTGCCTTCATCCGCATCGGCAACGGCGTGAACCCGGATGGCAGCTTCCACAACGTCCATACGCCGCTCTACGACTTCAACGACGAGGCGCTGGCGCCGGGGGCGGCCTACTGGGCGAGCCTGGTGCGGCATGAGCTGGGCTGGGCGGGCGAGGAGGAGGCGCGGGCGGCCTGAGGGACGCGATGACCTTCCACGGCCCGGCGCCCTGGCGGCCGGGCCTGCCTTCCCGGCGGATGGGGCGTGCCGCGCCATGCCCGCCGCCGGGACCGCCATCCGCGTCCCATGGGGCCGGGCGGAACCGACAACGGAAAGAACACGGCCGATGATCAAGACAGTTTCCCGCCGCGCGGCGCTGCTCGCCTCGCTGTTCCTGCCGCTCTGCGGCACGCTTGCCGCGGCCCCCGCCCAGGCCGAGCCGCTGTCGCTCGCGGTCAGCGCGCCGCCGGCCAGCATCGACCCGCACTACTACACGCTGACGCCCAGCATCATGCTGTCGTCGCACATCTTCAGCCGGCTGGTGCAGCGCGACGAGAAGTCGCGCGTGGTGCCGGACCTTGCGGAATCCTGGAAGCTGGTGGACGACACCACCTGGGAGTTCAAACTGCGGCCGGGGGTGAAGTTCCACAACGGCGCCGACTTCACCGCGGAGGACGTGGCCTATTCGCTGGAGCGCGTGCCGATGGTGCAGAGCCCCAGCTCCTTCTCCGTCTATACGCGCGACATCGCCGACGTGCAGGTGGTGGACCCGCTGACCGTCCGGCTGAAGACCAACGGCCCCTCGCCGCTGCTGCCGGCCAACCTGGCGAACATCTTCATCGTCTCGCGCTCCGTCGCGGCGAATTCCAGCACGGCGGATTTCAACAGCGGCAAGGCGGCGATCGGCACCGGGCCGTACAAGTTCGTCTCCTACGACCCGAACAACCGGGTGAAGCTGGCGCGCGACGACGGCTACTACGGCGAGAAGCCGGCCTGGGAAACGGTGGACTACCGCATCATCAGCAATGACGGGGCGCGGGTGGCGGCGCTGCTCTCGGGCGACGTGGCGCTGATCGACGCGGTGCCCACGGCGGATGCGGCGCGGCTGCGCAAGGACGACCGGCTGACCGTTGCCGAGGCCAACAGCACGCGGCTGATCTTCCTCGGCCTGGACGAGGAGCGGCAGGAGGGCTCGCCCGACATCGCCGGGCCGGATGGCGGCAAGCTGGAGAAGAACCCGCTGCGCGACCACCGGGTGCGCGAGGCGCTGAGCATCGCCATCAACCGGCCGGCCATCGTGTCGCGCGTCATGGAGGGCGCGGCGCTGCCCTCCGGCCAGTTCATGCCGCCGGGCGTCTTCGGCTACGACCCCTCCATCCCCGTGCCCGCCTTCGCGCCGGACCGGGCGAAGGAGCTGCTGGCCCAGGCGGGCTATCCCAACGGCCTCAGCATCATCCTGCGCGGGCCGAACGACCGCTACGTCAACGACGCGCAGATCCAGCAGACCGTGGCGCAGATGTGGACGCGCATCGGGGTGAGGACGCGGGTGGAGGCGCAGCCGCTGGCGACGGTGATCGGGCGGCTGAACCGCTTCGAGGCCTCGGCCTATCTGCTGGGCTGGAGCAACTCCACGGGCGAGCCTTCCTCCTCGCTGAAGGCGGTGCTGGGGACGCGCGACCCGGCGCTGGGGCGCGGGCTGTCGAACTACGGGCGCTATTCCAACCCGGAATTCGACAAGCTGGTGCAGCAGGCGCTCGGCACGCTGGATGACAAGGCGCGCGAGGGGCTGATGCAGAAGGCGATGAAGATGGCGATGGAGGATGTCGCCATCATCCCGCTGCACCTGCAGAAGAGCGTCTGGGCGATGCGCAAGGGCTATGCCTATACGCCGCGCGCCGACGAGGAGACGCGGGCGATGGGGCTGCGGCCGGCGAAGTAGGGCCAGCGGGCGCGCGGCTCCCCACCGGGCACGCGGGACGGGTGCCCGTCCGGGACGGACAGGCCGGGGCCGTGCGCCGATCCGCAGAGGGCGGGCTTCTTCGCGGCCCTGTCCTGCGCTAGCCTCGGTGGAACAAGGAAGGCCCGCGCCGCGTCCGGGCTGCCCGCGCCCGGACGCCACGGGGAGAGCCTTCCATGCCCCCGGCCCCATCCCGGGCCGGGCGGCCCCGGAAAGGAACGCCCATGCCAGCATCGATCCCCGTCAGATCCGCTCCCCGCCCCGGTCCGGCCAAACCCGCCGGGCGGGAGGGCCGCTGATGCGCCCGAACCGCGTCCGCGAGATCGCCCGCGCGGGCGGGGCGGCGATGAACGGCTGGTGCGGCATCCCCGCCCCCTATGCGGCCGAGCTGCTGGGCCATGCGGGCTATGACTGTGTCACCGTGGACATGCAGCACGGGCTGATCGGCTTCGAGACCGCGGCGGCGATGCTCCAGGCGATCTCCGCCACGCCGGCGCAGCCGCTGCTGCGGGTGCGCTCGAACGATCCGGGGCTGGTGATGCAGGCGCTCGATGCCGGGGCCTATGGTGTCATCTGCCCGCTGGTGAACTCGGCGGAGGAGGCGCGGCGCTTCTCGGAGGCCTGCCGCTATGGCCCGCGCGGCGGGCGCTCCTTCGGCCCGGCGCGCGGGATGCTCTATGGCGGCCCGGATTATTTCGATCGCGCGAACGACGAGGTGCTGGCCCTGGCGATGATCGAGACCCGGGGCGGCGTGGCGAAGATCGACGCGATCCTCGCCCTGCCGGAAATCGACGGCGTCTTCGTCGGGCCGAACGACCTCTGCATCGAGATGGGCGAGCGGCCGTCCTCCGAGCCGGAGGCCGGGACGCGCGCCGGCACGGCCATCGCGCATGTGCTGGCGCGCAGCCGCGCCGCCGGGAAGATCGCCGGGATCTTCTGCTCCGACGGGCCGGCGGCGGGGCGTCGGGCGAAGGAGGGCTTCCAGCTCGTGAACCCGGGATACGATGTCGGCTTCCTCGCCGGCGGGGCGCGGGTCAACCTGGCGGCGGCGCGGAACGTTTGACCGTCATGGCCGATCCGCTCCTGCTGCTCCCCGGACTGATGTGCGACGCACGGCTCTGGGGGCCGGTGCAGGAGCGGCTCTGGGCCCTGGTGCCGGAGCGGGACCGCTATGCTGGCGCGCATGTGGCGGCGCTGCGCGGGGCGCGCAGCGCGCCCGACCTCGCGGCGCGGCTGCTGCGCCATGCGCCTCCGCGCTTCGCCCTGGCCGGGGCGGCACTGGGGGCCATGGTGGCGCTGGAGATGGTGGCGCAGGCGCCGGAGCGGATCACACGCCTGGCCCTGCTGGCCGGGGATGCGCGGCCGGACGCGCTGGAAAAGGCGCCAGCGCGCTTCCGCCTGCTGGAGGCGATGGAGCGCGAGGGGGCGCGCACCATGGTGGCGCGCGAGTTCTGGCCCGATGCGGTGCCTGCGGCACGGCGGGAGGATGCGGCGCTTTTCGACCTGCTCTGCGACATGGCCGACACGCTCGGCCCGGCGGTGCTGCGGGAACAGACGGCGGTGCTGATCCACCGCGCCGACAGCCGGCCACGGCTGGCGGCGATCCAGGTGCCGGTGCTGCTGATCAGCGGCGAGGAGGATCGGCTCTGCCCGCCCGCGCGGATGCAGGAGATCGCCGAGACGGTGCCGGGCGCGCGGGCGATGCTGCTGCCGGGCGTGGGGCACCTGCCCTCCCTGGAGGCGCCGGAGGCGGTGGCGGCGGGTTTCGCGGAGTGGCTGGCCGCCTGAGGGACGGACCCGGCGTTGCGCCTGGCGGGGGAAAGGCCCTGCCTTTTCCCCGGAGGCTACCGTACGGGCTGGCTCAGAACTGCCGCAGCAGGCGGTCGTAGTAGTCCAGCTCCTGCGCCGGGCGCTCGCGCTCGCCGACGCGGCGTCGCAGCTCCTCCTGGATGCGGCGGGTGCGCAGCATCTCCGCCTGATCGGGCACGCGGGTGTCGTTGCCGTCGCTGGCCGAGCCGGCATTCTCGCGCGTCGAACGGCCGAGCGGGTCGCGGCCGCGGCCCTGGCCGCTCGCCTGGTCCTGGCCCTGGCCACCGTCCTGGCCGTTGCCGGGCTGGTTGCCGGCCATGCCGGGGCCATCGCCTTCCTCGCCCTCGCCTTCCCCCTCGCCCTGCTGGCCGTCGCCCTGCTGCCCGGGGCCGAACTGGCGCCGCATCGCCTGGGCCATCTGCCGGCCGCCCTCGGTCAGCTCGCGCAGGGCCTGCTGCTGCTGCGCCTGGGGGTCGCGCCCGGCCTGCAGGGCCTCGGCGCTTTGCCGCATGGCCTGGTCGGCGCGGCCGAGCGGCTCGGGGATCTCGCCGGTCAGGTCGCCGAACTGCTGCATCAGCTCGCCCAGGGCGCGGCGCAGGGCCCGCTGGGTGCGTCCGTCGCGCTGCGCCTCGGCCTCGCCAGGCTGCTGGCCATCACGGCTGGCCTGGTTCTGGCCCTGCGGGTTCTGGCCCTGCGGGTTCTGGCCCTGCGGGTTCTGGCCGGCAGGGTCGCGGCTGCCCTGGCGCTGCTGCGGGCCGGGGGGCCGGGCCCGGCTCATCGGGTTCAGGGGATTCGGGCCGAACGGGCGGTCCTGGCCTTCCTCCGCCTCGCTTTCCTGTTCCCGGCGATGGGCGCGGTCCAGCAGCTCCGCCTGCCGCCGCACCATGTCCTGCATCACGCTCATCTGGCCCTGGCCGCGCTGGCGGTTCTGCTGACGCTGCTGCTCCCGGTCGGCGCGGGCGACGCGGCCTTCCTCCAGCGCCTTGAGCATCTCCTCCATCTCCGCCAGCTCGCGCCGCGCATCCTCCTCGCGCCCCTGGCGGGCGGCGTCCTGCATGCGCCGGGTGCGACGGTCGAGCTCGCGGTTGTCCAGGCGGCGGGCTTCCTCGCGCGGCACGGCCTCGCCATTCTCGCGGCTCAGCTTCTCGGCCAGGGCCTGGAGGTGCCGGTCGATCGCCTCGCGCAGCTCCTGGACGCGCTTCTCGATCTCGGCCCGGCGCTCCGCCTCGCCCTGGTCCGGGTCGCGCTGCTGCAGGGCTTCCTCCAGGGCCTTGCGCGCCTCCGCCAGCGCGCGGGCGGTGCGGTCGGTCCGCCCCTCCTCCAGCGCCAGAGCGGTGTCCCAGAGGATGGCCTGGGTCTCGTCCACCGCCCCGGGGCGACGGTCCCGGATCAGGCGGCTGCGGGCGGCGCTCAGTGCCAGGAAGATGGTGGTGTCGTCGTCGAAGGCCTCGGGCGCGGACAGCACGCCCTCCAGCCCGGCCACGACGGGCGCGCGGACCTGCGGCGACAGGGAAAGCATCCGGCGGAACTGGATCAGCAGCTTCGCCACCGGATGGGTGAAGGGACGCTCCGGCAGGATGAGCGTCATCTCCTCCGACCGGCCCTCCTGGCCGGCACCGTCGCGCGCCACCAGCCGGAGCTGCACCGGCAGCCCCGCCCAGGGATGGGCGCTGAGATCGGGCTGGGCGGTGCCGCGCTGCTGCCGCGGGTTGCTGCCGGAAAGCGTCAGGGGCACGGTCAGGGGCTCGGCGCCCGGGCGGGCCTCCAGGCGGATCTCGGCCCGCGCGGCGGCGACGCCCCAGTCGTCCTCGGCGGTCCAGGGCAGGCGCAGCGCATGGCTGCGCGGCGCCGGGCCGGGCGGCTCGGCGAAGGCGATGCTGGGCGGGGCATCGGCCTGGACCGAGACCTCCCAGCCCGCGAGTTCGGCGCCGTCACGGCGGATGGCGAGGCGGCCGCCATTCTCCAGCGGCGCCTCGATGCCGAAGCTGTTGCGGTCCAGTGTCTCGAAGGCAAGGTCCTTGCCGCCCAGGCGCAGCGCCGGCGTACCGCCCTGGCCGCCGGACAGGGCAACGCGCAGCGCCGAGCCGGCGGGGACGCTGAATCCGGGGCTGCCAGGCTGCAGGAAGAGCGGCGCGACGCCGGTATAGCCGGGCGGGGTCACCCAGGCCTCCAGCTTCAGGCCGGGAACCGGGGCGGGCTGGCCCAGGCTGGGCAGCAGGGCACGGCGGATGCGCTCGCCCGCCTCGTCCCCCGCCACCACGAAGCCCGCCGCCAGGGCCACCACAAGGCCCAGGCGCAGCGCCCGCCGGTCGCGCGCCGGCAGGCCGGGCCGGGGCGCGCCGACGCGCAGGTCGCGAAGCCGCGCCGCCTGCCGGGCGAGATGGGCCTGCCACAGGGCGAGGGCGGCGGGGTCCTCGCCGGCGGGGCGGTCGCCCAGCGTGGCGAGGGGACGGTGGCGCAGGCCGGAGGCGGCCTCGATGCGGCGGTCGGCCGCCGCGGGAGCCGGGGCGGCGAAGCCGCGTATGGCGCGCCAGGCGGCCCGGGCCAGGGCGGCGGCGAAGCCCAGCAGCAGCAGGAGATGCGCCCAGAGGGGCAGGTGCAGGAAAAGGCCGGACAGGGCAGCGAGCAGGAAGAGGCCGAGCACGCCGAGCACCGGCCAGGCCCGGGGCCAGAGGGCCTCCCAGAGCAGGGCCAGCCGCGCGAGGCGCCGCTGGCGGTGCAGTCTCCGGGAAACGCCCTCTGGCAGATCGGTCATCCCATCCACTCCGGCAGACGCTGGTGGGCCAGCAGGTCGTCGAGGCTCTGGCGTTCCCGCACCAGGGCCCAGCGCGCCCCGTCCACCAGCACCTCGGCGGCCAGGGGGCGCGCGTTGTAGGTGGAGGACATCGAAGCCCCGTAGGCGCCGGCATCCAGGAAGGCCACGAGATCGCCCGCCGCGAGTTCGGGCAAGCCCCTTCCACGTGAGAAAGTGTCACCGGTCTCGCAGACCGGGCCGACCACGTCGGCGGGCGAGAGCGGGGCGTGGAAGGCCTGCGGCGCGACGGGCAGGATGCCGTGCCAGGCCTCGTACATGGCTGGGCGCATCAGGTCGTTCATCCCCGCATCCAGCACCACGAAGCGGCGGGTGGCGCCGCGCTTGACCAGCATGACGCGGGACAGGAGCACCCCGGCGGGGCCGGCGATCCAGCGGCCGGGTTCGATCATCACCGGCAGGCCGAGGGGGCCGAGCGTGCCGGCGATGGCGCCGGCCAGGGCCTCGGGCAGCGGCGCGGTCTCGTCGCGATAGGGGATGCCGAGGCCGCCACCGCAATCCACCCGCTCCACCGGCAGGCCGCGGTTGCGCAGCGCGGTGACGAGCTCGGCCACCTTGGCATAGGCGGCGCGGTAGGCGGACATGCCCTCGGTGATCTGCGAGCCGATATGGACGGCGATGCCGATCGGGCGGATGCCGGGCAGCGCGGCCATGCGGGCATAGAGGGCGGCGGCATCGTCCAGCGCCACGCCGAACTTGTTCTCCGCCTTGCCGGTGGTGATCTTGGCGTGGGTGCGGGCATCCACGTCCGGGTTCACGCGGATCGCCACCGGGGCCTCGCGGCCCATGGCGGCGGCGATGGCGGAAAGCATTTCCACCTCCTCCGCGCTTTCGGCGTTGATCTGGAAGATGCCGGCGGCGAGCGCGGTGCGGATCTCGGCCTCGCTCTTGCCGACGCCGGAGAAGACGCTGCGGGCGGCGCCGATGCCGGCGGCCTCGGAGATATGCAGCTCCCCGCCGCTGACCACGTCGGTGCCGACGCCCTCGGCGCCCAGCAGGCGCAGCACGGCAAGGTTGTCGTTGGCCTTCATGGCGTAGTGGATCGTGGCGTCGAGCCCTGCCCCGGCCAGGGCCTCGCGCAGCGCACGCGTCCGGCGGCGGAGCGTGCTGGCGGAATAGACCCAGACCGGGCTGCCCACCCTGGCCGCGATGGCGGCGAGCGGCACTTCCTCCAGGCACAGCCCGTCCTGCGCATGGGCAGTGAGCTGCGGCCGCTGCGCCAGCAGCTCGGCAAAGGACGGGTCCGGCGCCTGCGGGGCCAGGGAAAGAGGGGAAGCCATGGTCTTGCCTAGTCTGGGGTGTCTGGGGGGACGGTTGGAAGCGGAAAGAGGTGCGGTTTTCCGCGGCGCGGCGCAAGAGGCGGGGAGGATGGTGTCTCCGACGGGTTGGGAGCGCCCGCCCGTTGCCGGGGAAGGCCCGGCCTGCTGCCCGGGCCGCCGCGCCGCGGGGCCCCTGCTTTCATCTTCTCGCCGGGGCGGGCACCATGCGTCGCAGGCTCACCCGGCGCACGGTTGGGGATGGGTTCCCAGGAACCGGGCCACAGCCCGACGGCCATCGCGGACGCCGGTCGAGCCCCGCGCAACGGGGACCGGGCGGGCGGGACGGTGCCTCGCCTCCGGAAGTGTGCGCGAAGTGGAAGGGCCGGGAGAAGCCGCCGCTCGCCTCAGCGACTCCCATCCGCCACCAGGGCATTCGCCCGGGGCATCAGCACCCACATCCGCACCGGCTCGCGCAGGTTGCCGGCGCGCTTGCCGGCTTCCGGTCCCCAGCCGCGGAACAGGTCGCCGCGTCCGGGGCCGCGGATGGCCCCGCCGGTGTCCTGGGCCGCGACGAGGCGGCGGATGTTGCCGCCGGCCACGAAGACCGGGGCGCCCAGCGGCACCACGGAGGGATCGACGGCGATGGAGCGTTCCGGCGTCAGCGGGATGCCCATGGCGCCGGGCGGCCCCTGGTCGGGGCGCAGGCCCTGGTTGACGCGGAAGAAGATGTAGGAGGGGTTCTCCGCCATCAGCGCGGCGGTGCGGTCATAGCCCACCTTGGTCATCCAGCGGCGGATGGCATCGGCGGACATGTTTTCCGGCGCGACGTCGCCCCGGTCGATCAGGGAGCGGCCGATGGAACGGTAGGGCTGGCCGTTCTGCCCGGCATAGCCGAGGCGCAGCATCTTGCCGTCCGGCAGCACCACGCGGCCGGAGCCCTGGATCTGCAGGAAGAAGGCCTCGACCGGGTCGTCCACCCAGACAAGCTCCAGCCCACGCCCGTCCAGCGCGCCGTTCTGGATGGCGGCGCGGTCCGGCAGCGGCTGCAGCTTGCCGTCCATCATCTGGCCGTGCAGGGGGCGCTGGCCATCGCCCTGGCCGAGTTGCACATGCTCGGAGGGCGGGGCGTGCAGCGGGGTCTGGAAATCGCCCACCCGGATGCGGGAGCCGCGCAGCACCGGCTCGTAATAGCCTGTCAGCAGGCCCTCCCCGACCGGAGTGGGGATGAAGTTCTCCTCCAGCGCATCGCGCAGGCGGGCATCGCGAAGCTGCCGCGCCTCGCGCAGCCGGGCGCCGCTGGCGCGGGCCGGCACGGGCGGCAGGTTGCGCCAGGCCTGGGACAGGGCATCACAGGACCGGCGCCAGGCATCGGGGGCGCCGGCGTTGACGGCGCGGCAGGAGGCCAGCACGGCCGGCATCGCCTCGCCCACCGCGTCGCTTTCCCAGCCGGGCAGTTCGCTCCACAGGGCAGGGCGTGCGGTGCCGGCCAGCAGCCCTCCCGCCACGCCGGCCCCGGCCAGCTTCGCCGCCGGCAGGGCGACGCCGCGCGCCCGGGCCTCGTCACGGGCGATCTGCCGCTGCTTCTCCATCCGCCGCTGCACCATGCCGCGTGGCCCGGGCCCCTGCGCGGAGCGCCCGAGCGCCGCCTCCAGGGCCGGCAGGCGCGTCCGGGCCTGCCGCAGCGCGGGCGTGTCCTGCTGCGACCGCAGGATGGAGCCTTCGGCGGCCTGGACGGGGAAAGGGAGCAGCGGCGCGGCAAGCGCGCCGGTGGCCAGAAGGGCCAGCAGGGAAAGGGCGGGGAGGCCACGGATGCGGCCCCGGTGCCAGATCGTCGGCTTTCGGCGGGGATGTGGCGGGGGGAGCATCATGCGGCAGCCTGTTCTTCCGGACCTCTGAGCAGAAATCGGTCTTCAGCGGGAAAGTCGGATCGTTTTTTAGAAACAGAAAACAAAAATCATCAAGCACTTTCTGCTCAGGGCATCTGGTGAAACGGGCTTCAGAGTGGCTCACGCCCTGCGGGCCAAGATCGGGAAGCGAAGAAGCCTTGCCCGGACAATGGTTTGGCAAGGAGGAAGCCAGACACCGGGGATCATGAAGCGACAACCCGGGATCGCCATGCCGCTCCTGCCAGGGAGCAGGCGGGAAGGAGGGATCGCTTTGGCCGGGAAAGGGAAGCGATCCCGGGCGCGGCCATCGCTGCCGGCCCGGGATCGGCAACGCCGTTCAGACGGAGCGGGTATCCACCAGCCGCCAGGTCGGATCGCCGCTCTTCAGGTCGCGCTGGAAGGTCCAGAGATCCTTCAGCTCAGTCACGCTGTCGGTGCCCGTGACGGGCTTGCCGTCGGCGGCCAGGGTCATGTTCACCTGATCCGACACGAAGCGGACAGTAACATCCGCCACGGAGCCGCGAAGCTCCGCGCCCTCCACCGTGACCTCGTGGATGTGCCGGATCTCGGTGCGCTGGGTCTCGCCCGCCTCCTCGCGCGCCTTGATGGCGCCCTCGAAGCCGGCAAAGGTTTCCGGGCCGAGCAGGCTGCGCAGCGTGTCGCGGTCGCCGCGCGCGAAGGCCTCGACGATCATGCGGAAGGCTGTTTCCGCCCCGCCCAGGAAGTTCTGGACCGAGAAGGAAGGATCGGTCTTCTGGATGTTGGCCAGGGCCTGGCCGACCGGGCCCTGCGCGTCGGGCACGGCGTGGCGCTGCGGCGCGGGCGGAGCGGCCACCGCCTCGCTGGCATCGCCCTCGATCACCCGGGGCGGATAGCCGGCGGCCGGGCGCGCCTCGGGCGGACGCTCGAAGCCGGTGCGCCGGCCGAGCACGGAGCGAAGACGCAGCACAAGGAAGGCCGCGACCATCGCGAACAGGATCAGGTCGATGGGGAAGCCGCCCTGCATCTGTGGTCTCCTCTCTCTGAAGAGGGAAAATGGGGATGAACGTCTGTTAACGCAACGCCGGTTGCCCCCTGTGCCGCCCTGTGGCGGCACCCCAGGGAGCTTTTTTCGCGAGCCGGCCTCCGGGGGCCTGCCGAAGCCCATTGCCGGAAACCCGCCCTGTCGCCAATTTGCCGGCATGATCCTTCTGCGTCATGGCCAGAGCGAGTTCAACCTCCACTACACGGCCACCAGGACCGACCCCGGCATCCCGGACCCGCGCCTGACACCCCTGGGCCACCAGCAGGCCCAGGCGGCGGCGGAGGCGCTGGCGAAGGAGGATGTCCGCCGCATCCTGGCCAGCCCCTATACGCGGGCACTCCAGACCGCGGCGCCCCTGGCGGAGAAGCTGGGCCTGCCTGTGCTGATCACGCCGCTGGTGCGGGAACGCTATGCCCTGTCCTGCGATGTCGGCTCGCCCTGCAGCCGGCTTTCGACCGACTGGCCGCACCACGACTTCACCCGGATCGACGAGGTCTGGTGGCCGCAGGAGGAGGAGCCGCCGGAGGCCGTGGCGGCCCGGGCGATGCAGTTCCGCCTGGACATGATGCTGCGGGACGACTGGGCGCATACGGTGGTGGTGAGCCACTGGGGCTTCATCCTGGCGATGACCGGCCGGTCGCTGGTGAACGGCGAGTGGCTGCGCTGCGACCCGACCGGGCCCGAGCCGGAGAACGTGGTCTGGCACCACGGCTGAACGGTCCCGGCCGTCGCCTCCCGGGGTTCCGCTTCCGGGGCTGGAGCCGCCGGAATCTCGCCTTCCTTTTCTGCGGCCTGTTGCTGGCGGCCTGCGCGCCGGTGGTGATCCCCGCCGGGCCGGCGCTGGCCCCGCCGGAACTGGCGGCCGACAGCCTGGTCATGGCCGACGGGGCGAGGCTGCCGCTGCATGCCTGGCTGCCGGAGGCCCCGCCCCACGCGGTGGTCCTGGCGGTCCATGGCTTCGGCGACACCGCCCGGAACGCCTTCCGCATGGCGGCGCCGCTGTTCAACGCCGGCGGGGTGGCCCTCTACGCCTATGACCAGAGGGGCTTCGGCGAGGCGCCGAACTGGCCGCTCTGGCCCGGTGCCGAGACGCTGGAGACCGACCTCGCCGCCGCCTCCCGGCTGCTGCGGCGGCGCTATCCCGGCCTGCCGCTCTATATCCTGGGGGAAAGCATGGGCGGCGCGGTCGCGGTGGCGGCGGCCGCCTCGAAGGACCCGCCGGTGGCGGATGGCTATATCCTGGTGGCCCCCGCCCTCTGGGGCCGTTCGGAGATGCCCGCCTGGATGCGCGGCCTGCTGGAATTCGCTGCCCATACCATCCCCAAGGTCGGCTTCCGCAACTCCGCCCCCGGCATCACCCCGACCGACAACCCCGAGGCCGCGGCCGGATGGCGCGACGACCCGCGCACCTACAAGGAGGTCCGGGTGGACACGCTCTATGGGCTGGTGAACCTGATGGACGCGGCGGTGAAGGCGGCGCCGGAGTTCCGCGCCCGGGCGCTGATCCTCTACGGCGCCCATGACCAGATCGTGCGGGCCGAGCCGGTGCGCGCCGCCCTGCGCCGCCTGCCGGAAGGCGCGGACCAGCGGCTCGCCTACTATGCCCAGGGTTATCACATGCTGCTGCGCGACCGGGAACGGGCCGTGGTCGCCGGCGACATCCTGGCCTGGATCACCGACCCGGAAGCCCCGCTGCCCTCCGGCGCGGACCGGGCCGCGCGGGAATGGCTGGCCCGGCCGGGGGAGTGAGGGACCTTGCGCTGTCCCGGGGGACAAGGCTCCACCTTTCCCCCGGCCCCCTCATCCGCCAGGACGCTGAGGTTCCTGGACCTCCCGTTCATTGGCGCGTGCGGCCGGACCGCGATCCGGCCGAAGCGCCACAGATCAATTGAAGACCATGCCACCATCGATGATGAGGGCCTGGCCGGTCATGTAGTTTGAATCGGGTCCGGCGAGATAGGAAACGCAGGCCGCCACGTCTTCCGGTTCGGAGATGCGGCCGAGCGCCACGTTCCTGGCCCATTGCTCGAGGCCCCATTCCAGGGACTTGCCGTTCTCGTCGGCGACCTTCTGCGCGATGCCTTCCATCATCGGCGTGCGCACGATCCCCGGGCAATAGGCATTGGCCGTGATGCCGAGCGGCGCCAGGTCCCTGGCCGCGGTCTGGGTGATGCCGCGAATGGCGAACTTGGTGGCGCCATAGACCGCCAGATCCGGACTGCCGACCTGACCGGCCTGCGAGGAGGCGTTGATGATCTTGCCGACCACGTCGCCCTTCCTGGCCGGCTTGCGGGCCTTGAAATGCTTCACCGCGGCCTGGATGCCCCAATAGGTGCCGCCGACATTGACGTCGAACACCTTGCGGTAGATCTCGGGCGTGATGTCCTCGATCGGCGTGACCGGGCCGAGGCCGGCATTGTTGACCATGACATCCAGGCGGCCGAAGCGGGCGACGACCTCGTCCACCGCGCGGAGGACCTGGTCGCGTTGCGAGACGTCCGCCTTGACATCCAGTGCCTCGCCACCGCCGGCCCGGATCGTGTCTGCGGCCTTCTTCGCGGTATCCGTGTCATAGTCGAGGCAGCCAATGGCGAAGCCGTCGCTGGCGAGGCGGACGGCTATGGCGAGGCCGATGCCCTGGCCCGCCCCCGTGACGATGGCGACCTTCCCGTTGGTCGGCATGCTGCTTCTCCTTCTCTCTTTCGTTCATCCCGACACTGCCTTCCGGCCCGGAGGCAGGAAGGCAGCCGAATTCAGAATGGGGCCTCGATATCGACAACATCGATCAGCTTGTGGTTCACGAACTCCTTGAGACCCAGGCCGAGGAGCTCGCGGCCGTAGCCGGAGCGGCGGATGCCGCCGAAGGGCAGGTCCGCTTCCACCTTGGTCGGGTGGTTGACGAAGACCATGCCGGTCGAAATCCGTTGGGCGACCTCGAAGCCGTGCGCCGGATCGGCGGTGAACACCGAGCCCCCGAGGCCGAAGGGGGAGTCGTTGGCGATGCGGACGGCATCGTCCTCGTCCCTGGCGCGGAACAGCATGGAGACCGGACCGAAGAACTCCCAGTAGCGGGCGGGATTGCTCTCAGCCAGTTCCGTCAGGAGGGTCGGCTGCACGAAGGCACCCCGGTTGGGCACTGGCGGACCGACCTCCTCGGCCTTGGCGCCATGGCCAACGGCCTTGCGGATCTGTTCCTTGATGTCGTCGGCGGCCTTCTGCGAGGAAAGCGGCGCCAGCGTCGTCCTCGGATCGAAGGGGTCGCCCGCGACGAGCTTCGCGACACCCTTGCGGTAGCCGTCGAGGAAAGCGTCATAGACCTCGTCGACGACGATCATGCGCTTGGACGACACACAGACCTGGCCGCCGTTCCAGTGGCGCCCGAACACGGCCCAGTCCACGGTCTTCTTCATGTCGGCATCGGCGAGGACGACGAAGGCATCGGCCCCGCCGAGTTCCATCGTCGATTTCTTGAGCGCCTTGCCGGCCTCGGACGCGACGACAGCCCCGGCGGCTTCCGATCCGGTCAGCGCCACGCCATGGACGCGCGGGTCGTTGATGATCAGGTTGATCTGGTCGCGGGTGGCATAGAGATTCCGGAAGGCGCCTTCCGGCAGGCCTGCCTCCCTCATCAGCGCCTCGAAGGCGGCGGCGCTCTGCGGCACGTTGGAGGCATGCTTGAGGAGGAGCGTGTTGCCCGCCGAGAGCTGCGGCGCGAGGATGCGGGCGATCTGGTAATAGGGGAAGTTCCACGGCTCGATGGCCAGCAGGACCCCGAGCGGCTCGTGCACCAGCACCGCATCGCCTTCCGCCGGATCGAGCACGGGCAGCTTTTCCGGCTTCAGCAGTGTCTCGGCATTGCGGACATAGTATTCGAAGATCCTGGCGGAGAGCTCCACTTCCGCTTTGGCCTCGGTCAGCAGCTTTCCCATCTCGAGGGTCAGGAGCCTCGCATAGGCGTCGCTGTCACGGCGCAGTATGTCGGCGGCGTTCTGGAGGATGCCGCCACGCTCGGCGAAGGAGGTCTGCCTCCATCGCAGGAACGCCGCATGCGCCTTGTCGAGGGCCGTGCGCACCTCGGCATCCGTCGCATCGGGGAACGTGGCCACGGTCTCGCCAGTATATGGGTTGATGGTCGCGTAAGCCATTCTGCTCTCCCTGGCGAATGAAGCTGCTTGCCGGAAAATGTCCGGACACCGGGATCCTTCGCTGCCGGGATCATCCGCATCAGGGCGTCCCGGCATCGCCACGAGCATGCTGCGATTCTCTCCGGGGAAGAGCAAGTTCCCGGCAGCGGAACAGGAGCAGCCCAGCCATGCGGCATCATGGCTGGCGAGGCCGGCACGGATGTCGTCGTTGTTGAAGACTTTGCCGTGGAGCACACGGATCTCTGCCAGGAGCATGTTCGTATGCTCCGGCATGGATGATACACGACCGGATGGATGATGGTCTCCGCGCCTATCCCGGCGGAACGCGGCGCCTTGAACAGTTCATGACATCTTCTGCCATGGCGCTTCCGGCGGCATTGCCGGATGTTGGCGGCCCGTCACGCGACTCCCGATGGAGACGGATCACCCGAAAGCGTCGCATTCCAGCGTCACGACGGCGCTGACCTCACGCACCATGGCGAAGAGCTCGCGCAGGGGTTCCGTGATCTCCTCGTGCTCACGGCCATAGCCGCCGTGGCGTGGCGTGGGCGGCTCGGCGAAATCCAGCGAGGCCCCGGCCGGTTCCACCACCGGAAAGACCGCGTCGAAGACATCGGCCGCACCCTCCACGTCGAGGCGTAGCAGGCGTTGCACCAGCCCTTCCCGCGTCACGCTGTGACGGGGCGAGAAATCCGGCATCTCCACGGCGATCAGCCAGATCCGGTGGATCAGGCAGAGCCGCAGCGCGTGCAGGGCGAAGAGGCGGTCGCTCATGGCGGGCGCGACGTAGCCGCCCTCCTTGGGCCAGGCGCCCCGCAGGCGGATGTCGTCGGCCAGAAGGCGGCGCAGGACGCGGCGCGTGGGATCGGTCAGGCCGAGGTCCTCCAGCGCCCGGGCCACCCGCATCAGGGCCGCCGGGCGCCCGGCGCGGCGTGTATGGGCGGCGCGGTCCAGCCACATGCCGGGGTCCAGGCTCGCCACATAGCCGCGCAGCACATCCGGGTCGGAGCAGCGCAGGGCGGCGCGCACGAAGGCCATGGCGTTGCGGAAGCGCGGCGAGCGGCGGAGGAGGTCGGCGAAGGTGTCGGGTTCGCGCGACGCGCCGTCGCCCATGCCGTGGGTGAGCGTGGCCAGGAAGCCGAGCTGTTGCAGCACGGCGTTGTTGGGGATGGCGCGCAGCTCCCGCACATGGCGGATGACGTTGGGGCCGCCGCTGTCGCTCTGCCGGGCGGCGGGGCGCGATCCGGTCCGGTCCAGCAGGGCCGTGCCGATGGCGCCCAGCAGGGCGGCGTAGCCCGGATCGTCCACCAGCGCCGACATGGCGGCGCGGGCCCCGGCGAAGAGGTCATTGGCGAAGCCGCCCTCGGCATAGACGGGGTCGCTGTCCGCCTCGACCGGGGCGAAGGCGTGTTCGGCGATCCGGGCGATGGTGGCCTGGGCCAGTTCCGGCGTGCCGAAATTCAGGTAGCCGTCGCTGCCCTGGAAGCTCGTCTCCAGGCGGACCGGGGTGTCGTGCGCGGCAAAGGCCGCCCGCACCGCCGGCGGGTCGAGATAGTCCAGCCGGGCGGCCAGCCCGTCCGGATGGCCGGCGCGGCCCAGCCCCTCGCCATGGGTGTCGAAGAGCACGACCTCCAGGTCGCCCAGCCCGTAGCGGTCCAGCAGGTCGGCGACGCGCAGCTTCAGCCGCTCGATGAGCTGGCTGGCCTGGACCTGGCCGACATAGCGGCCGGAATCGGAATAGCCGAACTGCAGGCAGAGCCGGCCCAGCTTGCGCAGGTAGTCCCGCCAGGCCGGAGAGCGGAGCGCCTCCTCGACCACGCGTTCCCCGCGATGTTCCAGGGCTTCGGCGGTCTCGAAGAGCGGGGAGATCTCCAGATGCTCCTCCACGCCGCAGAGCCGGGCCAGCAGCAGGGCGATCAGCAGGGTAAGGCCGCTTTCCGTTTCCGCGATCAGGAAGCGGACGGGCTGCGAGGCGTCCACATGCTTGGCGATCTGGGTGACGGTCATGATCAGGCGCAGCGCGCTGGCCTGTTCGGCCATCAGGCCGCCCATATCGACCGGCTCGGGCTTCACATGCTGCAGGGCCTCGTTCACGGCGGCGAAGGTGGCGCGACGACGGGCCGGGTCGGCGGGGTCGCCGCCGATCTCGGCGAAATGCAGGCGGGCGGCGTTGTGGAGCTGTGCCGCATTGAGGCGGACATGCGTGCCGGCCAGGGAAAGGCCGTGTGCGGCGAGGCCGGCCCGGGCGACGCAGAGGGCCATGCGGGTTTCCTCGTCCGCAGCCTCGGCGATGGCGCTTTCGAAGAGGTCCAGCAGCGGGACCGGGGTAACGAGCGCGGCCTCCCGCAGCCCCACCAGCTTATGGGCGAAGTCACGCACCGCCATGGGCTCCGTCGGCCCGGAGGGTGGGCAGGCGGCGATCTGCTCGTCCACGGCCAGGAGGGCTTCGTCCACGCGCTGCCGCAGGGGCCCGGTCGTTTCCTCATCGAGGGGATCGAGCTGGAGCTTCAGGCGTTCGAGCTGCATCCGCTTCATGGAGAGGCGGAGCCGGAGCGTATCCTGCCAGCCGATATCCGTGCGCCCATCGGTGTCGTAGCCGACCCAGGAGGCCAGGATGACCGGTCTGGGCTCCAGGCGGAGCCAACGGTCCGGCCAGAAATCCCGCGCCACTTTCAGGAAGGCCTCCGCCATGCGATCCAGCGCGTCCCTGGCATGGATGATGGCCTCGGCGGCCTGGGCGAATTCCATGGCCAGGGTCGGTACGTCCGGGCGGAGCGGCAGCACTTCAGCCGGCGCCGGGCCGCCACTGGCCATGGCAGCCAGGGCCTTGTTGGTGACGGGAGGGAGGCTGAAGGTGGGATGGGCCGTGAAAACCGCGGCCGCACGGGGACGTTCCGCAGCCACGGCGAAGGCCGCGAAACGCACCGGGCTGTCCTGGGGGTCGGGCCGGGCGATCCGGGTGGCGAGGGCCGTCAGGGCCTGGTCAGTCTCGGCAATCGGAACGACACCGACGGCTTCCCGCAACCGTGCCGCGCGGTCACGAAAGGCGGACTGCCCCAGGTCACGCAGAAGCTGCGCGAGTTCCGCCCGCGACAGCCCCCCGTCATCCATGCGCCGGCTGAGCAGGAGCGCCAGGGCCAGAGCCGGACTGCCGAAGGGGTCGCTGACGGCCGCCTGCCGGGTTTCGGCTGCGAGCCTGAGGATGTCGAAGGGGGGATCGTGCCGCATAGGTACGTATGCTGCACGGGCGAAAGAGCGCTGTCGTGTATTCTTTTTGACAGAGCCGCTTTTGTTTGGATGCGGGGACAGGATTTGAACCTGTGACCTTCAGGTTATGAGCCTGACGAGCTACCGGGCTGCTCCACCCCGCGCTGGGTGATGGTGTGATGGTGACGTGGGCGGCGATCGGGTCGGGGGGTGTGGGAGGTTCCCATCGGGCGGCCTGGCGGCGACCGACTCTCCCGCGTCTTGAGACGCAGTACCATGGGCGCTGAGGCGTTTCACGGCCGAGTTCGGGATGGGATCGGGTGTGGCAGCCTCGCTAGGGCCACCAGGCCACCGGATGGGAACCTTGGATTTGTATGTACCGACCTGATGCTGTTGGGTGATGGGAGGATCTGTGCCGGGCGGCCCTGTTGTGTGTGGGCATGCGGCGCTGGGAGGGCGATGTGTGTTCGGGTGTGATGTGTGTGTGTGTGTGAGCGGGTGCGCTTTGGTGCTGCGCGCGGTGTCCCTTGTTGGGGGGACTGCGGCGGCGGGGGAGTGATGGAGTTCGATCGGGCGATTAGGACCGCTCGGCTGCATGCATTGCTGCACTTCCACCTGCGGCCTATCGACGTGGTGGTCTTCCACGGCCCTTGGGGAGACCTGGTTTTGAGGCTGGTTTCCCGCTTAGATGCCTTCAGCGGTTATCCGTTCCGTACTTAGCTACCCGGCGATGCTCCTGGCGGAACAACCGGTGCACCAGAGGTACGTCCATCCCGGTCCTCTCGTACTAGGGACAGATCCTCGCAAGTCTCCAACACCCATGGCAGATAGGGACCGAACTGTCTCACGACGTTCTAAACCCAGCTCACGTACCGCTTTAATCGGCGAACAGCCGAACCCTTGGGACCTGCTCCAGCCCCGGGATGCGATGAGCCGACATCGAGGTGCCAAACCTCCCCGTCGATGTGGACTCTTGGGGGAGATCAGCCTGTTATCCCTAGAGTACCTTTTATCCGTTGAGCGATGGCCCTTCCACGCGGGACCACCGGATCACTAAGGCCGACTTTCGTCTCTGCTCGCGCTGTCGCGCTCGCAGTCAGGCGGGCTTATGCCTTTGCACTCAACAGCCGATGTCCGACCGGCCTGAGCCCACCATCGCGCGCCTCCGTTACACTTTGGGAGGCGACCGCCCCAGTCAAACTGCCCACCACGCAGGGTCCTGGCCCGGGCTGACCGGGCTCAGTGAGATGCCAGAAAGAAACAGGGTGGTATTTCAAGGTTGCCTCCACCTGAGCTAGCGCCCGGGTTTCGATGGCTCCCACCTATCCTACACAGTTCCTTCCTGGCACCACTGCGAAGCTGCAGTAAAGGTTCATAGGGTCTTTCCGTCTGACCACGGGTACCCCGCATCTTCACGGGGAATTCAATTTCGCTGAGTCTATGCTGGAGACAGTGGGGAAGTCGTTACACCATTCGTGCAGGTCGGAACTTACCCGACAAGGAATTTCGCTACCTTAGGACCGTTATAGTTACGGCCGCCGTTTACCGGGGCTTCGGTTCGATGCTTGCACATCTCCCCTTGACCTTCCGGCACCGGGCAGGTGTCAGACCCTATACGTCATCTCTCGATTTCGCAGAGCCCTGTGTTTTTACTAAACAGTCGCTACCCCCTGGTCTGTGCCACCCCACCTTGCTTGCGCAAGAAGGGGTCTCGCTTATCCCGAAGTTACGCGAGTAATTTGCCTAGTTCCTTCAGCATAGTTCTCTCAAGCGCCTCGGTATTCTCAACCAGTCCACCTGTGTCGGTTTCGGGTACGGTCTTTATCGACAGCGCTGTTTCCTGGGCTGCTCTGGCTGCCGCCCCAATCCGATAAGGGGCAACAACGCTTTGCAGCCGTCACGTCTGTCAGGCCCAGGAATATTCACCTGGTTCCCATCGACTACGGCTTTCGCCCTCGCCTTAGGGGCCGGCTCACCCTGCGCGGATTGACCTTGCGCAGGAACCCTTGGACTTTCGGCGACAGGGGTTCTCACCCTGTTTATCGCTACTCATGTCCGCATTCGCACTTCCGATACCTCCAGCAGCCCTCACGGGTCTGCCTTCGCAGGCCTACGGAACGCTCCGCTACCACGCATGCTTGCGCATGCATCCACAGCTTCGGCACGTGGCTTGAGCCCCGTTACATTTTCGCCGCAAGACAGCTATTAGACCAGTGAGCTATTACGCTTTCTTTAAAGGATGGCTGCTTCTAAGCCAACCTCCTGGTTGTTTTGGCCGTCTCACATGCTTTCCCACTTAGCCACGATTTGGGGGCCTTAGCTGGTGGTCTGGGCTGTTTCCCTCTCGACAATGGACCTTAGCACCCACTGTCTGTCTGCCGTCCTGTACTCTTCGGCATTCGGAGTTCGGTAGGGTTTGGTAGGGCTTTGGGCCCCCTAGCCCTTCCGGTGCTCTACCTCCGAAGGTAATCGGACGACGATCTACCTCAATAGATTTCGCGGAGAACCAGCTATTTCCGAGTTTGATTGGCCTTTCACCCCTAGCCACAGCTCATCCCCGACTTTTTCAACAGGCGTGGGTTCGGCCCTCCAGTGGGTGTTACCCCACCTTCAGCCTGGCCATG